>NZ_JBICTO010000004.1:224252-581247 GCF_043197715.1 Streptomyces sp. NPDC049040
GGGCCCCTGTTTTAAAAACATCCGGGGGGGGCGGGCCACCCCGTACCCCCCCACCCCCGCTAGGTCGGCCGGCTCGGGGGGGGGCCCCCCCCGGGGGGGTGCCCCCCACCCCGCGGGCGGACCGGGTCGTGGGGACCGGTCCGCCCTTCCGCCTTCGCTTACCGAAACCGCCGGGACCGCGTTCTCGTGCCGCGGCGTCGACGATGCTCGGGTCACAGTCGTGCGTACAGTCCAGGGACGAGTGAGAGGAGCGCGGGGACGAGGAGGTAGAGGGTGATGCCGGTCATGGCTCTGCGGGTCGCGACGGGCAGCACGGGAGAGGACCACACCTTCGCGATCTCCGCGTCGCGCTCGGCGGGCGGGCGGGCGCTCTCGTACAGCCCTTTGACGTGGTTCTGCTTGACGGCGAGCGCGAAGTGGTAGCCGATCGAGGAGGGGTAGACGATGACGAGCATGTCCAGCACCATCACCCCCACCACCGCCAGCAGCATCCACGGCGCGGCGGGCAGCCAGACGGTGAAGAGGACCAGCAGGCCCGCCATGTGGGAGAGGGCGGAGCCGTAGGTCCACAGCATGAACTGGCGCAGCGTCCGCAGCCCGGAGAAGCCGTCACTGTCGAAGTTCATGTTCGGGGTCACCCCGAAGCCGAGTGCGGAGGACCGTTTCAGGTAGACGGCGAAAATCACGCCCACGGCCAGCTGTTTGGCCAGGAAGTAGAAGGCATAGGTGCCTATCGCACACAGTGCAAGGGCCAGTTCGGGGTGGGTGTGGAGATTGGCCCACCAGCCGGCATAGACCTCGGAGCGCCAGACCGGATCAGGGAGTGCCGTCACATTCCATGTCTGCATCAGGCCGTGGTTGTTGACGAAGGCGTACAGCCCGGCTGCGCCGGCCGCCATGGCCACGGCGACGGCCCCCGAGATGTCCCGGCGGCCGAGTGCGGCGAACCAGGTGTTGGTCCTGTCGACCAGCCGGTCGAGCTGCACGATCTGGCGCGGGGTCAGGCGCTCCGCAGCGCCGTTGCGCTCGTTCATGGAGACGAAGTCGGCGATCGCCCTGACCTGCTGACAGCAGAAGATCGGCGTGACCAGGACGACCGCCAGCACGATCAGTCCTGCCGGGTCCTGGAACAGGGCGAGACTGATCCTGCTCGGCTCCCTGTTGTCGACCAGGTGGTGGTTCCACGCCCACTGCCGGTCCGCTCCGGCCGGAGACACCAGTGCTCCGCCGGCCTCGGCAAGTCCCAGCAGCGTGACAGAAGCGGCAAGGCTGATCAGCAGGAACTTGGTCTTGGCCGTGTACGGCAGGTACACCACATGGATCACGAGGCGCGCTGCCCGCCGGACCGGCAGCGGCACCCCGCGCAGCCGGCGCATCGCCCGCCGGATGGTGACGGATGAGGGCGGACGGAAGACCGCTCCGATGCGCTGCGGTTCCAGGGACTTGAGTTGCCCCATCCCGACCCCCCGGTGGTGACATCACGTCAGCTTCGTTTATAGCCCTCACTCCCCGGGCCCGCCCACCCCTCGCGGTTTCGCACATCGGGCCGGCCGATGCGCGTCCTCCCGATCCGGCGGCGAGCGCTTCCGGACTGTAGGAGATTTCGTCACCGGTCCGGGCCCGCGTGCGTCATCGTGGTACTGCGTGCAGCACCGTGCCGCCTTGGAGGCGCCGTCCATGGACTGGGGCAGTGGGAAGTGGCGCCGTCGGCGACCGGACCGCCGGCCGCCGGATGACACATGGGCCGGCCACAACGCCGACGTCGTGTTCGAGACGGCCATCCACACCACGCGCACGCTGTGGCGCTGGGGGTGCTGGGTCCGGCTGGCGCTCTACGCGGCCGCGGCCGTGCCGGCGGTCGCCTGGTCGCCCGTCACCCGGCTGCCGCGGATCGTGCTGATGCTGCTCCCCGGGGTGCTCGGTCTGGCGCTGGCATTCGGCCACAGCTTCTCGGAGAGGATGCCGCTCCTGAACCGGGTACCGGCCGCCGGCCGGCTGGTCCGGCATTTGAGGGACGTGCGGAAGAAGGCAACGGTCGACGCCTCGGGGCTGCTGGAGGGGCTCGGCATCCTGCTGGCGACATGGCTGTTCGTGGGGCCGGTCCCGCTGCCCGGTCTGCCCGTGCCCGTCCGTACTGCCGGGGTCGTGCTGTGCATCGCGTACAACTGGGAGGCGGTGCTGCAGGCGGTGATCGACGCGGGCTGGTACAGCGTCACCATGGCGCCCTCGCACGGCATGCGCGTCCTCCGCCGGTTCATCCCGCCGGCGCACTGCCTGATCCTGGTGGCCTGTCTGTGGCCGTGGACCGCGCCGGCGGCGGAGGTACCGACCGGGGTCGTGATCGCGCTGTGCCTGTCGCCACTGCTGTATTACGCGGTGTGGGCGATGTTCGCCGCCATGTTGCGTGCCGCTGTGCACTCCGCGGTCGCCCAGCACCGGCTCGCCCGGCTCAACAGTGCCTCGGCCGTGCACAGCATGCTCAAGAACAGCATCAGTGTGCTGGCCGGCTACGCCGAGCAGGACGACCCGCCGCCCGATCTGGGCCATCTCCGGTCCCTGTCCAGGGAGGTCCTGGTGGGCATCGAGGAGGTGCGGCAGGCGATCATGAAGGCCGATTCCGGCACCGGGTTCGGATCCGTGCGCGAGGTGTGGCTGCGGCTGGAGCCGCTCATCGAGTACGCGTGGCGGGGCCCCCACGAGGAGTGCGAGCTGGCCGGGGACGTCGACCTCCCCTTGACGAGCACCGACTACCAGCGGGCGCGGTCCCTGCTGTCGGATCTCATGATGAACGCGCTCAAGGCGCGTGCGCGCCGGGTGCAGATCGAGTTCCGGATCCAGGACGGTGCGCGGCCGGAGCTGTGCCTGCTGCGGGTCTCCGACGACGGGGAGCGCTTCCCACCCGGCGCGGCACGCAGCCCGCTGACAAGTCTGAAGGTGCAGGACATCCTGCTCGGCCGGTACGGAGGGGGAATCGACGTGGAAGACGACGGCACGTGGAAACACATAGCCGCACGGTGGGGGTGCCCGCCCGGAATCGTCCGGCCCGTCCCGCACCCGGGAGCCGGACCACACCAGGGATCGGGAGCGGGACCGGATCAGGGCCCGCGGGACGGCTCCCCCGAGGCGCGGTCCGCACGCCACCGCACCGGAAAGGGGGCGTGAGGCGCCGTGCGCATCATCGTCGTGGACGACGCCGTGGCCGCGGAGGACTCCCTCGCGCTGGCCCTCGCCACCGCCCCGGCGGGGAGCGACGGCCGACCGCACCAGGTCATGGGCGTCCGCAGCCCACGCGAGCTGCGGCAGGTCCTCGGCATCGACCGGGGCTTCGAACTGGCCATGGTGGACCTGGACTTCGGCCCAGGGAGTCCGGAGACCGGGCTCGTGGCATTGCGGCTGCTGGACGCGGTCGGCATCCCTTGCGTGGTGTGGTGCGCCGACATCGACGAGAACCGGGGCCTGCTGCTGCTCGCCGCCTTCCACTACTTCGAGCCGTGGGCCCTGGCCTCGAAAGCGGGCCCGATCGCCGACGTCACCCGGCTGGTCACCGCGATGGAGCAGGGTCTGCGGCCCGGCAGGGGACTGGCCGAACGCTACCGCCCCGCCCGCGGCGCGGGCCCCTCGCTGCTGGAGCGCCTGGTCGGCAACCCCACCCACCTGGACATCTGGCGGGCGTTGACGGTGTTCTCGTCGCGCCCTGACGTCGCCGCCCGTGCCAAGGTCGCCGAGAGCACCGTCGACCGCTTCCTGCAGGACCGTTACGCACCGATGCGGGAGGCCGAACACCGACTCGTCGGCGCCTCCCCCGACGTGGAGCCCCGAGGGGACGAACGCAACCGGGCCCGTATCGCGCCGCTGCACGCCTTCGCGGTTCGCCACGCCAACTTCTTCCGCGACAAGGAGGTCGAGCAGATCGTACGCGGTCGGTACCGGCGCGGATCCGGCCCCGGCCCGGGAACGGCCTCCGGATGACGGTTTCCGGCTGCCCCGCCCTGCTCCACGCCTGCATCGCGGCCGCCGGCGAGGCCGCCGCTCCCGCGTGGCCCGGCCTGCTCCGGACGCTGTTCTCCACCGGCCCGCTCGTCGCGGCGATCACGGCCTTCGCCATCTCTCCCGGCGTCCATGTCGTCCTCGCCGCCGTGCTGGAGCGTCGCCTGGTGCGGCCATCGCAGGAGTTCACCGCCCTGGTGTACGGCGATCCGCTCCTGGCCGTCGCCTGCGGGCTTGGGGTGCTGCTCGCCCCTCAAGGACCGCCCAGGCCCGTGGCGTGGCTGGCACATCCCCTCGGGGTGCTGCTGCCGGCGGCGGGGTGGCTGGCGTACGGGATCATCCAGTGGCGCGGCGAGCTGCGCCGGGGTTTCTACACGCCCGCGCAGGCCGCGGCCCCGACCAAGGTCTGGCATCAGCTCGGGGTCTACCCGCTGGTGTGGTGCGCGGCCGGCAGCGCGGCACTGGCGGGGCTCTTCGCCCCGGTGGCCGACGACGGATCCGCGATGACCGGGCGGTGGACCGCCAAGGCCGGCATCGCGTTGTGCGTGGCCGGCTGGGCGGCGCTGAACGTGTACGACCGCCGCCATCCCCGTCTGGGCCATCCGCCCTTCGCCTGGCGGCTGTTGCGGCCCCTTCCACGTCCCTGGCCACCGGACTCCACGACGCTGCGCGCGGGGGAGGTGGACGAGCGGGACGGCGGGTTCCGTAGCGAGGAGATCTCTTCATCATCATGGGGGGATATAAGCCGCAGGTCGGGGATATCTCCGTTCCGGCGAGGAGCGGCGGTCGGCACGATGGATGTGTCACCACCTCACTCCCCGTACCGTGAAAGGACGGTGCACAGCATGACGACTCCGGAGGGGAACTCCACTCCCGGACAGGAGCGGGTACACCACGACACACGGCGCCGGGTGGACCGGCTGCTGGCCGCCTTCCTCGCGGCCATTCCGTTCGCCGCCGTCCTGAACGTCGTCCAGGACGGGCTCGGCAACGGCATCTCCGCATCCCAGACCGGGCTTTTCGCCGGGATCCTGGGACTGCTCGCCTTCCTCGTCTACACCGCGACGACCACGTCGGCCGACACCGCCGACGAAGGCCAGGCGACCCGTGCCGCGCTGCGGGCGCTCGAGGAGCACCTCGACGCGTCGTTCGACGAGTTCCGGGACCGCACCGGCGCGTACATCAAGTACCTGCCCGCGCGTCGCGGCCCGGAGTCGCAGCACCTCCAGCAGGCCGAGGCCCTCTACCGCAAGGCGGGAGAGGTGATCGACAGAGCCCAGGCTGGTGACGAGATCCTGGCGGTCAACTCCTTCGTCGAGGTGTTCCACCAGCGCTCGGACCCCGCCGTCGAGCGGCTGCAGGAGGAGTATCTGCAGCGTATCGAGAACCGTTTCCCGGACGGGGTCACCTATCGCCGGCTCGTCCAGCTGCCCTCGCTTGACGTACTCGACCGGCCGAGCGTCTTCCTCGCCGACTCCGTCGAGCCCAGCTATCTGCGGCACTACCGGCGGATCATCGGCCTCAAGACCGACGCTCCCGGGCAGGGGGTGTCGCTGGACGCCGTCACCGCCAAATACCCGATGTCGTTCGTGGTGGTGAAGCGGAAGGACACCGAGCGGAATGCCGGGGGGACCATCATTCTCCAGGTCAACGAGCACATCCCGGTCAACGGCCTGCCGGAGTCCGCGCATTTCCAGCTCACCGGCATCCACATCATCGAGGACACGAAGGGCGACGTCGTGAACCACTACCTCGACTGGTTCAAGGAACTCCAGCACGGCCAGCGTTCCCTCACCCTGGACGACCTCCGCTCCCGGGACTAGAGCCCGTCTTTTCGAAGCCGTCGCCCGCACGCCTCGCAAGTTTTCCCGCCGGCTTGGACGGTGCGCTCTCCGGACGGTGAACGCCCCTGGGACATCCCATCTATTCTGATCTCTTCCGGCCCACACGATGCCCCCTGGGGCAGGTGCCGACACTTCCCCGTGTTCTCCGCGACCCGCCCGGAAGGTTCCCATAGGGACCAGGAGATGCTCCATCTGCCGCGTGCGCGGACCACCGCCGCAACGCGACCGGGCGGGGACGACCCATCCCTGACGAAGCGTTGACACGATCGACGAAGCCATGGGATACCTGCCGATACATGGGATGTCTGGTCGCCGAGTCCGGCCTGCTCTCAGTTGCTCTTCTCCCCCTACGCAATCGGAGAGTGGCTCCATGACTTCAGGAAGAGGCCAATCGTCACGCGGCCTGACGGCGCTGGCGGTTCTGGTCGCCGGCGTTCTGATGGCCGCCCTGGGTGTGCTGAGCACGGACGCGGTGGCCGCGCCCGCCCCCGCGGTATCGTCCGCGTCGTCCCCCCAGCCCGTGTCGAGCACTCCGCTGGCCGACTCGGACCAGAGGCAGAAGGTCGACTTCGATCGGGAGTGGAAGTTCCTCCGCGCGGACTCGACAGGCGCCCAGAACCCCGGCTTCGACGACTCGGGCTGGACCCCCGTGGCGTTGCCGCACGACTTCGACGCCCCCTACGACGTGGGCGGTGCCAGCAGCGGGCAGTCCTTCCACGTGGGTGCGGGGTGGTATCGCAAGCACTTCACCGTCCCCTCGTCGTGGAGCGGCAAGCGCGTCGAGCTCGAGTTCGAAGGGGCGTTCTCGGTCACCGACGTGTGGGTCAACGGGACCAAGGCCGGCACGCATCGGGGCGGCTACACCGGATTCGCCTTCGACATCACCAACGCGATCCACGCCGGTGACAACGAGATATCGGTACGAGTGGACAACGAGTGGCGGGCAGACCTCGCCCCTCGCACGGGCGACCACCAGTTCAGCGGCGGCCTCTACCGCGACGTCTACTTGAACGTGACGGACAACGTCCACGTCACCTGGTACGGCACCTCCGTCACCACCCCCGCGCTCACCAATCCGGCCTGGGACACCAGCAACAGCGCCTACTACCGGAACATCGACCTCTCGCAGTACCCGAGTGACACCGACATGCGGGCGAACATCGCAGCACGCCGTTCGAACGTGCGGGTGCAGACGGAGGTACGCAACGACGGCTCCTCGGCCACCGACGTCTACGCCCGCCAGGAGGTGCGCCAGCAGGGGTCGACCACCGTGCTGGCGACGTTCGACTCGCCGGTGCTGACGCTCGGCGCGGCGAGCACGACGACGCTCGACGCGCTGAGCGGTGGCCTCTCGGACACCACGGGAATGCTGCAGCGCCTCGCCCTCTGGGCGCCCGACAGCCCGGCGCTGTACACCGTGACCACGTCCCTGGTGGTCGACAGCACTCCGGACGGCAGGATCAGCGGCGGCACCACCGTCGACGCCTATGACACGGCCTTCGGTTTCCGCAGTGCGCAGTGGAAAGTCGACGGCTTCTACCTCAACGGCGTCAAGACGCTGCTGGTCGGGGCGGACGCCCACCAGGACCACGGAGGGTGGAGCAACGCCGTCACCAACTCCGGTTTCGAACGCGACGTGCGCTACATCCGCGAGGCCGGCATGAACTTCATCCGCGGCTCGCATTACCCCCACGACCCGTCCTTCGCGGACGCCACGGACAAGCTCGGCGTCATGCTCTGGTCGGAGAGCACCTTCTGGGCGACCGCGACCACCGGCCTTGAGCCGACGCCGACCGGCGCTTCCAGCGACTACCTGGCGGACGGATATCCGCAGAAATCGGCAGACCAGGCGGCCTTCGAGCAAAGCGCCATGGACGGCCTGCGCGACATGATCCGGGTCAACCGGAACCACCCCTCGATCATCAACTGGTCCATGGGAAACGAGGTGTTCTTCACCTCTTCCGCCACCTTGGGCAAGGCCAAGGCGCTGGTGAGCAGGATGCGCGACTACTCGCACCAGCTCGATCCGACCCGCAAGGCAGCGATGGGCGGCGTACAGCGCGGCTCGCTCGACCAGCTGTCGGTGTGCGATGTCGCCGGCTACAACGGCGACGGCGGGAAGATCACGAACACATGGATGCCGAACGTCGTCTCGGAGTACGGGTCGTACACCTCCGACCGGCCCGGTACCTACGATCCGACGTACGGCGACGTCAAGGATCCGTCCGACGCGACCAGGTTCAAGCTCACCACCGGCAGTGCCGGACTGGCCATCTGGGCAGGTTTCGACCACGGCACGATCTTCGACGCCGGTCTGGCCCGCATGGGCATGATCGACTACTACCGGCTGCCGAAGGACCAATGGTACTGGTACCGGGCCAACAAGGCGAAGTGGTCGGGCACGACCAACCTCGCCGACCCCACGCCCGTGGCCGCAGAGCACTCCGCGAGCGGAACCGCGACCAGAATGACGCTTGAGGCCGGAAGGTACTCGTCCACGACGATCACCGACGACGGCACCACGGACACCCAGCTCGTGATCACGATGCGCAACTCCTCGGGGGCCTGGGTCAACAACACCCGTCCCGTCACTCTGACGGTCACCAGCGGCCCGGGCATCCTGCCCGGCGGCAAGTCCTACTCCTTCACCCCCGGCGTCCAGGCCTTCGACGGAAAGGCCGCCGTCGAGTTCCGCTCCTCCTACGCAGGCACCTCGACCATCACGGCAAGGTCATCGGGCCTGCCCGACGCCACCATCACGATCACCACCACCGACACCGTCGGCGCCGCGGACGAAACGGAACCCGCCGGCTTCGGCAACTCCACCGGTGGGTCCACGACGGCGCTGCCACTGCGGAACACCGGGGCGGGCCGCTGTGTCGACGTCCCCGCGGTGAGCCAGACCAACGGGACCCAGGTGGCGCTCTGGGACTGCAACGGCGGCACCAACCAGCAGTGGTCGCTGACCTCCGGTCGGCAGCTCCAGGTGTACGGAAGCAAATGCCTCGACGCCGAGGCCGCCCGTACGGCGCCCGGCACCCGGGCGATCATCTGGGACTGCAACGGCGGCACCAACCAGCAGTGGAACCTCAACACCGACGGCACCGTCACCGGCGTCCAGTCGGGCCTGTGCCTGGCGCCCAGCGGCGGCGCGACCGCTGACGGGACCCTCCTCGTCCTGTCCACCTGCGACGGCTCCGGCAGCCAGAGATGGGCGCGCGGCTGAACCGCGCCGGTGAGCCTGCTCAGTCCCGGGACGACCACCCAGCCCGGTGACTTGCGGTCCGGGAAGGTGCCGTTGCCGAGCGGGACGAACTGGCCCGCACCGGTGTCGGCATGGCTCAGCACGATGTCCGAGCGGCGGACGACGTCGGGGGTGTCCACGTCGGACGCGCCCGCCGTCCAGGACAGGAGGCCACCGCCGTCCTCCATCCGACCGATCCCCGGACGAGCCGTGTGGCGTTCGAGTTGACGAAGTCCCTCCCTCGCGTGTCGGTGGGAAACAGCACCGGAGCATGGTGGACCATCCTGCCTGTGCCCTGCCCACCGGCGTGATGACCTCGCTGATGACGTCAAGGCAGTCACGCATGGCGTCCATTTCGCCGCCTGGCAGAGAGACTCGGAAGGAGCAGCGATGCGGGAGAGCGACGTCAGGGTGGTGCTGGCGCACGGCGCCTGGGCCGATGGGTCGAGCTGGAAAAAGGTGGTCGCCGGGCTGCGGTCCGAGGGTGTGCGCGCGGTTGCCGTGCCCCTGCCGCTGACCTCGCTGGCCGACGACGTCGCCGCGCTCGACCGGACGCTGCAGCGGGTCGACGGCCCGGTTGTCGTGGTGGGACACGCCTACGCAGGCGCGGTGATCGCATCGACGAGCAGCGAGAAGGTCGCGGCGCTGGTGTACATCGCAGCGCTCGCCCCGGACGAGGGCGAGACGGTGGCCGATGTCTTCGGCCGGACCGAGCCGCACCCGCAGGCTCCCGCGCTCGCCCCGGATCGTGACCAGCTGATCTGGCTGCCCGAGGAGGCCTTCGCTGTGGCCTTCGCCCAGCAGGCCTCACCGGAGGACCAGGCTCTGCTGGCTGCCGCACAACGGCCTCTCGCGGCCGGGTCCATCGGTGTGCCGGTGGGGCGTCCGGCCTGGAAGGACGCGCCGAGCTGGTTCCTCGTGGCCGAGGAGGACCGCATGATCCCCGCGGAGAACCAGCGGTTCATGGCCGAGCGGATGAAGGCCCGGGTGCGCACGGCCCCGGCCGATCACGTGCCCATGCTCACGGCACCGTCGGCGGTCGTCGGCATCGTGATGGAAGCGGTGCGCGAGGTCGAGTCCGGCCGGTGACGGCCCGGCCGACCACGGCAGAGGACCGCGGGCCGCGTCCCCGAGTCTGGCGGACTACCCGAGCGTCCAATGCTGGTTGCTGCCGCCGTTGCACGACCAGAGCTCGACCAGGGCTCCGTTGGCGGTGGAAGCTCCGGTCACGTCCAGGCACAGACCGGACTGGGCGCTGGTGACCGTGCCGTTCGCATTGACGTTCCACTGCTGGTTGGCCTGGCCATTGCAGGACCAGACGATCACCTTGGTGCCATTGGTGGTGCCCTTGGAGTTGGCGTCCAGGCAGAGGGTGCCCCCGCCGACCGTGACCGTGAGCTGGTTCGACGAGTTGTGCGTCCAGGTCTGGTTGGCCCCGCCGGTGCAGCTGTATATCTGCTGCTGGGTGCCCAGCGTCGTGGTCGAGTTCGGGTCGTCCAGGCACTTGCCCGCGCCCACCGCGTGCAGGGCGCCCGTGGTGGCGGGGGTGGTGCCGCTGCCGCCGTCGAGCCCCATGAAGTGGATGGCGTAGGCGGCCATCTGCGTCCCCTGGACCGGTAGTTGATGGCCTGCGCCGACGATGCTGTACGTCTCGACCTGCGTGCTGCCGGAGCTGTTGTTGAATCGGGACCGGTTCCAGTTGGCGACCGGGCTGTCAGTCGACGACGCGGTCTGACTCACCCCGAGTACGTTCGTCCACTGCTTGGTCTCCTCGCCGAGATTGTTGTAGTTCAAGGTGGTGTCGTTGGTGCCGTGCCACAACTGCACGCGGGGACGCGGCCCGCTGTAGCCGGGATCAGCGTCACCCCGCACCAGATCGCCCCACTGCTGCGGGGTCATGGAGACCTGGCCCCCCGCGCAGGGCCCGTTCCACCCGCGCACGGAGCCCGTGTAGAAGCAGTGGTAGGGCACCCCCATGAACGCCGCGCCCGCCTTGAAGACGTCCGGGTAGTCCGCGAGCATGACGTTGGTCATCATCCCGCCCGACGACTCGCCGGTGACGTACACGGCGTTGGGGTTTCCGCCGTAATGCTGTTCGGTGTAGGTGATCATCGACATCAGCCCGACCGGGTCACTTCCGCCGTTGCGCCTCAGGGCCTGGTCGGAGGAGACATCCCAGCAACTGCCCCCCGGATTGGTCGAGGGGTAGATGACGATGAACCCGTTCTGGTCGGCCAGCGATCCGAAGTCGGTGCTGGAGTACAGGTAGGGCCCGGAGCCCTGGCAGCCGTGCAGTGCCAGCAGGATCGACGGGTTGGCCTTGACGCTGTTCGGTACATACACGTACATCTGGAGGTTGGTCGGATTGGTGCCGAAGTTCGTGACCTGGGTCAACGAGGCGGCGACGGCCTGGGGGGCGGCGGGCAGACCCACCCCGATCGCAGCGACAACCGCCAGGAGCACGCCGAGCAGACAGGAGCGCAGGTACCGGAATCGCAGCATGGGATGTCTTCCTCCACGGGGTGTTGCCGGCGCCGCCGTCGGCTCGCGGCGGCGCCGTGCGAGAGGAATGCGGTCGCCCAGCATTGTGAGCGCTCACATTCCGCGTGAGGGGTCAGGCACGCGCAGTCGGGCACCTGCCGGTGGAACGCCGGAATGAGACTGACACATCACCCTGCGATGCCTCAAGGGGCGTGCAGCACCGGCCTGTTCCGGCGCAGGCCCGGGTCGTCCGGGACCGGCGATCACCAAAGCGGACGGGATCGGCTCGCGGAACCCTGGGGACAGGAACACGTGCACGGGCTCGCCGCCGCGGACTCAGACCGCGCGCTCCCATGTATCGGACTCATGCGCGCCGGCCATGGACGCCATGTGGCGTTCCAGCACCGACCGGCTGCACGGATCGGTCACCACTGCCCGCTGACCCCCGCTGTGCGCCGCGTGCGATCTGCGGGGATGGCGTTCCCGGCACCCGCAGGGTCAGCCGAGCGCGACCACATATGCCTGGTGACCCGATGTCGCGTAGACCGATCTCGCCACGATGTAGAAGGAGCCGTTGTGCCAGAGCGGGTAGCTGCGCGTCACCAGCTGCCCGAGTCGGCTGTAGCCGTCGGCCGGGAGAGTGGCGTACCGCCGGACAGCGCCGGTGGCGGGGTCAAGGGCCACGAGCCAGCCGCGGGCGAGCGCGTCCGGGGGCTCGTAGGCGAGTACTCTGCCGTCCTGGAAGCCGATCGCCGTGATGCTGTGCCGGGTGTCGGACTTGGCGACCCAGCGCTGCTTGCCGTCGGCAAGGCCGAAGGCGACGATGCCGCCGATGGACCGGTCGGTGCCTGCGGTGTCCCTGCCCAGGGACAGGTACACGGCGTCGCCGCTGACCAGCACGTTGTGCACGGCCTGTAGCTCGCTGCCGTCGTTGTCGATGTGGAATTTGTCGGTGCCCAGCGAGATTCGCCACCGCTGGTGCCCGGCGTCGTCGAGGGCGATCACGTCCCGGTAGGGCGCGCCCTGGGTGCCGATCATGACGACGACAGGATCGGTGGAGACGACCGCGCTCACCATGGTGCCCCCGGGCGCCGACCACTTCCAGGTGGCGGCGCCGTGCCGGGCCGGGTCGAGTAGCTCCACCTCATACGCTCGGGCGTTGCAGTCGACCACCGATACGAGTCGGGCGCCGCCTGCGTACCCGTCGGTGTTGCAGGAGGCGTCGTATCCGTCGTGCCACAGCGGCCGGTGGTCGCTGAACCGGAAGCCCGCGGATCCGGTGAGCCAGTCCACGGCCAGGGTGTCACCGCTGACCGCCATCTCGCTGAAGGCGAAGTCCAGCCGCCCACCGGTGCCGCCGGGCAGGGTCACGGTCCACCGCACCTTCCCCGCGGCGAGGTCTATGGCCATGACCTTTTCGCAACTCGCGCCGTACTGGACAGCCGCCAGGCCGGCGTACGAGTCCCGCGCAGCGGTGCAGTCGCGGCGGCCTGGGGCCGGGATCGACCAGGCGCGGGCCCCGGTGTCGATGTCGTACGCCACGACCTTGCCGATCTCGTTCTTGACGGCATACCGGCCGGCGAACCACAGCCCCAGGGTGTCGTACTGACCGTCCTTCGCCGCCACCGGGTCGGTGGCCTTGTCCCACAGGTACGCGAGGTCCGGACGGTACGGGCGCCCCGCCGCCGGCAGCACCGCACCCGCCCCACCGGTGGCCCCGGGCCCGGACCGGTGACCGGGCGCTCCCTTCGCCATGACATACACGCCGACGCCCACCATGAGCAGAGCGACGGCCGCCGCCACCGCGAGCACCGCCCATCCGCCCGTGCGCCGCCCCGCGGCCCGCGGGGCCCGGCGGCGGTCCCGCCGTCCCGGAGGCGCGAACGGCTCGGGAGCCCCGGGCGTGAAGGGCCCCTGACCGGATGGACCGGCCGGTTGCGGGCCTGGCTGGGCATAGGGATTCTGCTCCGGTGGCACCGGCTGGGCATGGGGGCGCGCCACGCCGGCGTTCGCTTCCCGGGGGTCCTGGTACGGCCCCGAGGGCGGGAACGGCTGAGGCATCGGCAGGGCTTCCTTCTCTTGTGCGCTGGTCTCGTGAACAGGTAGGGGCCGTATTCCGTCCTCGCTGAGGCTCGGGTGCGTCCGTGCACCGCGCCGCCTCGACACCGCCCCATCGCCTGGCGCACGGGTCCCGCTGCGGTATGGGATGACCGGTCACCGGAGTACGGGCCGCCCGTGCGTGCCGGATCATGATGGACCGGGATGCCCGGTGGTGGCGTGAGTAGTGACTACTCGTTCGGGGCTCAGCCCCGCTCGCCGGTCTCCTCCGCGGCCTGCCCCTGCCGCACGTCCGTGACCGGTTCGGGTGTGCCGTGCAACCGCCCTGCGTATCTCCCGGCGTACGCGTCCAGGACGCGAGTCCCGGGCACTTCGGACGCCCCGTCAGATCAGGACCCCCGGAACGGGAATGTGCCGGCCGGCACCTGCGGTGCCCTGTGCACACGGGGGACCCGTGCTCGTACCGGCCCGGACGGCTCAGCGCTCGTCGGACCTGCGCACCCCGGGCCAGTCCAGCACGAGTTGCTGGTGGCGCGGGAGTCTGGCGACGATCAGGTCGTAGGAGTCCTCGATCATCTCGCGGACCAGCCCGGCGGGGAGCGACCCTTCGAGCAGCACCGTATTCCAGTGGCGCTTGTTGAGGTGCCAGCCCGGGGTGATCTCCGGGTGGGCCTCGCGCAGTTGCAGCGCGATGTCGGGCTCGCACTTCAGGCTCACGCTCAGCGGATCGGCGTCCAGGGCGCTGATCGCGAAGATCTTCCCGCCGACCTTGAACACGGAGGTCTCCAGGGTGAAGGGGAAGGTCTCGGTCGCCCCGTTCAGGCCCAGGCAGAGCGCTTTGAGTGCGTCAGGTGTCATGCGGGCAAGTGTGCCGTGCGGGGCGGCCCGCCGGCTCAGCCGCGGACCAGCAGGCCGTCGAGGGTCAGGGACAGCAGGCGGTCGATGTCCGCGCCGTCGCCGAACTTCTCGCAGACCCACACCACGCCGCTGACCAGCTGGAGCAGCTCGGTGGCGGTGGCGTCGGGGCGAACGGTGCCGCTCTGCCGGGCGTGGCCGAGCAGCAACTCGCCCGCGTCGTACATCACCTGACAGCTGGGGTGAAGCGGGGAGGTCTCGTCGTCCATCGAGGGGACGAGGGCCGCGACCAGGCCGGTGTAGACGCTCATGTGGGAGACCAGCGAGCGCATCCAGGTCAGCAGCGCCTCGGCGGGGTCGGGTGCCGCGGTGAGCTGCCGGGCCTCGTCGAGCACCGCCCCGGTCCATTCGCGGATCACCGCGTCGAGCAGCGCGCCGCGGGTGGGGAAGTGCCGGTAGAGGGTGGCGACCCCGACACCGGCGCGTTTCGCGACGTCATCGAGGAACACGTCCGCGCCGTGTTCCGCGAACGACGCCCGGGCTTCGACGACCAGCCTGTCGTAGTTGCGGCGGCGGTCGCGGCGCATCGGGCGGGCCGCGGAGCCGGAACCCTCGACCTCGGTCGTCATGTGGCCTCCCTGGTTGCCAAAACGGAGTACTACTCCATATTATCAAGAGTGAAAACGGAGGAGTACTTCGTTTTACCGGGTGCCGTGCGGCATGCCGGTAGACCGCCTTGCCCACCTGCCCTGACCTGGGGGAATGCTGTGTCCGAAAAGACCGTGGCGCGAGAGAACGCCACCGCTGACGGCCCGTCCGTCGTATCTGCGGCGGGGGGGAGCGCCCGTACCGGGTTCGCCCTTGCGGTGATCCTGACCTGCCAGCTCATGGTGGTGCTCGACTCGGCGGTCGTCACCATCGCGCTGCCCGACGTACAGCGCTCCCTGCACTTCGACACCACGGGGCTGTCGTGGGTGCAGAACGCGTACATGCTGGCCTTCGGTGGCCTGCTGCTGCTCGGCGGCCGGATCGGCGACGTCTTCGGACGGCGCAGGATCTTCGTCTACGGCGTCGCCCTGTTCACCCTCGCCTCGCTCGTCGGGGGGCTGGCGGGCGACCCCGCCGTGCTGCTCCTCGCCCGGGCGGCCCAAGGGGTCGGCGCGGCCGTCGCGGCACCCAGCACCCTCGCGCTGATCATCACGACCTACACCGACACCGCCAAGCGGGCTCGCGCCATCGCGCTCTACTCGACCGTGACGGGCGCCGGCGCGGCCATCGGAATGATCCTCGGCGGTGTGCTGACCTCCGAACTCTCCTGGCGCTGGGTCTTCTTCATCAACGTGCCCTTCGGCCTGGCCGTCGTGATCCTCGCGCCGCTGGTGATCAGGGAACCCGAGCGGGTCCGCGGGGCATTGGACGTCCCCGGCGCGCTCACCGTCACCGCGGGCACCGTCGCGCTGGTCTACGCCTTCATCCGCGCCGCCTCCGACGGCTGGTCCGACCCGCTGGCGCTGGCCGTCTTCGCCGCCGCGGCGGTCCTGCTGGTCGGCTTCACGGTGGTCGAGGCGCGGACCAAGGCGCCGCTGGTGCCGCTGAGGCTGCTCACCGACCGCACCAGGGGCGGCTCCTATCTGGCGCTGCTGCTGGTCGCCGCCTCGATGTTCGGGATGTTCTACTTCATCACCCAATACCTCCAGATCACCCTCGGCTACACGGCACTGCGCACCGGCTTCGCCTTCCTGCCGTTCGCCGTCGCCCTGTTCGTCGGCGCGACGGCGGTGCCCGCGCTGCTCGGTCGGGTGGGCGCCACCGCGGTGCTCGTCACCGGCTCGCTGCTGGTGGGCGGCGGTCTGGTCTGGCTGACCGGCATCGGACTCGGCACCTCGTACGCCGGCGGGCTGCTCGGCCCGATGGTGATCTTCGGCTTCGGCGGCGGCTTCGTCTTCGTCCCGCTCAGCATGGCCATCCTGGGCGGCGTCCCCGAGGAGTTCTCCGGCGCGGCCTCCGGGCTGCTCCAGGCCATGCAGCAGATCGGCGGCGCGCTCGGCACCGCGGTGCTGGTCACCGTCTTCAACAGCGCGCTGCGCCACCCGGGCGGCACCAAGGCGGCGAACCCGGTCACCGAGGCCAACCGGGTGCTCGCGCACGGAGTCGGCGTGTCCATGGGCGCGGCGGCGGTCTTCGTCGCCGTCGCCCTGCTGATCACCGTCGTCCTCATCCGGCTTCCGCGCCCCGACCGGGCGGCGGCAGCGGGCTGACCGCCGTCCGTCCCTGGACTTGCCCCTGGGGACGGACGCCGGCCACCGCAGATGGCGGGGCGGTCCGAGGGTGACACCACACCCTCCGGCCGCCCCGCTGTACGTTGCCCCCGCTCCGGTCGGAGCCTCCCCTGCCTGTTACATCAACTGCCCTTTGGGACAGCTGTGTTGGGTGCGTGTGAACATCGTTGCCCGGCACGTCTCACCAGGGGAGCAGCGGTTGACTGCCATCGACACGTTCGATTACTTTCTGCTGCGTACGGCACCACCAGCGCGGCGGACCCTCGTGTTCCACAGTCCGGGCTGCGAACTTCCGGGCCCGAGAAGGGACCGGGCCGGACGAGGAGCGGACGGAGACAGCCATGGCACGCCATCCGGTGAGCGTTGCCGCGAGGCCGATCCTGGTGTCCCGGCGCGACGTCGACCTCCTGCGCATGTCCAGCGCCCTGTGTAGCTGACCGGTCGGGGCCCTCACTCCCGCTGCCTTTCCGCGGTCCGCCATGACGGCCGCCCGCGACCAGTGGAAGAGACCGGCCCGGACCACCGCCCGATCCACCGACCGCTTCCGGCCGGACAGTCGGGCCGCCCGTGTGCGCTCCCTGTTCTCCGGCGCCCGCCCCTCCCCGCGCACGCACGTCAGGGCACTTCAACTTCGCGGGCGACAGCGGACTTCCCGGGGGAATTCGATGGACCTGATGGACCAGACAGAACTGGTGGCACGCGAAGCCGAACTCGACCGGCTGCGTGCCGCCTTCGACAGCTGCCTGACCGGTTTCGGCCACGTGGCGACCCTGACCGGCCCGGTGGGCGCCGGCCGTACCCGGCTGATCGACAGCCTCGCCCGGTACGCGACCGGCCAGGGCGCCCTGCACCTGCGGGCGGAGGGCTCACCCGCCGAGGCCGACCTGCCCTTCGCGCTGCTCCTGCAGCTCTTCCAGCAGGCACCGCTCGGCCGGGACACCAGCGGCGAGGTGTGCCGGCTGGTCAGCGCGGGCATCTCCACCGTCAGCAAGGCCGACGGCGAGGCCCGGCTGCCGATGGCGGTACTGCACGGACTCGTCGGGGTACTCCTCGACGTGGCCGAGCGGACGCCGATGCTCGTCACCGTGGACGACTGCCAGTACGCCGACCCGCAGTCCCTCCAGTGCCTGCACTACCTCATCCGGCGCACCCGGACCTCCCGGGCCCTGGTCGTGCTCGGCCGCCGGGACGGTTTCTCACCGGCGCACCCCACCGCCGACAGCGACCTGCTGCGGCTCCCGCACCATGAGCAGATCAAGCTCCCGCTGCTCACCCGCACCGAGGTCGGCTTCCTCCTCGACGAGTTGCTACGCGAGGGGGAGGGACGTCCGCCGTCCGCCGCCGTGCACGCGGTCACCGGCGGCAACCCGCTGCTGGTCACGGCGCTGGCCGAGGACCACCGCGCCTCGCGCCGCGCCTCCGACATCGGGCCGCCCCGGCCGGCGGCCCCCGGCGAAGCCTTCCGACGCGACCTGCTGAGCTGCCTCTACCGGCTCCCTGCCCTCACCCTCCCGGTCGCCCAGGCCCTGGCGGTACTGGGCGGAGCCGTCGGCCCCGAAGCGCTGAGCCGTGTCCTCGACGTCCCCGCCGAACGCATCGCCCCGGTCCTGACCGGGCTCGACGCGGCCGGCCTGACACGCGACGGGGACTTCCGCCACCCGCGCGCACGCGGTTTCGTCCTCGCGACCATGACCGTCGAGGAGCAGGCCGCCCTGCGCGGCGACTCCGCCCCCGGCAGGCACCGCGGCGAGAGCCCCGCCGGCGCGTCCGCGACCATCGGCGCCCCGTCGGCGCGGGCCCGCATCCGTTCGCTGCCCGGCCTCGACACCCGCGAGGAGGAAAGAACCGCGCTCAGCGAGGCGGAACTGCGGGTCGCTGAACTCGCCGCGGAGGGGCTGACCAACCGCGAGATCGCGGCCCGGCTCTTCATCACCGTGAGCACCGTGGAGCAGCACCTCACCCGGGTCTACCGCAAGCTCGTCGTGACCCGCCGGGTCGACCTCGCCGAGTCGTTGCGGCGCTCGGCGGCCTGCCCCGCCGCCTGACCCGCCGATCCGCGACCGGCCGGATCCCGGCCCGTTCCCGCCCCACCCACGGCCCCCGCCGCACCGCGGCGGGGGCCGTACGGGTTGCCGCTGCACGGGCCACCCCTATCCGGGAAGGGGGCGCACACGATAGGGGTGCCCCGGCTCGGGTTAGGGGTACTTCGCGCGGCCCCCCGCCGTGAGGATGGGACGGGAACGGCAATCCGGAAAGCGACCGGCGGGAATACCCGAAGTGCCGTCGCACCACGGGGAATCCGCTGCCGCCACACACCAAAGGGGAAGACCGGCCATGACGGTTCGGCATCAGGAAAGCAATTCCGCGACAGTGCCGGAACCGGCCGAGCCGATCGCCGTCGTCGGAATGTCCTGCCGCCTGCCCGGAGCAACCGACCCGGACGCCTTCTGGCGTCACCTGGCGGACGGCGTCAGCACCGTCGGAGACCTTCCGGCAGGCCGGCCCGACACCGGATTCGACGCCTTTCCCGCCGGCCCTCCCTACACCGTCGGCGGGTTCCTCGACGAGGTCGACACCTTCGATGCCGGCTTCTTCGGAATCTCCGACGACGAGGCCGATGCGATGGATCCGCAGCAGCGGCTGCTGCTGGAATTGAGCTGGGAAGCGCTGGAGGACGCGCGAATCGTCCCCGACACCCTGCGCGGCACCCCGACGGGAGTCTTCACCGGCGTCATGGCCGGGGACTACGCCGCCCTGCTGCAGCGGCTGGGCCCGGCGGACGGACGCGAGCCGGGCCCGTACACGCTGACCGGCCTCGCCCACGGCATCGCCGCCAACCGCGTCTCCTACGTGCTCGGTCTCGGCGGGCCGAGCCTGACGGTCGACTCCGCGCAGTCCTCCGCTCTGACCGCCGTCCACCTGGCGTGCGCGAGCCTGCGTTCCGGCGAGAGCGACACCGCGCTGGCGGGCGGGGTCAGCCTGGTGCTCGACCCGTACGGCACCGAGGCCGTGGACCGGCTGGGCGCGCTCTCGCCTGACGGGCGCTGCCACACCTTCGACGCCCGCGCGAACGGCTACGTCCGCGGCGAGGGCGGCGGGGTCGTCGTGCTCAAGCTGCTCTCCCGCGCGCTGGCCGACGGCGACCGGCCGCACGCCGTGATCCTCGGCAGCGCGGTGAACAGCGACGGTGCCACCCCCGGCCTCACCTCGCCCGATCCGCGGGCCCAGCAGGACGTGATCGGCCGCGCCGTGCGCCAGGCCGGCCTGTACCCCGCCGACGTGCAGTACGTCGAGCTGCACGGCACCGGGACCCGGGCCGGGGACCCTGCCGAGGCCGCCGCTCTGGGCGCCGCCCTCGGCGGCGAACTGCGGCCCGCGGGGTCACCGTTGGTCGTCGGCTCGGCGAAGACCAACATCGGCCACCTCGAAGGCGCGTCCGGCATCGCGGGGCTGCTGAAGGTGATCCTGAGCCTCGGGCACCGCACCCTGCCGGCCAGCCTGCACCACGTCACGCCCAACCCCCGCGCCCGCCTCGACGACCACCGCCTGAGGGTCCAGCAGGTCACGGGGCCGTGGCCGCGTCCCGACCGGCGCCTGATCGCCGGCGTGAGCTCGTTCGGCATGGGCGGCAGCAACGCGCACGTGGTCGTGGCGGAGAGCCCGGTGCCGGCAGGTACCCGGCCCGCAGCAGGGACTTCCGGGACGGCCGAGGAGCACGGCACGGGAGCGCCCGGCGGCCGGGACGCGACCGCCCCGCTGCCCGGCGGCCCGCTCGTGTGGCCGCTGTCCGCACGGGACTCCGCCGCACTCGGCGGGCAGGCCGCGCGACTGCTCGACGCGCTCGCCACCCGGCCAGGCAGGGACCCGCGGGCGGTGGGGTCCGCGCTGGCCCGCACCAGGACCGCCTTCGCGCACCGGGCGGTGGCGGTCGCCGAGGACGCCGAGGGACTGCTCGTCCGGCTCGACGCGCTACGGGACGGGCTGCCCGCCGCCGGACTCGTCACGGGCGTCGCCCGCGAAGTCGGCCGCACCGTCTTCGTCTTCCCAGGACAGGGGTCGCAGTGGGCCGGCATGGCCCTGCAACTGCGCGACACCTCATCGGTGTTCGCCCGACGGTTCGACGCCTGTGCGGCCGCGCTCGCGCCGCACATCGACTGGGAGCCGGCCGACGTCCTCGGCGACGAGGCCGCGCTGGGCCGGGTCGACGTCGTACAGCCCGCGCTGTGGGCGGTCATGGTCTCGCTGGCCGCGCTCTGGGAGTCCCACGGTGTGCGTCCCGACGCGGTGATCGGACACTCGCAGGGCGAGATCGCCGCCGCGGTCGTGTCCGGTGCGCTGAGCATCGAGGACGGGGCCGCGGTGGTGGCGCTGCGCAGCCGCGCCATCGCGGACCTGGCGGGCAGCGGCGCGATGGCCTCCGTGCCGCTGCCCGCCGCCGAGGTGAGGGCGGAAGTCGCCCTTCGGGACGCCGCTTTGTGCGTGGCCGCGGTCAACGGCCCCAGGTCCACGGTGGTCTCGGGACCTCCCGGCGCCGTCGAGGACCTCGTGCGGCACTACCAGGACCAGGACGTACGGGCCCGCCTCGTACCCGTGGACTACGCCTCCCACTCGCCGGCGATGGAAGCACTGCGCGAACGCCTCCTCGGCGACCTGCGGGACATCGCACCGCGCGGGTCCGGAAGGGTGGCCTTCTACTCCAGCCTCACCGGTGGCCGATTCGAGCCCGCACAGCTCGACGCCGACTACTGGTACCGCAGCCTTCGGGAGCCGGTCGCATTCGACCGCGCCATGCGCGCGGTGCTCGCCGACGGCCACCGCACGGTCGTCGAGAGCAGCCCGCATCCCATCCTCGCACCGGGCGTCGAGCAGATCGCCGAGCAGCTGGCCGAACGCGCCGCGGCGGACGGCGATCCCGTCCGACTTCCGGCGCCGGTCGTCACCGGCACGCTGCGGCGCGGCGACGGAGACCTGCGGCAATTCCTGCTCTCCGCAGCGGCGTTGTACGTCGCCGGGGTCCCCGTACGGTTGACGGACGACCGGATCGAGCCCGTCGACCTGCCGACGTACGCCTTCCAGCGCCGCCGCCACTGGCTGCCCGCGACGCCGCAGGCCAGGCAGCGTCGGTCGGTCCCGGAGCCCGCGAACACCGTCTTGCCGCGGACCACGGCTGCGGGGGCCGGGCCCGTGCAGCCGAGCGGACCGCGGGCCGTGTGGCAGGAGCGGCTGGCCAGCCGTCCTGTGGCCGACCAGCATCGCCAACTCCTGGACCTGGTACGTGGAATAGCCGCCGCCGTGCTGGGCAGTCCCGGCATCGACTCGGTGCCCGCCGAGCGCGGCTTCCTGGAATCGAAGATCGACTCGCTGGCGGCGGTCGAGGTCCGTAACCGGCTCAACGCCGCCCTCGGCCTCAACCTGCCCAGCAGCAGCGTCTTCGACTACGCCACCCCGGCCGCCCTCGGCGCATACCTGCACGAACTGCTCGCCCCCGCCGCACCGGCGACGCCGGTCGCCGAGGTGCCCGCTGAACTCGACGACGAGATCACCACGGACGAGCTGACCGACGAGGAACTTTTCGCGCTCATCGACGACGGGATCGGAAGGGTCTGAGGAATTCCGCGCGACGACGCCCGCGATTCCCCCGACAGCCGCGACCGCACCGCCCCCGCCATCCCCACTCCTGCGGACCGGTGCTTTTCGCGAGCCACCGATGCTCATCGAACTCACCGACTGATGAAGAAGGCAACTCTCCATGGCGAACGAAGAGAAGCTCCGGGACTATCTCAACCGGGCCGCCGCCGAACTGCGCAAGACCCGGCGGCAGCTGGAGCAGAGCGAGGCGGCGAAATCGGAACCCGTCGCCATCATCGGAATGAGCTGCCGCTACCCCGGTGACGTGGACTCGCCCGGAGCCCTGTGGAATCTGGTCACGGAGGAGCGCGACGTCATCGGCCCGCTGCCCGCGGACCGCGGCTGGGATCTCGACAAGCTCTACCACCCCGATGCCGACCGGCCCGGCACCTCCTACGCCCGCGAGGGCGGATTCCTGCACGACGCACCGGACTTCGACGCCGGTTTCTTCGGGATCTCGCCGCGTGAGGCGCTGGCCGCCGACCCGCAGCAGCGGCTTCTCCTGGAGACATCATGGGAGGCGCTGGAGAGCGCGGGCATCGACCCCGCCACGCTGCGCTCCACGCCCACCGGCGTCTTCGCCGGTGCGATGGCGCAGGACTACGGTCCCAGCCTGCACCACCCACCGGCCGGCAACACCGACGGCTACGTCCTGACAGGCACCACTCTCAGCGTCGCGTCCGGCCGGATCGCCTACACCTTCGGCTTCGAGGGGCCGGCCGTCACCGTCGACACGGCCTGCTCGTCATCGCTGGTCGCCCTGCATCTGGCGGTGCAGTCGCTGCGCTCCGGTGAGAGCACCCTGGCTCTGGCGGGCGGTGTGACGGTCATGTCCTCGCCTGGCATCTTCATCGAGTTCAGCCGGCAGCGCGGCCTGTCCCGGCGCGGCAGGATCGAGGCCTTCGGGGCGGGCGCCGACGGCACGGTCTGGGGCGAGGGCGCGGGCGTGCTGCTGCTGGAGCGGCTCTCCGACGCCCGCCGCAACGGCCACCGCGTCCTCGCCGTCATCCGGGGCAGCGCGGTCAACCAGGACGGCCGCAGCAGCCAGCTCACCGCGCCCAACGGGCGTGCCCAGCAGCGGGTCATCCGGCAGGCGCTGGCGAACGCGGGCCTGACCGCCTCCGATGTGGACGCGGTGGAAGCACACGGCACCGGCACGACCCTGGGCGACCCGATCGAGGCGCAGGCACTGCTCGCAACGTACGGGCAGGACCGGCCGGACGAACATCCCCTCTATCTGGGGTCGTTGAAGTCGAACATCGGGCACACCCAGGCCGCGGCCGGAGTGGCCGGGGTGATCAAGATGGTCGAGGCACTGCGGCATGGCGTCCTGCCGAAGACGCTGCACGTGGACGAGCCGTCGCCGCATGTGGACTGGTCGGCGGGAGCGGTCGAGCTGCTGACCGAAGCCCGCGCCTGGCCGCAGACAGGCCGGGCGCGGCGCGCCGCCGTGTCGTCGTTCGGCGTCAGCGGCACCAACGCGCACGTCATCGTCGAGCAGGCCCCGGACGACCTCCCGGCAGAGCAGGACAGTGCTCCGAAGATCGGTGCGGCGGGCGACGGCGCGACGGCGAGCGACACGGCAGCGAGTGATGCTGCGGCGATCGGTACGGCGACGGCCGGTAAGGCGGGGAGCGCCGCCGGGGCCGAGGCGCTGCCCTGGATCGTGACCGCCCGCTCCGACGACGCCCTGACGCAGCAGATCGACCGGGTCCTGACGCGTACGCGGGACGTTGCCGACGTGGACCTCGCACACGCGCTCCTGACCACTCGCGCCCTGATGGAGGTGCGGGCCGTGGCGGTCGGCAGCCGTGATGGGCTCCGCTCCCCCGCCGTGGTGCGGGGCCGGGCCGATGTGGAGGGGCGGACGGTGTTCGTCTTCCCCGGCCAGGGCGCGCAATGGGTGGGCATGGGAGCCGAACTCCTCGACACCGCACCCGTGTTCGCCGCACGCATCGCACAAGCAGAAGCAGCACTGGCACCATACGTCGACTGGTCCCTGACAGACGTACTCCGCACCGGCACCGGACTGGAACGAGTCGACGTCGTCCAACCAGCCCTGTGGGCCGTCATGATCTCACTCGCCGCCCTCTGGCAATCCCACGGAGTACACCCCGACGCCGTCGTCGGCCACTCACAAGGCGAAATCGCAGCCGCCGTCGTCGCCGGCGCACTCACCCTCGAAGACGGCGCCCGCGTCGTCGCACTCCGCAGCCGCGCCATCCTCACACTCTCAGGCCAAGGCGCCATGGCCTCCATCGCCCTCCCCCACCACCAAGTAGCCCAACAAATCACCCACGGCCTGTCCATCGCCGTCATCAACGGACCCACCGCCACCGTCGTCTCCGGCAACCCGGACCTGCTTGCCCAACTCGTCACCGACTACGAAACCCACGGCATACGCGCCCGCCTCATCCCCGTCGACTACGCCTCCCACTCCACCCACATCAACGCCATACGCGACGAACTCCTCGACACCCTCGCCCCCATCCGCCCACAAACCAGCTCGATCCCCTTCCTGTCATCCGTGACAGCCCAATGGACCGACACCACCACCCTCGACGCCCACTACTGGTACACCAACCTCCGCGAAACCGTCCGCTTCCAAGACGCCATCCACAACCTCGCCACACACGGACACACCACATTCATCGAAACCTCCCCCCACCCCGTACTCACCACCGCCCTCCAAGAAACCCTCGAAACCCAAGGACACACACGAACCGTCGTCACCGGCTCACTCCGCAGAGACGAAGGCAGCCTGCAACGCTTCCGACTCTCCCTCGCAGAACTCTTCGTCCGCGGCACCCCCATCGACTGGACACCCGCCTTCACCAACCACACCCCCCACCACATCGACCTCCCCACCTACCCCTTCCAACGAACCCGCTACTGGCTCGAAGACGCCCCGACGCCCGAGCCCACGGCCACTGACGCCGCCTTCTGGGAGACCGTCAGCCAGGGCGACGCAGGCCGGTTGGCCGACACCTTGGGCGTCGGCGACCCCGACTCGCGCGACAGCCTGAGCGCCGTACTCCCGCTGCTGGCCGGATGGTGGGACCGGCAGCGCGGGGACAGCCTGATCGACTCGTGGCGCCACGAAGTGCGGTGGGCCCGGCTCGGCACACCGACCGCGGCCCCGCGCCTCACCGGCCGCTGGCTGCTGGTGGTGCCCGCGGGGCACCTCCGAGACGAAGCAGCCGTCCGCGCGGAAAGGGCGCTGACCGCCCGAGGCGCGGAGGTCGTCCGCATGCCGGTGGCCATCGACCGGGCCGAACGGGGAACGCTCGCCGAGACACTGCGGCAGACCGCGGCAGGAGGCGACCGGCCGGTCGCCGGGATCGTCTCGCTGCTCGCCCTCGAAGAGGCCGGTTATCCCGGCCGGCCGGCCCTGCCCTGGCTGTACGCGGCAGGGGTGGCCCTCGTCCAGGCCCTGGCGGACGCGGACCTCGCGGCGCCGCTGTGGACGGTGACGGCGGGAGCCGTGCAGACCGGGGCCGACGACCCTGTGACCCGGCCGGCCCACGCCCTGCTCTGGGGGCTGGGCACCGTCGTGGACGTCGAGCACCCGCAGATCTGGGGCGGCCTCGCCGACCTCGCCCCCACCGCGGACGATGCCGACTGGGACGCGCTCACCGCCGTACTGGCCGAGGCAGGAACGCGCGCCGACCGCGAGCGCGAACTGGCGGTCAGGGACGGGGCGGTGCTGGCCCGCAGGCTCAGCCGGGCGCCGCTCGGCGCCGCCGCCGAGGACGGTGTCGAGCCGTGGACGCCGACCGGTACCGTGCTGATCACCGGTGCATCGGGCGCGCTCGGCGGGCACACCGCCCGCTGGCTCGCGCAGCGCGGCGCCCCGCATCTGGTGCTGGCCAGCCGCCGGGGTGAAAGCGCGCCGGGAGCAGCCGAGTTGGCGACGGAACTCGCCGCGCTCGGCACGCGGGTCAGCTTCGCCCGCGCCGACGTCGGCGACCGGGAGCAGGTCGCCGGGATCCTCCGGGAGATACCGGCCGACCAGCCGCTGACGGGCGTCTTCCACGCTGCGGCGCTGCTCGACGACGCCACCGTCGCGGCCTTGACCGTCGACCAGTTGGAACGGGCCACCCGGGTCAAGGTCGACGGCGCGCTGCACCTGCACGAGCTCACCCGTGATCTCGGACTCGAGGTCTTCGTCCTGTTCGCCTCGGTAGCCGCGGTGTGCGGTGTCGCCGGACAGGGGAACTACGCCCCGGGCAACGCGTTCCTGGACGCCCTCGGCTCCCTGCGCAGAGCGCAGGGCCTGCCCGCCACCTCCGTGGACTGGGGCCACTGGGCCGGCGGCGGCATCGCCGCACCCGCCATCGAGGCCAAGCTCGCCCAGCAGGGACTGACCGTGCTGGCGCCGGACCTGGCCGTCACCGCGCTCGGCCAGGCCATCGACCGCGGCGAGTCCCATGTGATGGTCTGCGAGATCGACTGGGCCAAGCTCTTCGACGGCCGTCCCCACCCGCTGATCAGCGACCTCCCGGAGATCGCCGGACCGCGGGCGGCGGCCGCGGAGCGGGACGGGGACGGCGGCCCGAGCGGCTTCGCCGCCGCCTTCACCGCGCTGCCGGACCATGAACGGGCGCGCGGTGTGCTGCGGTTCGTCCTGACCCAGGCGGCGGCGGTCCAGGGTCACGCCTCGACGGAGTCCGTCGACGCCGCGAAGCGGTTCCGCGACCAGGGCTTCGACTCGCTCACCTCGGTCGAACTTCGCAACAGGCTGGCCGCCGAGACCGGGCTACGGCTGCCCGCGACCCTGGTCTTCGACCATCCCACGCCGGCCGGGCTGGCCGACCACCTGCTCGCCGAACTCGCCCCTGCGCACGACCCGGCCTTGGCGCTCCTCGCCGAACTCGACCGCCTGGAGGCCGTCCTGAACGCCTCCGTCCTGCACGGCGCCGACCGCGACACCGCAGCCGCCCGGCTCGCCGACCTGGCCTCGCGCTGGAGCGGCCAGGACCGGTCCGGCGCGGGCGAGGGCGCAGGCGGTGAGGGCTCCGGCGAACGCACCGCGGAACAGATCGAGGACGCGTCGGACGGCGAGCTCATCGACTTCATCAGCAAGACGCTCGGGATCTCCTGAGCCGGCACCTGATTGAGAGGCATTGACCATGAGCGACGACCAGATCAGGTACCTCCTCAAGCGCGTGACCACCGAGCTGCACGAGACCCGCGAGCGGCTCAGGGCCGCCGAGGACGAGAACCGCGAGCCCATCGCCATCGTCGGGACGGCCTGCCGGCTGCCCGGCGGCGCGGACTCGCCCGACGGCCTGTGGGATCTGCTGGTGTCCGGCGGCGACGCCGTCGCCCCCGGCTATCCCACCGACCGCGGCTGGGACACCGAGCACCTGTACGACCCCGACCCCGACAGGCCCGGCACCTCCACGTCCAGGCACGGCGCCTTCCTCCGCGACATCGCCGGATTCGACGCCGACTTCTTCGGGATCTCGCCGCGGGAGGCGCTGGCGACCGACCCGCAGCACCGCCTGCTGCTGGAGACCGCCTGGGAGCTGTTCGAACGCGCCGGCATCGATCCGACGGGCCTGCACGGCAGCCGCACCGGGGTCTTCGCCGGCATGAACGGCCAGGACTACGCCGCCCGGCTCGACGGCATCCCCGCCGCCGTCGGGGGTTACGTCGGCAACGGCAATGCCAACAGCATCGCCTCCGGCCGGATCGCGTACTCCTTCGGCTTCGAGGGCCCTGCCGTCACGGTGGACACCGCGTGCTCCGCCTCGCTGGTGGCCCTGCACCTGGCGGCGCGCTCGCTGAAGTCGGGCGAGTCCGACCTCGCGATCGCCGGCGGCGTCACCCTGATGTCGTCGCCCATGGTCTTCCAGGAGTTCTCCCGCCTGCGCGGCCTCGCGGCGGACGGGCGCTGCAAGGCGTTCTCGGCCGCCGCCGACGGCACCGGCTGGGGTGAGGGCGTCGGGCTGGTGCTTCTCGAACGCCTCTCGGACGCCCGGCGCAACGGCCACCGGGTGCTGGCTCTGGTGCGCGGTTCCGCGATCAATCAGGACGGCGCGTCGAACGGCCTCACCGCGCCGAGCGGGCCCGCTCAGCAGCGGGTCATCCGGGCCGCGCTTGCGGACGCCGGGTTGACCGCCTCCGACGTGGACGCGGTGGAGGCGCACGGCACGGGTACGACGCTGGGTGACCCGATCGAGGCCCAGGCGGTCATCGCCACCTATGGGCAGGGCCGGACGGGCGAACGACCGCTGTACCTGGGGTCCGTCAAGTCCAACATCGGGCACACCCAGGCCGCGGCCGGAGTGGCCGGGGTGATCAAGATGGTCGAAGCGCTGCGGCACGGTGTACTGCCGAAGACGTTGCACGTGGACGAGCCGTCGCCGCATGTGGACTGGTCGGCGGGAACGGTCGAGTTGCTGACCGAAGCCCGCGCCTGGCCGCAGACCGGCCGGGCGCGACGCGCGGGCGTGTCCGCTTTCGGGGCCAGCGGTACCAACGCCCACATCATCCTCGAGCAGGCCGCGGAGGACGTTCAGGACCGGCCCGGGATCACACCGCCTGCAGAACTGCCCTTCCTGGTGTCCGCGAACAACCGGGAAGCGCTGGCCGAGCAGGGCGTCCGGCTCGCCGAACTGCTGGAGTCCCACCCCGAGCGCTCCTGGAGCGCGCTCTCTTCCGATCTCGCGTCGTCGCGTGCGGTGCTCGGGGAGCGGGCGGTGGTGGTGGCGGGTTCACGGCTGGAGTTGGTGGCCGGCCTGCGCGACCTGTCAGGCGCAAGCGCGGTGTCCACCTCCGGGCCCTCCGGCGCACTGGCCGTACTGTTCACCGGCCAGGGAAGCCAGCGGGCGGGCATGGGACGCGAACTGCACGCGACCTTCCCCGTGTTCGCCACCACATTCGACACGGTGGCGGCGGGCCTGGACCGCGAACTGACCGGACACGTGACCCGCTCGATACGCGAGGTCGTCTTCGGCGCACCGGAAAGCGAAAACCACGACACCGAACCACTGAACCAGACAGTCTTCGCCCAAGCAGGCCTGTTCGCCGTCGAGACAGCACTCTTCCGACTGTTCGAGTCATGGGGCATACACCCCGACTACGTGACCGGCCACTCCATCGGCGAGATCACCGCAGCCCACATCGCCGGAGTCCTCTCCCTCGACGACGCCGTGCGACTGGTCGCCGCCCGCGGCCGATTGATGCAAGCACTCCCCACCCACGGCGCCATGGTCTCCATCCGCGCCTCCGAAGAACAAGTCCGCAAGGAACTGACCGGACACACCGGCGTGGACATCGCCGCGATCAACGGACCCACCTCCGTCGTCCTCTCCGGCGACAAGAACACCGTCCTCCAAACCGCCACCGCACTCGCCCAACAAGGCGCCAAAACCAAACGCCTCACAGTCAGCCACGCATTCCACTCAGCCCACATGGACCCGATGCTCACAGCCTTCAGCGACATCACCCGCACACTCACCCACCACACCCCACACATCCCGGTGATCTCCAACATCACCGGAAGACCCGTCACCTTCGACGCCGACTACTGGGTACGACACGTCCGCGAAACCGTCCGCTTCCACGACGCGCTCGACCACCTGATCACCGAAGGCGTCACCACCTTCCTGGAATTCGGACCCGACGCCGTCCTCACCGCGATGGCCCGCGAAGTAGTACCCGAGGGGGCGCTGTTGACATCGGCGCTGCGCAAAGGCCACCCAGAGACCCGCACCGCAGCCCTCGCCTTGGCCCACGCACAAGCCCACGGCGTGAAGCTCGACTGGCCGGCGCTCCTCGGCGCCGACCCCGGCCCCGCCGAAACCCTGCCGACCTACCCCTTCCAACGACAGCGCTACTGGCTCCAGCAGGCACCCGCCGCAGGCGGCAGGATCGTCTCCGCCCTGCCGGCGACGCCTGAGCCCGCGCCCGCCGGCCCGCCGCCGGCGGAGCGGCTGTCCGGGCTCGCCCCTGACCGCCGGGTCCAGGTGCTGCTCGACCTCGTGCGCTCGGCCGCCGCTGCCGTACTCGGTGCCCCGGCCGAATCCATCGGCCCGCGGCGGGAGTTGAGCGAGCTGGGGATGGACTCGCTGACAGCGGTGGAGCTGCGCGGCCGGCTCACCGCCGCGACCGGCCTGCGGCTCCCCGCCACGCTCGTCTTCGACCACCCCACCGCCGAGGCGCTGGCCGGCCACCTCTCGGACCAGCTCGCGTCGGCGCCGGCACGACCGTCCCCTGCGTCCGACGCGGGCCCGCTGGCCACGCTGTACCGGGAGTTGTGCGAGCAGGGGAAGTATCAGGAGGGCTCGGCGCTGCTCGGCGTCGCCTCGCACATCCGGCCGACGTTCTCCGCAGCCGAGGCCGCGCGGTACGCGCAGCCCCCGATCCGGCTTGCCTCGGGCCCGGCGCTGCCCCGCGTGGTGTGCTTCACGTCGCTCAGCGCGCTGTCAGGACCGCATGAGTACGCCCGCTTCGGCGAGGCGCTGCGCGGTGAGCGCGACATCCATGTGCTCGCCTCGCCCGGCTTCGCCGAGGGCGATCCGGTGCCGGACGCCGCCGCGACGTTCGTCGGCATGCAGGTGGCGGCGCTGCTGTCCGTGGTCGGTGACGACCCGTTCGTCGTGGTGGGCCGCTCGATGGGCGGCTGCGTCGCCCAGGCGGTGACCGAGGCGCTGCAAGCGGCGGGCCGTCCGCCCGCCGGTCTCGTCCTGGTGGACAGCTACCCCGTGGACGGCCCGCCCCAGGAGCACCAGCGCACATGGTGGCTGGCCTCGATGATCCGCGGGATGCTCGACCGGATCGAGCAGTACGACATGCCGTGGGACGAGACCCGTCTGACCGCGATGGGCGCCTACCTGCGGGCCTTCGCCGACTGGCGGCCGTCGCCAGTCGACGTGCCCGTCCTGGCGCTGCGTGCCATGGAACCGCTGGCCGGGATGGTCGTCGACCCCGACGCCCCCGAGGACTGGCGGGCCTACTGGCCGCTCGCCCACGACGCGCTCGACGTCGCCGGCGACCACTTCTCCGTACTCGAGGAGCACGCCGCGGCGACCGCCGCCGCGGCCACCGGCTGGATGGACCGCCTCGGCCATGCCAGCGCCGCCCACACCCGCGCCCACTGAAAGGCCCCACTCGTCATGACCCTTCCCGCCGCACACCAGCAGGCAGCGGAGCCGTCCTCCGCCCCCGCCGACCGGCCGGTGACCGTCGTCACCGGCGCCGCGTCCGGCATCGGCCGCGCAGCCGTCGAGCTCTACGCGGAGCGCGGCCACCGTGTCGTGGCCGTGGACGTCGCGGAGGAGGGGCTCAAGGAGCTGTCCGCGCTGGACGGCGTCCTCACCCTTGCCGGCGACGTCTCCCGGCTCGACGTCAACGAGGAGGCCGTCCGGCTCGCCGTGGAGACCTTCGGCCGGCTCGACGCGGCCGTGCTCAACGCCGGTATCGGCGGCGCTGGGCCATTGGAGTCGGATGGCGCGCTGGAGCGCTTCGACCGGATACTCGCCGTCAACGTGCGGGGGGTCGCCGCCGGGATCAGGGCGGCCGTGCCCGCCTTCCGCCCGACCGGCGGCGGCTCGATCGTGGTGACCTCGTCGATCTCCGGGTTGCGGGGCGACGCGGGGGTCTGGGGGTACAACGCGGCCAAGGCCGCCGTCATCAACCTCGTCCGCGCCACCTCGCTGGACTACGCGGTCGAGAACATCCGGATCAACTCCATCGCCCCCGGAGCCGCGGTGACCGGGATGACCGAGGGGGTGCTGGCCAACCCGCGGCTCCACGACGCGCTGACCCGCCGGATACCGCTCCAGCGCTGGTCGGACGCCCGCGAGCAGGCCGAGGTGATCTGGTTCCTGACGTCGCCCGCGGCCGGGTTCGTCACCGGCGTGACCATCCCCGTCGACGGCGGGCTCAGCGCGAGCACCGGCCTGCTGCCCCCGCCGGCGACCCCCGGCGGCCCACTCTACTGACCCGGCGGAAGCGGACCTGGCATGGCCGGGCCCCACACCCCGCAGCACCGATCCACCGTCAGAACCACCACCCGAGGAAGTGGGCACGATGAGCACCGAACACAACAAGGACGTTGTCCGCAGGTACTTCGAGGAATTCGTCAACGGCCGCAGTCTCGACGTCGCCGAGGAGATCCTCGCCGAGGACGCGGTGGACGAGACGCGCGTGGGCCCCGAGGGGACCGGCGCGGGCCGGGAGGACTTCCGGGTGCACGCCCGGTGGCTGTGGGAGTCCGTGGAGGACGCCAAGACCGTGCTGACGGACCTGATCGCCGAGGGCGACCGTGTGGTGGCGTACTGGCGCCTGGAGGGCGTCCAGCGGGCCGAGATCTTCGGTGTCCCCGCCAGCGGCCGCCGCTTCAGCGGCGTCAGCATCAGCACCTTCACCCTCGAGGACGGCCGGATCACCCGCTACAAGGTGCTGCCCGACCGGCTTGGCGTGGTGCGGCAGTTGACGGGAGAGAGCGCGTGACGACCGGCCTGAGCCCCGCCGACGTCCTGGAGATCCACCAGGTACTGGCCCTGTTCTCACACGTCTTCGACAACGGCGACGCCGAATCCCTGTCCCTGGTCTTCACCGAGGACGCCGTGGTCGAGAACGGCATCGGCCGCGGCTATTCGCTGCCCGGCCTTGAAGCCGTGCGGGAGTTCACCCGCAACCACCGCACCGGGACCGTCGACCACCACACCCTGGAGACGGTGATCCTGGTGGACGAGGACGACGGCACGGTCCGGGCCAGGAGCCGGTACCTGTCGATGATCCCGTCGGGCGAGATGCACAACGGCGACTTCCTCGACGAGCTGGTGCGCACCCCCGACGGATGGCGGATCAGCTACCGCATGTCCGTACCCCGTATGCCCGGACTCGCCGCTGTTCCGCCGCCCGCCGAGCTGCTGGAGCGATGGACGGTCAGGGCCGGGCGGGAGCCGGTCTCGCTGAGCGCCGGGGCCGCCGTCCGGGCCCGGGAGAGCTGACCGCGACATGGCGTGGCGTGGCTGATTCTGGGGTGCGATAGGGGTCGATAGGGGTCCTTGTCCACCCCCTCCCGCCACTACGTTCATGGCAGGCGGCGGCCCCGTGACGGAGGCCGCCGCCGCACGGGACCACCGGGTTCCGCAACCCACCGAAATCCACGGAGCAGCCGTATGCGCACAGTCATGTCCGGACTCAAACCCCTGATAGCCGTCACGGCCTGTGTCCTGCTCGCTGCCGGGTGCTCCTCCGCCGCGGGCACCGAGGACGCCGCGGCCTCCTCCAAGCCGGTCAGCGGCGGCTCCGTGACCTTCGCCGTCGACACGGAACCGGTGTCCTGGGACATCCACGTCAGCCCGCAGGACATCACCGGCGAACTCGACCGCAACATCTTCGACTCGCTGATCTCCCAGGACGACTCGGGCGGGTTCAAGCCATGGCTCGCCAGCTCGTGGGAAGTCTCCAAGGACCTGAAGACCTTCACCTTCAAGCTGCGCCACGACGTCACCTTCACCGACGGCACCCCCTTCAACGGCGACGCGGTCAAGGCCAACTTCGACCGGATCGCCGACCCCAAGACCAAGTCGCAGTACGCCTCCAGCCTGCTGGGCCCGTACACCGGCACCACCGTCGTCGACCCTTACACGGTGAAGGTGAACTTCTCCCGCGCCTTCGCCCCCTTCCTGCAGGCCGCCAGCACCACCTACCTCGGTTTCTACTCGCCGAAGGCCATCACCGCCGACGCGGCGAAGTTCGCTTCCGGTGGCCCCGCGCTGGTCGGCACCGGCCCCTTCGTCTTCTCCCGCTACACCAAGTCGCAGAGCGCGGAACTCACCCGGAATCCGGCGTACAAGTGGGCTCCTGAGACGGCCAAGCACCAGGGCGCCGCCTACCTCGACAAGCTGGTCTTCCGCTTCCTGCCCGAGCCTTCGGTCCGCGTCGGCGCCCTGACGAGCGGCCAGGTCGACGTGGCCCGCGCGGTGCCGGCCGCCAACGTCAAGACGGTCGAGGCGAACCCGAAGGTCGCCATCGCGCGCAAGAACACCCCCGGCGGCGTCTACAACCTCTTCCTCAACGCCTCCAAGGCGCCGTTCGACGACCCCCTGGTGCGCAAGGCGGTCCAGCGCGCGATCAACATCGGCCAGGACGTGAAGACGGTCGAGTTCGGACAGTACGAGCGCGCCTGGAGCCCGCTGTCGCCCTCCACTCCCGGCTACGACAAGACGCTGGTGAACGCCTGGCCTTACGACCCGGCTCTCGCCAACCGGCTGCTGGACCAGGCGGGTTGGACCACACGTGACGGGGACGGCTACCGCACCAAGAACGGCAAGCGGCTCACCGCCGAATGGCCGCAGCTGCCCGCCGCCTTCATCCGCGACAACCGCGCCGCGCTCGGCGAGGCCTTCCAGGCCGACCTGAAGAAGGTCGGCGTCCAGATCACCAGGCCCACCTACGACAACGGCAAATACATCACCCTCGCCTACGGCGCCAAGGAGGACATCCTCGACAACAGCTGGGCCCGCAACGAGCCCGACGTGCTGCGTCTGTTCTTCAACAGCTCAGGCGATCTGAAGAAGGGCGGGCAGAACGCCACGGTCTACTCCGAGCCGCAGCTCGACAAGTGGACGGACGACGCCGCCGCGACCCTGGACCCCGCCACCCGGGCGGACCTCTACGCCAAGACCCAGCAGCGCGTCATCGACCTCGCCACCGTCATCCCGGTCTACGTCCCGTCGATCCTGGACGGCGTGAGCAGCAAGGTCAAGGGCTTCGCCTTCAGCCCCACCGCCTGGTCGTACTTCTACGACACCTGGGTCTCGAAGAAGTGACCAGCGCCCTGCTGCGGGCCATCGCCCGGCGCGTGCTGGGGGCGGCGGCCGTCCTCTTCGGAGCCGCGACCCTCGCCTTCGTCACGCTGCAACTGATGCCCGGCGACCCGGTCGCCGTCCTGCTCGGCCCGGCCACCCAGGCAGGCCCCGAGGTCCGACGGCAGATCCGCTCGGAGAACGGGTTCGACCAGCCGGTGGCCGAGCAGTACGTCCACTACCTGGGGCGGCTGCTGACCGGCGACTTCGGGCAGTCGTACCAGCTGCAGCGGCCGGTCACCGCGCTCATCGGCGATCAGCTGATGCCGACGGTGCAACTCGCGGCAGGGGCACTCGTCCTGGCCGTCGCCCTCGCGGTGCTCACCGCGGTGGCGACGGCCGGGCGCAGGCCGCTGCTCAGGACGCTCGCCTCCACCTGGGAGCGCATCACGGTCTCCACGCCCACCTACTGGGTCGGCATCATCCTGCTGACCGTCTTCTCCTTCCACTTCACCCTCTTCCCCGTGGCCGGCGCGGAGGACTTCTCGTCACTGGTGCTGCCCGCGGTGACCCTGGCCCTGCCGCTGGCCGGCGTGCTGGGCCAGGTGCTGCGCGAAGGGCTCGAAGCCGCGCTCGGCCAGCCGCACGTGGTCACCGCCAGGGCCCGCGGTCTCGGCTCCACGGCGGTCCTGCTACGGCACGCGCTGCGGCACGCCACCATCCCCCTGGTCACCCTCACCGGCTGGCTGACCGGCAGCCTGCTCGGCGGCGCGGTCCTGGTCGAGACGGTCTTCGGCCGCCCCGGCGTGGGGGCACTGACCCTCCAGGCCATCAACACCAAGGACATGCCGCTGGTCTCCGGCCTTGTGCTGCTCTCGGCCGCCGCCTTCGTGCTGCTGTCCACCGCGGTGGACCTGCTCTACCCCGTCATCGACCCGCGACTCCGGAAGGGCTGAACCGTGGCGACCCTCACCCTGTCCGGCCGGACCCCGACCGTCCGCCGTACCCGCACGGCGCGCCGCGCCCTGCCGCCGACCGTGCTGCTCGCCGCCGTGATCCTGCTGCTCGCCGCCGCCGTGATCACTGCGCCCGGCCTGTTCACCAGCCGCGGCCCTGACCTGACCGACCCGGTGAACGCCCTCCAGGGACCCAGCGGCGCCCACCCGTTCGGCACCGACCAGCTCGGGCGGGACCTCTACAGCCGGGTTCTCTACGGCGCCCGGCCTTCACTGCTGCTCGGCCTCGGCGCCACCGCGCTGGCCATCGGTGGCGGCACCGTACTCGGTCTTGCCGCCTCGCTCGGCGGCCGGGCCGCCGACCAGATCCTGATGCGGATCGCCGACATCCTGCTGTCGCTGCCCGACCTGCTGCTCGCCCTGCTGGTCATCGCCGTCCTCGGCTCGGGCACCGGGAACATCATGATCGCGATCGGCCTGGCCTTCATCCCCGGTTACGGGCGCCTGGTCCGCGCGGAGGCGATGGTCGTACTCCGGTCCGGGTACGTCGAAGCGGCCCGCGGACTGGGCCTGCGCCGCCACCAGTTGCTGCTGCGCCACATCCTGCCCAACACGCTGGCGCCGCTGCTGACGCTGGCCACGATCGGCTTCGGCACGGCGCTGATCGCCGCCGCGGGCCTGAGCTTCCTCGGTCTCGGCCCGCAGCCCCCGTCACCGGAATGGGGCGCGATGCTCTCGGCCGGACGCGACTTCCTGCAGACCGCCTGGTGGCTCGCGCTCTTCCCCGGACTGGCCATCACCACCACCGTGATCTGCGTCAACGTCGTCGGCACGCACGCCCGGTCGCGCTTCACCCGAAGGAGCGCCCGATGACGCACTCCACGCAACCGCTCTTCGAGGCCGACGGGCTGCGCATCGCCTTCGGTCCGCGCCGCGAGCAGACCGAGGTGGTCCGCGGCATCTCCTTCGCCGTGCGGCCCGGCGAGTGCCTGGCCCTGGTCGGCGAATCGGGATCCGGCAAGAGCGTCACCGCCCGCACCCTGCTCGGGCTCACCGGACGTGCCGCGTCGGTCACCGCCGACCGGCTCGCCTTCGACGGCACCGACCTCACGCGTACCGGCGAGCGGGCTTGGAAGTCGCTGCGCGGGCGGCGGATCGGCCTGGTGCTCCAGGACGCGCTGGTCTCCCTCGACCCGCTGCGTACCGTGGGTGCGGAGATCGGCGAAGTGCTGCGCGTACACGGGGTGGTCGACCGGGCCGGGGTCAAGGAACGCGTGCTGTCGCTGCTGACCCGTACCGGGGTGCCGGAGCCCGCCCGCCGGGCCCGGCAGTATCCGCACCAGCTCTCCGGTGGACTGCGCCAGCGCGCCCTGATCGCCACCGCGCTGGCCGGCGGCCCTGAGCTCCTGGTCGCCGACGAGCCCACCACGGCCCTCGACGTCACCGTCCAGGCCCAGATCCTCGACCTGCTCGGCGACCTCGTGCAGGACGGCGTCGCCCTCCTTCTGATCAGCCACGACCTCGCCGCGGTCGCCCGGCTCGCCGACCGTATCGCCGTCATGCACGCAGGACGGATCGTCGAGCAGGGGCCCGCGGCCGCCGTACTGGAAAAGCCCGAGCACCCCTACACCCGGGCGCTGCTGGCCGCTGTGCCCGCCACCCACCTGAAAGGCACCCGGCTGGCCGTGACCTCGGATGACGGCCGGCCGGGCACGGAGCAGGGCTGCGGTTACGCCGCACGGTGCGCGCTGGCCGACGACCGCTGCCGCACCTCGCTGCCGTCGGCCGTCCAGGCAGGCGTGCCTCTGGACGACGCGGCGGGGGCCGCGGGGCACAGGACCTTGTGCTGGTATCCCGGCGCGGTGCTGCCGGCGCCCGCCGCCGCCGTGCCCCTGAGGGCCGGCACCGCGCACAGGGAGGGGGGAAAGGGAGCCGTCCTGATCGAGGCGGCCGGACTCGCCAAGCGCTTCCCCGCCCCCGACGGCGGCGGCTTCCAGGCCGTCGACGACGTCTCGCTGACCCTGCGCGCCGGCGAGACGCTGGGCGTGGTGGGAGAGTCCGGCTCCGGCAAGACCACCGTCGCCCGGATCGTGCTCGGCCTGGAACGGCCCGACAGCGGGACGGTCCTGATCGACGGCCGCGGCTGGGACGAAGGCACCGCGGCCGACCGACGCGAGCGTCGCAGGCGGGTGCAGACGGTGCACCAGGACCCGCTCGGCTCCTTCGACCCGAGGTGGAGCGTGGAGCGGATCATCACCGAGGCGGTGGCCAGGGACGGCGTCCGCGGGCGCCGCGAGCGCAGGGCGAGGACGTGCGAACTCCTCGACCAGGTCGGCCTGCCCAGCGCACTGCTGTCCCGGCGGCCGCTCGACCTGTCCGGCGGGCAGCGGCAGCGCGTCGCCATCGCCCGCGCGCTCGCACCCCGGCCGGACGTCATCGTCTGCGACGAGCCGGTCTCCGCGCTCGACGTGTCCATCCAGGCCCAGATCCTCGACCTGCTCACCGACCTCCAGCAGCGGACCGGAGTGGCGCTGCTGTTCATCTCGCACGATCTCGGCGTCGTCCACCACGTCAGCGACCGGCTGATCGTGATGAAGGACGGGCGGATCGTGGAGTCCGGGACGGTAAGTGAGCTCTTCGCCGCACCCGCACACCCGTACACGCGCGCGCTGCTGGCCGCGGTGCCACGCCCGGAGGCGCCCGCCGAGGCCGAGACCGGGGCCGGACCAGGCGGGATCACCGTGACCGCGGGCCACCCCGCAGAACTCTCATCCGCCCGCCCGCCGACACAGGAGGACGTCACGACATGACCGTTCAGACCCAGCCCAACGCGATTCTCGAGGGCGGCCCCAGGATCGGGTTCCCCGACGACGAGCGGATCCGCTTCGTGGTGGACCTCGAAGGGCCGGTCAAGGTCCACCGCGGGAACCGGTGGGAGCACTTCCACCCCGCCGGGCGCACCGAGCACCGCGACGGCACCGACCTGAGCGTCTTCACCTGGGCGAGGACGACGTATGTCGCCGAGTGAGGCCGCGGGGACCGGCACCCCGGCCGGCGGCCCGGCGGCCGGCGAGTGGGTCCGGCGCTTCCATCCGGCGCCCGCCGCGCCGCTGCGGCTGGTGTGCCTGCCGCACGCGGGCGGCTCCGCCACCTTCTGGTTCCGGCTCTCGGCCTCGCTGGCACCGGACGTGGACGTGCTGGCCGTCCAGTACCCCGGTCGGCAGGAGCGCCGCCTCGAACCGCCGCGCACCGATCTGCACGACCTCGCCGACGAGGTGACCCGGGTGCTGCTCCCGCTGCTCGACCGCCCCTACGCGCTGCTCGGCCACAGCATGGGCGCCCTGCTCGGCTACGAGGTCGCGCGCCGGCTGCGGAGGTCGGGGCACCCGGCCCCGGTCGCGCTCTACGCCTCCGGCCGCCGCGCACCCCACATCCACCGCCCGGACGACGTGCATCTGCGCGATGACGCCGGCGTGGTGGCCGAACTGCGCCGGACGGGGGGCACGGACAGCGAGGTGCTCGGCGACGAGGAGATGCTGCGGTTGCTGCTGCCCGCGGTCCGCGGTGACTACCAGGCCGTGGAGACCTACCGCTACCGGCCGGGGCGCGCACTCGACTGTCCGATCACGGTGCTCACCGGCGACAGCGACCCGCATGTGCTGCCCCAGGAGGCCGTCGCCTGGAGCGTCCACACCGTTTCGCGCCACGAGGTCAGGACGTATCCGGGCGGCCATTTCTACCTCACCGGCCGGTTCGGTGAGATCGCCGCGCTGCTGCGGGGCCGCCTGCGGGCAGTTCCGCAGGGGGACGCCGCCCGGACGGCGTGACGGCGGGCAGGCCGACGCCGGCCTGCCCGCCTCGCCGACCGCCCGCCGCACTCGCCGAAGGCATGCCCGCGCCCTCCCAAGGGCAGTCCGCATGCCCGCGGGCACTGACCGACGCGTCCCCGGGGCAGAGGTCCTAGCGGACCGTCCAGCGGAAGTACGCGCTACGGGAGCCGTCGGCGGTGGCGGCACTGCCCAGGACCTCGCCCTGTTCGGTGATCGCGGAGGCGGCCGTGGTGGCGTATCCCGGCGGCGGGGTGATCGCGATCATCTCGCCGGCGCGCCACAGGAAGGCGCGATAGGAGCCGTCCGCGAGCTGTGAACCTCCGGCGACCTGGCGGCTGTTGTTGATGCCGACCGGGTCGCTGCGCGTGCCTCCGAGGGTGCCGAGGTCGGTGGCGCGGCCGCCGCTCCACACGAAGGCATGGTGGCCGGCCGAGCTGTTGCTGTAGCCGAGCACGTCCCCGGCGTCGTTCAGCGCCCGCCATATGGAGAGGTCCGACACCGAGGCGGTGCCGCCGCCCGGGCCGGTGAAGGACGTCAGCGCGCCGCCTGACCACCTGAACGCGCGCGCGTCGGGCGAGTAGTAGTCGCCTGCGACGTCGCCGCGCGCGTTGAGGCCGCCGACGCCCTGCAAGCTCCACGTTCCGCCCACGTCGGTGAAGTCGGCGACGACGGCGCCGTCGCGCCACAGGAAGGCGGAGTGCCACGAACTCTGCGGCAGGCTGCCGAGCATCAGGACCTCGCCCCGGTCGTTGACCGCGCGCGCGGTGAAGGTCATGCCGCTCCTCGACGGCGGCGGGGTGACCGTGGTCACGGTGCTCCCGCCCACCAGGCAGACGGTGCTCCACGTGGCGGTCTCCCCACTCGGCACGTCATAGCCGAACACGGCGACCTGCCCGAGGTTGTTCAGGGCGGTGGCCCGACTGTAGACGGTGCCGATGTCCAGCACGCGCGGCACCCCTCCGGTCCACACGGTGGCGTGTGTCCGGCCCTCGACGGTGTAGTAGCCGGCCGCCTGACCCCGGTCGTTGAGGCGGGTCGCGCCGCAGTCCGAGGCCTCGGCCACCGGCGAAGGCAGCACCGTGACATGGCCGTTCGACCAGATCGCCGTGGGCCATCGCGGCATGGCGCTCTCGCCCGCGTCGATCATTCCCAGCACCTGGCCGTAGCGGTTGACGTCCCTGATCTGGATCAGCGGATTCGAGCCGTCGGGGTTCGCCAGCGGCCGGGCGAGGACGGTGTGCCCGGCCGCCGTACGCGAAAGGACCGGCGCCGCCGTCCGCCTCTTCGGGGGCGCGCCCCTGCCCACCGCCGTCAGTGCGTGGGCCGGCATCCCCGACAGCGCCGTGACGCCGAGCACCGTCCCCGCCAGTACCCCGCGCCTGCTGACGCCCCGCCCGCCGTCGCTCATCGCGTTCCCCTCCGTGCCACGCCGTGACGTACGCCCCGCGCACGCGCCGGGCGTACCCAATGGGACTGATGATGCGTCAGGGCCATCGGCTCCGCCACCCTCCTGCACACAGGCGGCTCATAAACGATGGGCGGACCGCATGCCCCGGGCGCGAGCCGCCCGGCAGGAAAGGACCTCACCGCGGCCGCCGTGACCGGTTCTGGCGCGGTGGGGCTGACCAGCCGGGTGCGGCGTGTGCGGCGGCCTACTGGTCCAGGTCGGTGCAGAGGTTGTGGACGGTGCCGTGCACGAGCGTGACGGTCTTGAAACCGGTCGGGCTGAAGGCGATCCGGTAGACCCCGTCGATGGCGTAGAGGCCGCGCGCCAGGTTGCTGGAGCCCTCGGGCAGGCGGGCGATGACCGGTCCGACCACGTGCCAGACCATGGAGCCGTCCGTGCCGTAGTCGATCAGTGCGCTGCCGCCGGCGTCCACCTGGGTGCTCACGCCGGTGGCGGCGTTGCTGACGTTCAGCAGAAGCGCACCAGCGGCCAGCTGCCGCTTGGGGTTGCCGTCCGGGTAGGTCGCCACGATCTTCGTGCGGACCTGGTTCTCGACGACGTCCCAGTGCACGGGGAAGTCGCAGAGCACGCCCGCCGCGGCGTCGAACGGCGGGATCGGCTCGGGCAACCAGCCGCCGTTCGGCCTGACGGATGACACAGCTCCGGCGGGGGTGGTGCCCGCGGTTGCCGAGGCCGCGCCACTCGCGAGCAGGGCGGAGACGGACAGGACGACCACCAGGATTCGACGCACAAGAACTCCTCTGCGATAGGGCTCACCGACAGCGGCAGGACACCGCCGTACCCGGCCGATCACCATCGTGCGGCAGCCCACGCCGGGTACCCATCCCTGGACTTGGGGGGTTGCGGATTGCGATACTCCTGCGATGCCCCCCGTGCCACTGTCCGTCGCCCATGCCGCGCGGAAGGCCGCGGCGCAGGTGGAGACCCTGCCCGACCTCGGTGGTGCACTGACCCGCCAGCTCCACCGACTCGTCCCGCACGACGGATACATGCTCTCCGGACAGGACCCGGTCACCGGCGCCGGGTGCTTCCTGATCGAACACCACGGCTACAGCTGCGCTCACTTCCGCCGCCTCAAGACAGCCGGCCTGTTCGACCAGCGCCCCCACCCGTCCCGGCGACCAACAGCGGCTCCTGCTACCGCCGTTGTGCTGAATGTCGCAGTCGCCGCACCACAGGGCGGCGCGGCGCTGCTCGAAAGCATGGACATGGACGGCTGGGGCAGTGAGTTGCGGCTCCGCCTGGTCGACCGCGCCGCCCACTGGGGCACGCTGGTCCTGTTGCGCGAACGAGGGCGACCGCTCTTTTCACAGGCCGACATCGACAGCGCCCGGCAGATCGCGGCACCCTTGGCCGCCTCGCTGCGCGAGTACGTCGCCCGTGCCAGACCGCGTCCCCTGCCCGCCACGATGCCGCCCGGCGTGCTGGTCCTCGATGGGAACGACGCCATCGCCTCCGCGACCCCGACCGCGCGCCACTGGCTTCGGATGTGCTTTCCCTCGTCGGCCCTCGACACCGACGAGGACCTGTCGCTCTCCCTCTGGAACTTCGCGGCCGCCGCCCGCCGCCAAGACGACCCGGTGCTCAGCCGCATCCCCACCCGGCACGGCTTCGCCGCGCTGCAAGCCCAGCAGCTGGCCGGCGCCCGCCCCGGCGAAGTGGCCATCACCGTGCAGGCAGCGACCACCGGCCAGCTGCTGCCCGCGGTCGCAGCGTGGTACTCCCTCACCCCCAGGGAACGCACCGTCATCGAACATGTCCTGGAAGGCCGCTCCGGCAAACAGATCTCCCGCAGCCTCGAACTGTCGCAGTACACCGTCAACGACCATCTCAAAGCCATCTACCGCAAAATCCGGGTGAACGGCCGCGACGAACTGGCCGCCACCCTCTCCTGCTGACCGGCGGCCCCCTGTCACCCACCATCCACCTGTCCCGGCGACGCGGTGACGCGGTGCCGGAAACGGGTCTTCGTACTCATGACATGGACCCGTGTGCGGCGCACCAATCGTGGCATGGTGAACGAGGAAGTACTGCTGCTGTTCGGCCTCCTGGTCGTGGAGGCCGCGGTCTACGGCTACGCGGTCGCGTCCTGGTCGCTCTCCCATCGGGGCGACTCGTCGGATCGCGCCATGTACGTGCTGCGCGCTGGCGGGGCGGTGGTCGTGGGGGGAATCGCCGCGGGGTTCTTTGCCGCGGGGTATCCGGTCAGCGCCATCACCGAGACCGTGGTGGCGGCCTGCCTGGGGGCGATGTTCGTCCGCGGCGTCTTCAGGAAAGCGGTGGGGCCGCGCCGCCCGCCGGAGTTCCACCAGGGCCAGCGGCCGCGCCGCCCGCCGCCCTGGATCGGTCTGTGACCTGCCGCGGTCACTTCCGAGCGACAGGCGGTGGGAGTCCGGCGGTTTCGCGGTACTGCGCCTGCTGCCGATCGGCGGCGTGCACGATGACGTCACGAGATCCTCGGGATGGAGCCTCCCGGCACGGCAGCCCACGACAGCGCCCCGCCGAAGGTCGGGACCGGCGTGTCATGCCTCGGGCAACGCCGCCCAGGCTGCGACGGTCGCCGCGGTCGCTGCCGTGACAGCGGCCAGTCGGGGGTAGTCCAGCAGGTCGGAGGTGTCGGCGGGCCGATGGTAGGCGGGGTTCCGGAAGTTGGCGGTTCCCGTCAGCATCAGCGCGGGGATGCCCGCGTTCCAGAACGGGGCGTGGTCGCTGCGCCCCAGGTGGTTGGCGGGCGGGACGGCGAGGCCGGCCAGCGCACCGAGCAGGCCGTCCGGGCGTGGATCGCGCAGCAGGATACCGGGGAGGGCGGGCGCCGTCTGTGCCGCCGCCCGCTGCCATGCCACGGCCGCCTCCGCGGAGCTTCGCCGATGCACCACGAGGGTGAAGTTCCCGCGCAGGCCCGCATCTCGCGTGGCTGAGGCGGCCGCGGGAAAGACCGCGGAGAATCCGCCTGGCAGGCGCTGGCTGCCCTCTTCTTCGGAGAAGAATCCGACGGACTCCAGGCAGACCATGCCCCGGATGGACCGCTCACGGCCCAGCGCCCGCACGGCGTGGCGGGAGCCGATCAGGCCGAGCTCCTCCATGTCGAACACCGCCAGGACGACGGGCGGGGCGTCCGGCAGCGTCGCCAGCAGGTGCGCGCTCTCCAGCAGGACGGCGACGCCTGAGGCGTTGTCGTCGGCTCCCGGGCTGCCCTGCACCGTGTCGAGATGCGCGCCGAGGACCACCGCGGGCCCGGTACCCGCACCTGGGAGGGTCGCGATCAGGTTGGCGCCCCGCAGCCGCGGGTGCACCCGCGCTTTCAGGGCGATGGCCCTGTTCCCCGGCCGGTCGGTCGCCCCCACACGCCACCGCACATCGAAGGGCTGGCGCCGCACCTGCCACCCCGCCGAGCGGAGCGCGGCTGTCACGTACGTTTCCGCGTCGGCCATGGCGCGCGGGGCATGCCGCCTACTGCGCGGACCCGCCGCCAGCACCTCGACATGGCGCCGCAGCCGGTCCGCCGCCACCGGCGGCTCCCAGGCGCGGACAAGGTCCACCGCGCGTGTGGCCATCGACGGCCCCACGACATCCACCCGTACTCTCCCTGGTTGGTCGACGCGGCCGACCCGCACCCGGCACGTCCCGCGCTCCGGACGTCAGAGGGACAACCGGGGCCTTCCCACCTTAGCGGCGGGCGATCCGTCCTTCCCGCGGAGCTGCCGGGCGCTTCATCGGCGTCCGACGTATCCGGGTGACCCCTGCCTCCCCGGGGCGGCACGCCGGCATTCCCGGCTGGACGTGCCCTCCTTCGCGGAGCGGACCCACCTCGGGGCCCAGACTCCCGACCAGCCAGGTCACGTTACTCGTCCAGGCCTGCAAGCGCGTCGCGGAGTGCCGCTCGCGAGGAGATGCCGAGCTTGGGGAAGATCTGGTAGAGGTGCGCGCCGATCGTCCTGTGGGAGAGATAGAGCCGCTCTGCGATCTCCTTGTTGCTGAGGCCGGACGCCGCCAGCTCGGCGATCTGCCGTTCCTGGGGCGTGAGCACCCGACGCTCGACGGCTCCGGCCCTCGGTGCGGTCCATCCGGAGGCGCGCAGCTCCTTGGACGCGTGTTCCATCCAATGCCGGGCTTTGAGCAGGACGAAGGCGTCGTTGGCCTGGCTCAGCGGTGCCCGGCAGTCCACGTTCGCCCGCGCTCGCCGCAACCGTTCGCCGTAGGCGAGCCGCACTCGGGCGAGATCGAACGGCCACCGCTCGACGCCCGGCACCGCCAGGGCCCTGCCGAACAGACGCATCGCGTCCTCGTCCCCCTCGGCGCACAGTGCGGCCGAGCCGCCGGCGAGCAGGGCCAGCCGGGGTGAGAGCGCCGCCATGTCGATCTCCTGCATCGCGCGTACATGAGCGGCCGCCTCTTCACGGCGGCCGGTACGGACCGCCGCTTCGACGAGGTCCATCGCCACCCACAACGCATGCGGCACGTGGGAGGCGAAGGTGCCCGGGGAACTGATGGCCGCGGCCTGCTGGTAGGCGCTCTCGAAATCCCCGCGCCCGATGCTCGCGACGGTGCGAACGTGCCGGGCGTAGTGCAGTGCCGTCCCGATGCCCCGTGGTGTCGCGAACCGGGTGATCCGGTCGGCGAGTCGCTCGGCCGAGCCGTCATCACCACGCGCGGCGGCGACGATGGCTCGGCAGTACCAGAAATACCAGGCGAAGAACCGGTATCCCGACTCCTCGCACAGCTGCAGTCCCTCCGCGGCCAGTTCATCGCACTCGTCCCAACCACCACTGAGGTAGTCGCCCAGGCACAGGTGCATCAGTGCGCCGAGCGTTCTTCGCGGCGGGCCCCCATCCCGCCCCTGACGGACGACTCGCCAAGAAGACTCACGCAGGTCGGCCAATCGGTCCACGTAGAGCGAGGCGGTCCCGATCCTCACGATTCGTCCGGGGTCGGTTTCGTGGGGAAGGCCGTCGAGGATGGGTCCCAGCTGTTCCAGGGCGGCAACTCCCGATCGAGCCGGGTCGGAGAAGGTCCTGCCCGCGGCGGACAGCAGCGGAGGCGGCTCCGGACGCAGCCGGGCGAGAGCTGTGTAGAAGGGAGGCCACATTTCCGCACGGCCGGTGTAGAAGCACAGGAGCAACAGCAGGTGAATGGCGTCGATGAGAGCGACGTCCTTGGCGTCGTAACGGTGGGTGCCGGATTCGATCGCACTCACGAGCAGGTGGTACGCGGTGTCGACGTCCCCGCCACCGTTGATGGTCAGGTAGACGGCAGCGGCAGCGGAATGCAGGGAGTCCGTCAGATCCGGATCCGCCCGGCGCGCGTGGGCCAGCAGGTCCGACACACCGTGCAGATCCCCGGTGGCGTCGGCGCCGATATAGGCGGCCTCGGTCAGCCTGCGGGCCCGGTCCTCCCCGCGAGGGGTCAGATCGGCGCTCCGTATGAGAGCCGACACCGCACCGCTGGCGTTGCCGCGGCCGGAGATGAGGCGGGCGGCCTGTTCGAGCAGGATCGCCACGTCCTCGTCCGGCTCGACGGACGCCTCCCCCAGATGCCAGGCCCGGCGCTCGGGCTGGTCCAGCAGCACCTGGGCAAGCGCACGATGAGCCGCGCGACGCTGGGCGGCGGTGCAAGCCTCCACCACAGCCGAGCGGATCAGGGGGTGCCGGAAGACCAGCAGCCTGGTGCCTTGGTCGAAGTGCACCAGCCGGTCCTCCTCGGCGGGGGTGAGGGCTTCGATACCGCCCTCGTGCCCGGCCTCGCGCGCCGATGCCTGGAGGACACCCGGATCACCGGTTCCGTCGAGGGTTGCGAGCAGCAACAGACCCCGCGTGGCATCGGGAAGTGCGCAGACGCGGGAGACGAACAGGGCCTGCAGCCGCTGGCTGAGTGGCAGCAGGGGCGGAAGGTCCTCGGAAGCCACGAGTTGCGGTTCGCTGAGCGCGGTCGGCAACTCGATCAGCGCCAGGGGGTTGCCCTCGGCCGCGAGCAGCAGCCGCTCCCGTACCCGCTCGGCGAGGTGGGGAAAACGTGCGTCGAGCAACTCCCTCGAAGCAGTCCCGTCCAGTGGCGGAACCTCGTACTCGGGAAGCCCCAGGCGGTGGAAGGGCGTTTGGCTCCCCGACCGCATGGCTCCCAGAAAGCGGACCTGACTGCCCTGGAGTCTGCGTGCGACGAAAGCGAGAACGCCCGCGCTGGCACGGTCGAGCCACGGCAGGTCGTCGATGACGAGGAGCAGCCGACTCACGGCGGCAACCCGCCGCAGGAGCAGCAAGGTCGCACTGGACACGACGAGCCGGTCCGGCGGCGGTCCGCTGTCGAAACCCAGCGCCGTACGCAGGGCTCCGCTGTGCGCGTCGTCGAGTTCACCGAAGAAATCAGCGAGGGGGAAAAGGAGCTGGTTGAGCCCTGAGTAGCTCACGTCGGTTTCGAATTCGACTCCGGCGGCACGCACGATTCGCGTCACTTCCGGGGACAACGCTTCCGCCGCAGCGTCCAGCAGAGCGGTTTTCCCCACACCCGCTTGTCCGGACAGCAGGAGCGCACCACCGCGATGGGTGGTGACGAGGAAGTCACAGATGTCCTCGACTTGGCGCGCGCGTCCCACCAGGGAATGGGGGAGGTCGTCCTCGAAAAGGTTTTTCAACGGTCACGCTCCAGTCAACCGCCGCTACCGTGCGCAAGCTTGCCTTGCCCCGGCTCTGCTCTGCATGGGAATCACGAACGGTCGGACCGTACCTCCCGATCGTCGGGCGGCAAAAAAACTTTCACTGAATGAAAGCCTGGTGCGACTTCCCTCAGGTTCGGAGCCCGCTCGATGCCTTTTCCCGCACCCGTCGCACACTGTGGCACCGTCCGTCGCACCGCGCCGCCCGGTAATGGCGCTGATGTACGCTGGTGAAGCCCTGAAGCCTTCCGGGGCCCTTCGGTACCGGTACGACGACCCCCGTCGACCCCGGGCTCCGAGCGGGCATCCACGATGAAGACGATCACGCGCGAAAGGCGGAGAAGGTGTCGGGTGAGAACGGCGTGTCGGTGACCGGTAAAGTCCTGGCCCTGCTCGAGGTGTTCTCTCATGAGACTCCCGCACTGACGCTCACGGAAATGTCGCGGCGGACGGGACTCTCGCTCCCCACCGTGCATCGCCGTGCCGCTGAACTCGTCGCCTGGGGCGCCCTCGAACGCGGCCAGGACCGACGGTACCGGGTGGGTCTGCGACTTTGGGAATTGGCCGCCCTCTCCCCGCGCGGTCACGGTATTCGGAATATCGCCATGCCGTTCATCCAGAATCTTTACGACGCGACGAAGGAGCAGCACATCCACCTTTCCGTCCGAAACCACCTGGACGTCGTCATCCTGGAACGTCTCAGCACGCCCCGGGCTCCGCAGGTCATCAGCCGGGCGGGCGGACGCTTCGGCACCTTTGCGACGGGGTCGGGACTTGTGCTGCTCGCCCATGCCCCCGAGGGCGTGCGCGAGGAATACCTGGGAAGCCCGCTTCCCCGCTATACCGACAGCACCGTCACGGACGTCGGCCTGTACCGATCCCTTCTGGCCGCGGTTCGCAGGAAGGGCTACGCCTCCAGCGATCGGATGATGGGTCCTGACATCCACTGTGTGGGCGCGCCCATCCACGGACCGGACGACTCCGTGGTGGCAGCCGTTTCCCTCTGCTTCCGAACCGGCACTCGATCCGTTGAGGAGGTCGCTCCTTCCCTCCGTGCCACCGCCCGCGGCATCTCCCGAGCTCTCGTAGGTCACCAGGCCGGGTGACTCCCGAGGCGCTTCGGCCGCCTCGCGCCCGCCGTGTCGGTCACCCCGGGGATGCACCGACCGTGCTTCGGCGCCCCCGGCCTCCCTTCGGATCGTTCACCACTCCCACGATGGCCTCGGCGGTCCGGGCGATGTCCGCTTCGGTGGCCGCCTGGCGCGCGAGGGCGCTGTCCACGCTGTCCACGAGACCGGGATGCCGACCTTCGTAGGCGGCGAAGGTCTCGGTGTCGTCAGGATGGATCAGACTCGGGTGCCGACGGATGTCGGCGGTGAGCGCTCCAGACGTGACGGTGGAGACCTCGATGCCGAAGCCGGACAGTTCCCTGGCGTAACTCGCCGCCAGGTGGTCGATCACGGTGACGGCCTCCGAATGCAGCGCGAGGTATGGGGTCGCGTCGGCACTGTGCCGGGAAGGCACCACCCAGATCAACAGCCCGTCCTGGCGCTCGCGCATGGCTGGCAATACGGCACGGTTCACCCGCTGGCTGGAGAGCACGTTCGCGTCGTAGATCTGCGCCAGCTGGTAGGGGGTGAAGGACTCCACCGGTCCCCGCGGTACGGGACCGAGGGCGTGGATCACCGCGTCGATGCGGCCGGAGCGCCTTGTGACCTCGCCGATCGCGGCGGAGACCGAGCGCTGGTCAGCGGTGTCGAGCGCAAGGGGGTGGAGTCGCGCGTCCTGCGCCAGCACCTGTCCCCCCACCGCGGTGAGATCGTCGGGCGCCACTTCGCGGGCGGGCCCGAACCCGGCATACACGGTGTGACCGGCGCCGGCCAACGCCAATGCCGTCATCGCCCCGAGTCCTGTGGATGCCGCGGTGACAAGAACGATCTTCGACATCAGACTCCTCAGCGGCGCACGGGGCCCACTCGGCCCGGACGGGACGCAACCGCCCACGTCGCCAGTATCGGCGCGGCCCGACCCCGCCCGCCTACGTCGAATGACGGTGCTCGTGACTGTGCCTCGCGCCGCCCCTCCGCGGCCGGCTGGTGGCGGGGCCGGTCCGTCCTTCCCCGCAGGGGTTCTCGCGTGCGCGATCGCCGGACGAACGGCTGCCGAGCAGTCGGCGACGCGGCGGTCGATCGACAGATGCCGCGCACAGCGTGCCGGGGAATCCTGGGGTTGCGGTTCGGCGCGGCCGGCGGCGAGAAGTGCCGGCACTGACTTTCGACGCCGCAGCGGACCTGCTTCCCACGCGAGGTGGGAAAGGGGGCGGGAGGAGTTCTCCCCCCCACCGTGCAATCCCGGCGCCGGACTTCGAGCGCACCGCGGAAAAGAACACAGCCTCCACAGGCACGGAGATCGGTATGAGCGAAACAGACGGCAACCCGGTGGGCACGATCGTGCTCATCCACGGCCTGTGGGTCACACCACGGAGTTGGGAGGGGTGGAGACACCACTACGAGGCCCGCGGCTACCGGGTCGTCACCCCGGCCTGGCCCGGCCTGGACCGCGAGGTCGAGGACCTGCGACGCGACCCGGCCGGCATCGCCGGGGTCGGCATCCGGGAGGTGACCGACCACTACGAGACGATCATCCGCGGTCTTGGTCACCAGCCCGTCATCATGGGCCACTCCTTCGGAGGCACCATCGTCCAGATCCTGCTCGACCGCGGACTCGGACGCGCCGGAGTCGCCATCGATTCGGCAGCCGTCAAGGGCGTGCTTCCGTTGCCCCTGTCCACACTCCGGTCCACCTGGCCGGTCCTGGGCAACCCCGCCAACAGGAACAAGGCCGTCCAACTGACGGCGGAGCAGTTCCGCTACGCCGTCACCAACACCCTCAGCGAGGCCGAGTCGGCCGCACATTACGAGCGGTACGCCGTCCCTGGACCGGCCCGCGTGCTCTTTCAGGGAGCGTTCGCCAACTTCAACCCCAGGGCCGCCAGCCGGATCGACTTCCGCAACAGCCGACGGGCCCCGCTCCTGTTCATCGCCGGCGGGGCCGACCACATCGTCCCTCCCAAGGTGAACAAGGCCAACCGGCGCCTCTACCGGAAGTCGCCCGCCGTCACCGACTACCGCGAATTCGCCGGACGCTCGCACTTCATCGTCGGCCAGAAGGGCTGGGAAGAAGTCGCCGACTACGCCCTGGACTGGGCGGAGGAACACGCCACCGCCCTTTCGTGACCACGGCGCACCGCGCGCCTGCTCCACACGCCCACCACGGCGCATCATCTCGCGGCCGACCCGCCGCGCCCCTCACCGTCGTTCCGCACCGACGCGGAACGGCTCCTCCCCACCGACGATCGCCACACCACTGTTCAAGGAGACATACGTGTCCAAGCCCCGGTCTCTTCGCATCGCCGTCCTCGGCGCCATCAGCCTCGCCCTCGCCGCCGGCGCGACGACGTTGGCCTCGGCCGCACCGTCGTCCCACGGCAGTTCGGCCCCGAAGCCCACCATCGTGATCGTCAACGGAGCCTGGTCGGAGCCGGGCAGCTTCGACGGCGTGATCAGGAAACTCCAGAACGACGGGTACCCCGTCGCCGCCCCGCCCACCGCCCTGCGCAGCCTGGCCGACGACTCCGCCTATCTGAGCTCGTACCTCAAGACCGTCAAGGGACCCATCATCCTGGTCGGCCAGTCCTACGGCGGATCCGTCATCACCGACGCCGCCACGGGCAACAACGACGTCAAGGCGCTCGTCTACGTCTCGGCCTTCGCGCCCGACGAGGGTGAGAGCACACAGGACCTGACGGCGAAATTCCCCGGTACCCACATCACCGACGATCCCGACGCACCCCTCCCCACCGCCCTCAGCGCCGTCCCCTTCACTTCCACCGACGGCACCAGCGGCATCGACCTCTACGCCAAGCCCGATCACTACCGCGACCTCTTCCTGAGCAACCGCCTGGGCAAGAAGGAATCGGCTGCGCTCGCCGCCGAACAGCACCCCATCACCCTGCAGGCCCTGCAGGACCACTCCAGCGCCCCGGCCTGGAAGACCATCCCGTCGTGGTTCCTGGTCTCCGACGATGATCACCTGCTCCCCGCGGCCGCCGAACGATTCATGGCCACCCGCGCTCACGGACACATCACCGTCGCGAACACCCCGCACGCCGCGCAGCTCACCGACCCCGGCATCGTCACCGGACTCATCGAGCAGGCAGCGCACGCGACCCGCTGACCACCGGCGGGGCCGAAGCGGAGCGGCGGACAAGGTCCTCTCCCTCCGCTTCGGCCCCGCCGTCCGGCGTCTCAACACATCCGCAAGGCCGAAGCGGCCCTCCGCGGAAGCCGGGCGGGCGCCGGCGACGCTCCGCCCGCCGCGTCGGGCCACAAGGAGTGGTCAGCGGCCGGCGGCGCCTGCGGGACAAGGGTCTCCTGGACGCGGATGGCGACCCCGTCGCGGTCACACGACGGGCATGCCGATCGCGGCCTCCGACGGCTCGCCGTCCTCCTCAAGATCCCGGCCGGCGGTCTCCTCGCCGTGCAGCGCGAGTGCGAAGGTAGCAGCGGCCATGGGCAGGGCGACGGTGAGCGCGACCAGCCGCGGGCCGGAGTGCTGCGCGATCAGTGCCGCGAGCGCGGGTGGACCGAACATGCCTCCGGCCTTCGTGCACGCCGCCGTCAGGCCGCTGCCCGCGGCCCGCACTCCGGTGGGGTAGATCTCCGCGGTGTACGGAGCCAGCATCGCCACGATGCCGGTCGTGCCGATGATGAGCAGGGCGAGCAGGCCGATGGTCAGGACGCGGCCACCCCGCATGTCGGTGGCGGCCAGCAGGCCGAGCGCGGCCACGGTCAGCGCCCCGTACGACACCATCGCCTTGCGACTGCTCCAGCGGGTGTAGCAGACCGCGACCAGGAAGGTGGCGGGGATCGCCAGCAGCGACGAGACGAACAGCAGGCCATTGGGTGAACTGCCCGCCACCGAGGCGTCCTTGAGCAGGGTGGGCAGGAAGGTCATGTAGCCCCAGTTGATGAGCCCCCAGGACAGGGCGTAACTCCCGACCACCAGGGTGCGGCGCAGCCAGCGCGGGCCGAACAGCGCCATCCACCCCGCCTTGGCGCCGGTGCCGGGCGCGCCGCCTGCGGCGGGGGCACCCCGGGTGTGCGGGCGGGCGGGGAGAGCGGGCGTTCGCGGTCCGGCGGTGGCGCGGGGCTCGGATTCGGCGCGCGCGACGGGAGGGGCCGGCTCGGCGACCAGCACCATGCCGTACGTCGCGCCCACCCCGCGGGCCTCGTCGATGCGGCCGGTCTCGGCCAGGAACCGGGGGGACTCCGGGAGCCAGCGGTTCATCAGGAGGAGAAGCCCGATGAAGGGCACGTGAGCGAACCACATGATCCGCCACCCGAACGCGGGGATCAGCAGCAGGGCCAGGCCGCTGGTGGCGAAGTAGGCGAGCACGGTGGCCAGTCCCGCCTGTAGCACCATCACCAGCCCCCGATGTCGCGGTGGCAGCGACTCAGCCGCCATGGCGTAGGCGATGGGGATCAGACCCCCGGCGCCGGCTCCCATCAGGAAGCACATCACGAGGTTCCAGCCGAACGTCGGCATCACCGCGCAGACCGTGGTCGCCGCGAAGACCAGGCAGGACATCAGGACCGTGGCGCGGCGTCCGACCCGGTCGCCCAGGTGGCCCCAGGCCAGGGAGCCGACCACGGTCCCGGTCAGGGCCACCACCGGCAGCACGGAGACCTGGCCCTGTGTCAGGCCGTACTCACTCCTCATCCCCGGCATGATGAACGCCAGCGTCGCGGGCTTCATCACGTCCACGACCAGCGCGAGCGACAGGGCCGCGATGAGCCTGACGTGTGCGGCGGTCAGCCCGGCCTGCGGCTCACTGACGACGCGGTAGCGCTCGACGCGGCCCGCCGGGTCGGGTATCCGCCGCACCAGCCCTGCCAGGGACAGGGCCAGTCCCACGCCCACCAGGACCATGCCGACGGTCATCGCCGTGCCGGCCGCTCCGCCTCCGCGGGACTCCATGTGCGGCCCCATGCGCGGTCCGATACCGCGCATCGCGAAGTACATCGGCACGTGCAGGGCGAGCCCGGCCCCGAGCAGGGCAAGGCCGCCCCAGAACCAGGACGGCCGCGCCAGGGTGGCGCCTTCGTCCGGGGTGGTCTGCCGGCTGTCGTCGGTCGCGCTCATGTGCGGAGCCCCTCTTCGGAAAGCAGCAAGGTGCAGCAGCGGGCGCGGACCCTCGGCAGCGGCACGACCGGAGTGCCGGAGGGAGTGCGGCCGGGCGGCGTCAGTGCGGGTACGGGCAGTGGTGCGCGGCGTGCGTGTCGCCCGTCCCGGTGTCGCCGGGAGCATCGGTCGGGTGCAGCGGACGTCCCTGGGCGTCGTGGTGGGCGAAGTACGTGGCTGCCGGCCGCAGCCGCCGCGCATGGAGCACCATGGCCGTACCGAAGCCGAGTTGCAGCAGGCTGCGCCCGACGTCCTCCCAGCGGTCGCGCACCCGCAGGGACGCCATCGCGGCGGCCAGCCGGTGCTGCGGCAGCCGGTGCCCGAGGCGCACCAGCAGGCAGGGCGCGCGGTGGGGGATGGACCTGGTGTGGGACACCGAGGAGTGCAGCGCGAAGCGGTCCAGCACCTCGTGCGTGACGGCGCGCGTCACCAGTGGTGCCAGGCGCCAGGCCGGGCAGGGCCGGTTCGCGGCCACCCCGAACGGGATGTGGTGCGCGTCCCTGACCGACAGGTGCTCCCAACGGTCGGGGTCGAAGTCCTCGGGCCGCTCGATTCCGGTGGCGTGATAGGCGGGGTAGTCAAAACACAGCACGGTGCCGGCCGGGTAGCCCTCGCCGGCGCCGGAATCGATCGGGGCGCTGGTGATCCGGTGCGCGATGCCGAACAGCGGGTAGCGCCGCAGGGCCTCGTTCATCACGTGGCCGAGGTACCGCTCGTCGTATCCGCCGTCCGGACCCCCGTCCCGGCAGCGGCTCTGCACCCGGGGGTGCTCGGCAAGCGCGAGCAGCAGATGCGCCATCGCCTCGGACATCTGGACAACGGCGGTGTTGAAGAACGTTCCTTGCAGGTAGTGGGCCTTGTCGAGGTCGGTGGCCAGCTCTGCCGGCAGCTCGTGCGGGACCTCACCGGCGGCCAGCCGGCCCAGCAGGTGGCGGGTGAGCCGCTCGCGCCGACGCATGTGCCTGAGGCGGGTGTTCTTCAACGAGTCGACCACGTCCCGGGCGTTGCCGGTGATCAGGTCGCGCACCGCCCGCGAGCACGGTTCGCCGAAGACCAGCTCGTGGAAGAATTCCGCCCACACCGGCATCATCAGGTCGCGAAGCCGCACCAGGCTGACGTCGCCCGGCACCTGCTCGTCCAGCACCCTGGCCGCGCAGGCCGCGGCCCGCGCGGACAGTTCTGCGCTGGTGCCGGCGAGCACCTCCGTGGTGGTGCGGGCGACCGCCGCATGGCGAGGCCCGGGCTCCAGGTGCTCCTGGTGGACCTCGGGACCGGGAGCCAGCCAGTACCAGAACAGGTCGGACAGGCCCGCGCCCCTGCTGCGCCCGTCGGCCGCCGGGTCGGAGTAGAGGCGCAGGAACTCCCCCGGCCCGACGAGGTCATTGGGCACCACGACACCCTCAGGACCGTTGACGGCCGCGAACACCCGCACCCGTAGGGCGACCAATGCGCGCGGCAGCCAGTACGGACCGGACAGCACCAGCCCCACCGCGGCGACCCCCGCGGCGCCGGGCATCGTGGCCAGCGTCCTCATCATGCCCACCTCGTCCGCCTCGTCCGCCTCGTCCCCATCGCCCACCTCATCCGAGTCGCCACTCCGTCGGAGCCGCCCGCGCGCCCTCATCCTTCGCATCTCGCGAGCGGCCGTTCTCGGCGCTCACCACGGCGCCGCCACACCCCGGGACACCACCTGGTCCCGGGTGACGCCGGCGCAGTCGGCCGACCCGCACAGGGTCAGCACGTGCGCCGTCTCCTCGCGCAGTTCCGCCAGGACACGGGCAACTCCCCGCTCGCCTTCGGCGGCCAGCCCCCACAGCACGGGGCGGCCCACCCCGACTGCCGCCGCACCGAGCGCGAGCGCGGTCACCACGTCCGCTCCCGACCGCACCCCGCCATCGAGCAGTACGGGAATCCTCCCGGCGACTGCGTCGGCTACCGGCGGCAGCGCCTCGATCGCGGCGGGCGCCGCGTCGAGCTGCCGGCCGCCGTGGTTGGAGACGATGATGCCCGCGACGCCCTCGGCCACCGCGATCCGCGCGTCCTCGGGGTGCAGCACTCCCTTGACCAGCACAGGAAGCTCCGTGGTCGCGCGCAGCGCGCGCAGGTCGGCCCAGGAAACGGCGGGCGACATCACGATCGGCCGGGTGCCACCGGGCGGCCCGCCCGGCAGATCGCGCATGTTCTCGGCCGCGTACCCGGGAGGCAGGTCGTGGAAGCCGTTGCGGTCGTCGCGGGCGCGCCGGCCGAAGGCAGGAGAGTCGACGGTCACCACCAGCGCCGTGCAACCCGCGGCCTCCGCCCGCCGCACCAGTTCCCGGGTGACGGCGGGCTCCGGCTGGAGGTACAGCTGGAACCACAGCGCCGCCTCGGGCCGTACCGAGCGCGCCGCGGCTGCCACTTCGCCGACCGCGGTGGTCGAGGCCATCGAGGTGGTCATCACCGCGCCCGCGGCTGCGGCGGCCCGCGCGGTGGCGGGCTCCCCGGCCGGATGGGCCAGCTTGTGGAAGGCGGTCGGCGCGACCACCACCGGCAGCGTGCCGGGCGCGCCCGGCAGATCCACGGTCGTGCCCGCCGGCCCGGTGCCGCGCAGCACCCGCGGGAGCAGAGCCAGCCGGCAGAAGGCCGCCTCGTTCTCGCCGACGGCCTGCTCGCCGCCGGCGCCGCCCTCGAAGAAGTCCCAGTGCACTGGATCGAGCCGGGCCCTGGCCTGGTCCCGCATCCGGGTCAGCAGGCCGGCGGCCGGCCCCGTGCCTGAGGCGGTCCGTGCCGACCCCGCACAGGGGCCGGCCGCCGGCGACCGGGTCACGAGGTGCCGGGTACGGGCGCTCCCGGGACGCTGTGCGCGCTCAGGAAGCTGATCAGCGGGGCTCGATGCACCGTCTCGCTGTCCCACTCGTTCTCCAGGTTCTCGGTGAGGTGGTGCTCGGCGAGCACCTTGCCGTCCTGGAACAGCCGCACCACGGGGTGCAGGTAGCGGCCGTCGAGCCCGCCGGTGGACTCCTGCGATACCCGGGTGACCGACACGTCGAACGGGTTGACCTTGTCGTGGTCGGCGCCGTACTCCAGGGTGACGGCCAGACAGCGGTCCACGGCACCGAACCGCCCGTCGGCGATGGCCGGGTGGAGGTGGTCAAGCGGCACCTCCGGGTAGTAGCGGACCGAACCGTCCGCGCCAAGGGCGACGGTGTCGGCGAGGAAGGCGAACATCTGCCACAACCCGGAGGAGCGGTTGACCCGGGCCAAGATCGCGTCCGCGACCGCCTCCGGGCTGCCGGCCACGTCCTGGGAGGGCCAGTCCCGGTCGTGGTAGCGCTGCTCCAGCATGCGGTGCAGCGCCCGCACGCCGTAGCGGAAGCCGTGGATGAACCCGCTGGTGGACCTCTTGAAGTCGCGAACCTGGGTGATCGTCCCGACGAAAAACAGGTCGGGGACGTTCACCGACTCCCACGCCTCGGTCTGCGCCGGGAAACGATCCCTGATGGCGAGCGCGGGGCGGCAGTCCTCGTCGAAGACCGAGGCGTCGAATCGGAAACCGGTGGCAAGGATGACCCGGTCGTACGGAATCTCTTTGACGACCTCTGCAACCCTGGAGAATTTCACGGCGACCCGGTAAGTGCCGTCGTCGTCCCTTTTCACGTACTGGATGTCGCCGTCGAGCAGGGCATTCTGCGATTTGAGCTGATAAGTGTCCAGGAAGTTGTTGTTGAGTGCTCTGAGATGCCCCACGAAGTGGGTCTGCCAGGCCAGCCGGAGGGAACCCGGACCTGCCACATGGATGACCGCGGCATTCTCGATCAAATTGTCCGCCGTCTCGAAGGCCGAATTCCCGCGACCGATCACCAGGACCCGCTTTCCGGTGAACTCCTCGGGGTCCACCGAGACGTCGGCGTAGGTCTCGGCGAGCTCCGCGCCCTCGAAGGGCGGAACGTAGGGGCGGCTGACACCGGTGGCGGCGATGATCCGGCGCGCGCGCAGCACCGTGCCGTCCTCGGCGTGCGCGAGGAAGTCCCCGCGCTGCCCGCGGCCGCCGCCGGAGGACTCGTCCGGCTCCCGGGAGATGCGGACGATGCGGGTGTTGCAGCGGATGCGTATTCCATGGGTCGCCGCGAAGTCGGCGAGGTAGCCGACGAACGCGTCGGCCGGTGGGAAGTAGCGCGGGGTGACCGCCGTGAACAGCGGGCCGTTCTCCTGCGACAGCAGCGAGTTCCAGTCCATCCGCAGGTTCAGCTCCGGATCGTCCCACCCGGTGTTGACCTTGTTGTTGGAGATCATCTTCCTGTGCCGCGGAAAGCGGCGGAAGAATGTGCCCGGGGACTCACCCGCCTCCACCACCAGGTAATTTCTGCCGGCCCGCTCCAGGAAATACCCGGCCTGTGTGCCAGCAGGTCCCGCACCTACTACCAGGTAATCGAGCCGTTCTTCTCCGGACATCAAGACCTCCAGGGCTCGGACAGGATGCCCAGCCACCCTAGTTTAGCCTTCAAGAAGTCATCCAGACCGCCGAGATGTGATCCACGTCACATCGCAATGGCGGGTTATCCGGCTGACTTTACGGATAACTAACCAGGCGGTCGGCCCCGGCGGGGCCAGGGCATCACGGCGCTCTCAAGGGGCGAAATGCGCAGAAGTGCAGGCCTTTCCGCAGGCTGAATACCGCCCCTTGACACGTCGCCTCCTGATGCCGCGCCGAACGGAGGGCACAGTGAACGCAAGAATCGAACCGGTGTTCCCCCGGCCCCTGGTCGAGGCGCTGCTGCGCGAGCCCGACGTGCCGGCCTTCGAGTTCCGCGGGCGTCCGGTCCCCCGCGTGGCGGTGCTGCGGCTGGTGTGCCAGGCGGTGCGGGGGCTGAGCGCCGCGGGCCTGGGGCCCGGCGGTGCGGTGGCCGTCACCACCGCCGTCACTCCGCACGGCTTCGCCGCGCAGATCGCCGCCCACCTGCTCGGGTGTCGGGTCACCGGCCTGCGCCCGGGTCTGACCCCTCCTCAGCTGGCTCACGTCCTCGGTCAGGGGGTGGACGCGGTCCTCGCCGACGACACTACTGCGGACGAGGTGCTGGCCGCGGCCACGAAGGCGGCAGGCACCCGGCACCTCGACGTCACCCGGGATGTCCTGCCGGACGCCGCAGAGCCCTTCGGATGGGACGACCCGGCCCGGCCCGGCGAGGTCGCAGCGTTGCGGTCAGCACCCGAACTGGCGGCGCGGGGCCGCCCGGAAGATGTCGGCCTGATCACCCTGACCAGCGGCAGCACCGGCAATCCCAAGGGGTGCGCGCAGACCTACGCAGCGCTCAGCCGGCACTGGTCGTGGCAGCCGGCCGAGCGCTGGACCCCGATGGCCCGCGAACTGGCGTCCGGCTACAGCCGTTTCCTGGTCTTCGGAACCCTCACCAGCGCCGTGATGCTGGAGCACCTCGCACTGTGCCTGCTCAGCGGTGGCACCGCCGTCATACCCGACGGGCCCCTCTCCTTCCCGCACACCTGGGCCCGCTACAGCGCCACCGCCTGCCTGTGCACCGTCCCCCGCCTCTACCAGGCGCTGGACGTGCTGCGCGCCGAGCCCGTCGACACCGCCGCCATGCGGGCCCTGCTCGTGGCCGGCTCCCCGCTGCCGGCACACCGCATCGCCGAGGCGGTCGAGCTGCTGGGCCCAGTCGTCTACCAGGGCTACGGCCAGACCGAGACCGGCATGCTCACCCTGCTGACACCCGCCGACATCGTCGAGCACGGCTCGCAGGTCCTCGACACAGTGGGCAGGCCGCAGCCCGGCGCCGACGTCAGCGTCCGCGACCCGGAGGGACGGCCGGTGCCGACGGGCACGGCGGGCGAGGTCTGGGTGCGCACCGACGGCATGATGTCCGGTTACTGGCAGGAGCCGGAGCGGACCGCCGAGGTGACGCGGGACGGCTGGATCAGGACGCGCGACCTGGGCGCGTTCAGCCCCGACGGGTTCCTGCGGCTGGTCGGGCGAGCCCGCGACGTGGTCTTCGTCAACGCGATCCTCCACTACACCGGCGCCATCGAGACCGTGCTGTGCGCACACAGCGACGTCGACCAGGCATACGTCGTCGCCGCGCCCGACGAGCGCTCCGGCGAGGCCGCACACGCCTTCGTCGTCGCGGCGCCGGGCCGCACTCCCGACCCGCACGGGTTGCGCGAGGCGGTCCGCGGCGCTCTCGGCGACGGCGCCGTCCCGGCCACGTTCACCCTGATCGACACGGTGCCGACCGCCCCCGGCGGCAAGCCGGACAAGCGGGCGCTGCTCGCCCGCCTCCCGCGGGCCGGGGAGGTCGACCGGTCAGGTGACGGCAAGCCAGTCGTGGGCCCGGAGGCCACCGGTGGCGCGGAACCGTCCGGCGGCGCCGTCGAGTGAGGCGGCCCCTTCAGCCGGAACCGGCCGGAGTGCGACGACGGGCCCACGACGTCCCGCGGGACCGTCAACTTCCCCCCAGGCCCGGCACTCTTCAGAATGGGAGCGCTCCCATATAGTCTGACGCGCGAACCAGCAGTCCCTTCAGCCCCTGATCACCCGGCCGTGCTCCCCCGCGCTCGCCGGCTCCCCCCACACCAGGAGAAGGAGACAATGCGTACATCATCCAAGGGCGCGCTCGCCGCGCTGGTCCTCACCGTGGTCGCGGCCCTGCCGGCCGGGGCGGCAGCGCCGCCGACCTCCGCATCGGCCGCAGCCGCGGGCCCGGCTCTCAGGGTCGACACCACCACGGGCCTGCATGCCATCGACCCCCACGTCTACGGCATGAACTTCGCGGACGAAGCCCTGGCAAAGGAGCTGCGGCTGCCGGTGAACCGCTGGGGCGGCAACGCCACCACGCGCTACAACTACAAGCTCGACACCCACAACACCGGCTCCGACTGGTACTTCGAGAACGTCTCCTCCGACAACGACCCCGCCGCGCTGCCGGCCGGCTCCGAGGCGGACAAGTTCGTCGACCAGAACCTGCGCACCGGCAGCGACACGTTGTTGACCGTGCCGATGATCGGCTGGACCCCCGCGGGACGCGACAACGCCTGCGGCTTCAGCATCGCCGCATACGGTCCGCAGCAGGGCAGCGACGCCCAGTGGCGCCCCGATTGCGGCAACGGCACCAAGACCGACGGCACCCCGGTCACCGGCAACGACCCCGCCGACACCAGCGTCCCGATCGGCGCCGACTTCACCAAGGGCTGGGTGCAGTATCTCGACAGCGCGTACGGCGCGGCCGGGCAGGGCGGGGTGCGCTTCTACGACCTCGACAACGAACCCGACCTGTGGCACGCCACCCACCGGGACGTCCACCCCACCGGCGCGAGCGACGACGAGCTCCGCGACAGCACCTACGCCACCGCGGCAGCCGTCAAGGCCGCCGACCCCGGCGCGAAGACCCTCGGCCCGGTCGGCTGGGGCTTCAACTCCCTGACCTACTCAGGGCTCGACCAGGACGTCTGCAACAGGGAGGGCGGCAGCTGCTGGTCCAACCCGCCCGACCAGGCGGCGCACGGCGGAGTGCCCTTCGCGACCTGGTACCTCCAGCAGATGCAGGCCTACCAGCAGGCCCACGGCACCCGCATCCTCGACTACTTCGACGAGCACATCTACCCGCAGCAGTCGGGCGTGGCGCTGGGCAGCACCGACGACGCGGCCACCCAGGCACTCCGGCTGCGCTCCACCCGGCAGTTGTGGGACCCGTCGTACGTCGACGAGAGCTGGATCAACCAGCCCATCCAGTTCATCCCGCGGATGCGCTCGCTGGTCGACCAGAACTACCCCGGTACGAAGCTCGCCATATCCGAGTACAACTGGGGCGCGCTCGACCACATCGACGGCGCCCTGGCCGAGGCGGACGCCCTTGGGATCTTCGGGCGCGAGGGCCTCGACCTGGCCACCTTGTGGTCACCGCCCAAGGCCACCGACCCCGGTGCCTACGCCTTCCGGATGTTCCGCAACTACGACGGCGCCGGTGGTGCGTTCGGCGACACGGCCGTCACCTCCGGCAGCGCCGACCAGGATCAACTCGCGGTCTACGCAGCCACGCGCGGCAGCGACCACGCGACGACCGTCATCGTGATCAACAAGACCACCGGCGACCTGACCGCCCCGGTCTCGCTGACCTCCGGCACCGCACTGCCCGCCGCCGCGCAGGTCTACCGCTACGGACAGGACGACCCCACCGCCATTCAGCACCCCGCCGACCAGGCGCTGTCCGGCGGGAACTTCAGCGCGACCTTCCCCGCGTACTCGATCACCGAATACGTCATCCCGGCCGGATCCACCACCGCCACCCCGCCGTCCGCGCCCGGCACTCCGACCGCCTCCGCGGTCGGTCCCGACCGGGCCACTTTGACCTGGGCCCCGGCCACCGCCGGCTCCTCGCCGCTGGCGTCCTACCTGGTCTACCCCGGCGACCCCGCGACCACCTCCGCCGTCGCGACCGTCGACGCGTCGACCACGAGCACGACGATCACCGGGCTCAGCCCGTCCACCGCCTACACCTTCCGCGTCGTCGCCAAGGACACCGCGGGCCGCAGCTCCCCGCCGTCGCCCTCGCTGACCGTCACCACCACCGCGGGCCAGAGCGCTGTCTGCACGGTCGCCTACTCCGTGACCACGGACTGGGGAAGCGGCTTCGGTGGCAGCGTCACCATCACCAACAAGGCGGCGCCGATCAACGGCTGGCGGCTCGGCTTCTCCTTCACCGGCAACCAGAAGGTCACCCAGGGCTGGAACGGCACATGGTCCCAGAGCGGCACCGCGGTCACCGTCAAGGACGCGGGCTGGAACTCCGCGCTGGCCACCGGCGCCTCCACCACCATCGGCTTCAACGGCTCCTACACCGGCGCCAACCCGGCCCCGCAGACCTTCACCCTCAACGGCAAGCGGTGTGGCACTGCCTCGGGCCTCGCGAGCCGGACCGTCACCGCGGCCGTCGGGCGCGCACCGGGCGCGCACGTGGTGCGGTGAACTCCTGGTCGCCGCCCGGCTGACATCGATCCGCCGCACACCTGGACGATGTCCGAACGCCCGGCCCCACCCCGCCGTTCACCTGCCTCCGAGCGGCGGGGCGGGGCCGGCACCGGCTGCCTACGGCACACGGCCCACCGGCACAGGCCCGGGGCATCCCGGCTCCGTCCCGTCACGGAAAGAGCCGCCACCGCCCTTCGGAGACGACGTCCACCGTGTCGTCCCTGATCCGAACGGCCGTCTCGTCGTCGATGAAGTAGAGCGGAAAGTCGGCCCGTTCGGCAATGCGCTCAGCCCAGGCGTCGTCCCGCTCGGGGAAGTCCGGCGAATACAGGTGCGGCTTCAGATACCAGTCGAAGAGACCGAAGGGCGGTTCCAGGGTCGTCGCACCGAGCGCGTGGAGATCCGCCGCGTCCCCGATGACGTCGGCGGAGTGCTCGGTGAGGTTCCGGCTGAAGATCATCGATCCGGCGCTCACCCCCACATAGACCCGGCTCTCCAGCGCCTCCAGGAAGCCGCCGGCCAGGTCGTTGCCGGTGATGCTCCGCGCAAGGTGATACTGGTTGCCGCCCTCCACGTAGACGACGTCGGCGCGCAGCAGCCGGTCGAGCACGGTCCGCCGGGGCAGGCCGTTCAGCTCCAGGACGTCGAACTGCCGCCAGCCGAGACCGTGCAGGCGGTTCATGTCCGCGACGAGCCACCCATGGTCCCCGGGCTCGGCAACGGACGCCGTGGGCACGAACACGACGTTCGCCGACCCGAACGGCTTTCCGAGCATGTCCCGCAGGGCATCCCGCAGCGTCTCGTTGCGCAGCCCGCTCGCCGTCAGAAGAAACTCCATCGGGCGAGCCAACCACAACCGGCGACGCGCGCAAAAGATCTTTCAGCCTGTTTCGTGGCCTTCACCGGCATCGCCTGCACCCCCCATCTGCCTGCGCGGGCTCGACAGACACGCGCAGCGCAAATTCGATGGCCCGCATCGAACAGCGCCCTCACCCTGGTCACCGTGGCAGAACCCAAGCACCAGATCCGAGCCCTCCATACCGCTTCCACCGTCACCGTCTACCAGGCGTACAGGCCGGAGATCGGCCTTCCCGCCGCCCGGGACGGTCGCTTCCCGGCAGCCTGGCAGCGGGACCGGATGACGTGGATCAAGCCCTCATTCCTCTGGATGATGTACCGCTGCGGATGGGGCTCCAAGGACGGCCAGGAAACGGTCCTGGCCGTCGAGATCACCCGCGAGGGCTTCGCGTGGGCACTGGAACATGCCGTCCTGGCCCACTATGAGCCCGGTCTGCATCCTGACCGCCCCACCTGGCAGCGCGAGTTGAAGCGCTCCCCGGCTCGGGTCCAGTGGGACCCGGAACGCGACCTGCACCTGCGGCCACTCCCGCACCGCTCACTGCAACTCGGCCTCACAGGAGAAGCCGCGCGCCGCTACGCCGACGAGTGGACGGTCGCCATCACCGACATCACCACACTCGCGCACACGATTCACGACCACGTGCGGGACGGCGACCTGACCGCAGCACGACACCTCCTGCCCGCTGAACACCCCTACCCTGTGCCCGCGGGAGGCCTGGGCCACCTGCACCGGTGAGCGGAGCCACTCGGGATGACTTCCAGGGCGACCTCGCCCCCTCGTCGGCGTCCGCTTGGCCGACATCGGCAAGCGGCAAGCGGCAAGCGGCAAGCGGCAAGCGGCAAGCGAAGCCTGCCCTGTTCGGGCTGGTGGCCTCGGGCCCGACCGTCTCCCGGCCCGTCGAGGGTCGTCAGTCGCCGTTCGTGGCCGAGGCCGAGCAGCGGGTGCTGGCCTCGGACGCCGCCGAGGCAGCGGCGGTTGGTTCGCGGGAACCGGGTTCACGCGACGTCGGTGCCGGCGCGGCCCGGAAGGTGCGGGCGGGTGCGGCCCTGCGGGCGAAGACAATGGTGGCCGCCACGATCGCGGCGAAGACGGGGCCGGTGGCGATGTGCACGATGCCGAGGACGACGGGGTCATTCCCGCGGTAGTAGACGACCTGCAGCGCGGCGTTGACGACGTTGACGGCGACGCAGACCCAGGTCGAGACGGTATGGACGCGCCGCAGCGGCGCCTCGGAGCGCCAGTCGGACGGACCGCCGCTCACCTTGTTCAGGATCACGCCTGTCAGGGGGCGTCCGACCACGATGCTGGCGAGGCAGACGGCGACCACGACGAACGGAATCAGTGCGGGCACGAGGAAGAAGCCTCGTGCTTCGCCGGTCAGCGCCGCGACCGTGGCGCACACGCTGACCGTGGCCAGGCCGATGACCGCCTGGCGCAGCTTTTCCTTGCGGATCAGGCGCCACCCGAACCCGGCCACGGCCGCCACCGCGGCTGCGATCAGCCCTGTGGTCAGCGACGCGGCGGCGTCTGCCACCAGGAAGGCGACGGTGGGCAGGGCCGCGATCAGGACACCGGGCGCCTTGTGCCGCAGGCTGCCCCGGTGGGTGCCTCGGGCCAACACCTTCATCGTCGTCCTCCTCATCGTTGCCTCATCACCAATGTCATTCATCGTGATGACAAAGTCAAACGGATGAATGACAAATCACATGAGTAGATGAACCGGACCCTCAGCGGCTAGGCTCTGGGCTCATGGCAACGGACAAGCGCGCACGTCGGGCCCCCCAGGAAGCGGACCGGCGCCGGGATTCGGGGCGCACACGGGAGCGGATCATCAGTGCCGCCGTCGGCGAGTTCAGCGCGCACGGGTACTCCGGCGCCCGCGTCACCCGCATCGCCAAGGCCGCCGGTCTGAACGCACAGCTGATCTCGTACCACTTCGACGGCAAGGCGGGCCTCTACCAGGCCGTACTGGAGCGCGGCACCAGCGCCCTGGACCCGCTGCCGGCCGCCGACAAACCGCTGAGCGACATCGCGGCCGACTACGTACGCGTCACCGGCCGCAACGCCGACATCACCCGCCTGCTGGCCTGGGAGGGCCTCGGCGACACTCCCGAGGCCGGTGAGCACACGGACATCGGGCGGCACAGCCAAGGCCGGGTCGACTTCATGCACCGCATCGTCGACCAGCTCCGCGAACGCCAGGCGGCCGGCGAATTCCCCGACGACCTCGACGCCGGCCACCTCCTGCTCGCCCTGTACGCCATGGCGAGCGCACCGGTCCTGCTGCCCCAGGTGGCCCGGCAGATCTTCGGCGCCGATGCCGACCGAGCCGACTTCCAGGAGGCGTTCGCCCGGCAAGTCGCCCGCCTCGTCGCGCACTTGGCCGCACCCCACGCCGCACCCCACGCCGCGCCCTGACCGGCAATCCCACCGAGCTTCGGTGAACACCTCCAGGGGGCGCCGCCCGGAGGCCAGCGGATGGGGGCTGCGGACTCAGCCCTTGGCGCCCGGGTGCTGGCCCTGCACCTGCGCGCTCGCGGCAGAGGTCAGGACACTGTTGCAGTACGACACGGCGCCGGTGTTGGCGACGTACCTGGCGCTGAGCCAGCGCTCGTGGCTGCTGCCGCGCACCAGGTACCAGATCGTGTTGCCGTCCACGTTCTGCGCCCGGACCTTGCACGTGAGGCCCACCTGCGCACCGTTGCCGTAAAAGCCGACGACGGATGAGTCCGTGCTCGGGAACTGACGGACATTCAGACCGGCGGGCGAGGTGATCGTGCCGTAGGGCTGGGCCGGCGCCGCCTGGGCGGGGGCGGCGGCGAACAGGACGCCACCCACGGCGAGGACTCCGGCAACGGTGCCGGCAGTACGCCTCAGACTGCACAGGGCGGAAGCGGTGAACATGGACATGGGCCTCTCCGGTTCTCGACAGCCACCGGCCGCGGATCGCGGCGGTACTCCCGAGGAACATTACGTCTGAGAACCACGAGTTAGCGGACGAAACGCCTTCGTTCATCCAGAAAGATGACATTCAGGACCGCGCCGTGGATGTCTGTGTCGCTTCCTTCGCTGCGGTCGTTGGTTGAGCCACGCCTGACGTGTCTGGTCGAGCGGTTGGTGCCGGATGAGGTGTGGGACCGATCCGGCGGGTGGGGCCGAAATGGGAGTGCAGGCCATCTGTCCCTCTGCCAGGATGACCGGCCATGACCACAGCGCGAGCCACCGCCCTCTTCGACGAAGTGGCCTCGCTATATGACGAGGTATTGCCGTTCTTCGCCGGGTTCGGCCACCAGCACATGGAGTGGCTCGCTCCGGCGCACGGCACCCGTGTCCTCGACCTGGGCGCCGGGCGCGGCGCCCTGACCGCTGCCGCGCTCGCCCGCGGCTGCCAGGTGACGGCGGTGGACTGCGCCCCTGGCATGATCGAGCGGATTTCGGCCCAGCACCCGCAGGTTCACCAAGCGCGGGTGATGGACGTTCACCAACTGGACTTTCCCGACAGCTCCTTCGACCTGGTCTGTGCGGGATTCGTCGTCCACTTGCTCGATGATCCGGCAAGGGCAGCCCTGGAGATCCGTCGAGTCCTGACTCCCGGCGGGGTGTTCTCCTTCTCCGTCCCGGGCGCGGTCGAAGACGCGCCGGAGTGGGAGTTCTACAATGCCCTCTTCCGCGAATTCCAGCCCCTGATACCCGTCGGCCAAGGACGGCTCAGTCGGCCCCTGGATGAGAAGCGGCTCCTCGCGGCGGCGGGGTTCACGAGCGTCAGTGTGACCGCCATCGAGCAGCGTCTTCCCGTCCCCGACGCCGACACGTTCTGGAACTGGGGGCTCTCGCACGGCTCCCGCGCCTTCATCGACGCCCTCCCGGCAGATGCCCGAACCGAGTTCGAAGCCCGGGTACGAAGAGAGCTGTCCGCCATGGACCCGATCGTCTTTGCCGCCGGCGCCAGCCTGTGGCGCGGCACCTCACCGGCCTGACCTCGCGCTGACGCAACCGATCAGCCGGCCGTCGGCTGTCCCGTGGTGGCCGGCCACGGCGATGCCGCTGGAATCGCAGCTCGTCCGAGGACCCCGTCGCGCGCATGGCTACCGAGCAGGAAGATCGGTTCGGTCGTGTTGTCGCCTCTGGGCGTCGCGCATACCCTGGGAAGGGTGGCGGCCAGCGCCATCTGTCGCGAGGTATCACGCCATGCCAGGGGGGCTGTTCCCCGGCCTACGCGGTGACCGCTTGCCACCCTTTGATCCGACCGGATTGCGCGCAGGCGGATTTGACGCAGTTCCGCGCCAGAGGGCGCAGGAGGTCCTAGTGCTTCCCACTCGACACAACACAGCCATGATCAACGGCCAGAAGGTCTTCTACCGCGAGGCCGGACCCAGCGACGCGCCGGTGGTGCTGCTGCTGCACGGATTCCCGAGCAGCTCCCACATGTTCCGGCATCTCGTCCCCGCACTGGCGGACGACTACCACGTCATCGCCACCGACCACATCGGATTCGGCCACTCCGCCATGCCCAAGGTGGACGAGTTCGACTACACCTTCGACAACCTCGCGGGCATCACCGCGGGCCTTCTGAAGCATCTCGGCATCGACCGCTTCGCCATCTATGTGCACGACTACGGAGCACCGATCGGCTGGCGCCTGGCACTCGACCCGTCCTTCGAGGTCAACGCGATCATCTCGCAGAGCGGCAACGCCTACATGGAGGGCTTCACCAAGCCCTTCTGGGACGACCTGTTCGCGTACGCCGGCGACCCCAGTCGCGAGACGGAGCCGGGCGCACGGGCCAAGTTCAGCCCGAGCACGACGCGTTGGCAGTACGAGAACGGCGCGTCCGACCCCAGCCTCGTCAGCCCTGACACCTGGACCCTGGACCAGCTCCTCCTGGAGCGGCCCGGCAACGACGAGGTCCAGTTGGCGCTCTTCCGCGACTACCCGACGAACATCGACGGTTACCCGAAGCTGCAGGAGTACTTCCGCGACAGCCGGGTGCCCATGCTCGCCGTCTGGGGCGAGCGGGACGAGATCTTCGGGCCGGACGGCGCGCGCGCGTTCTCCCGTGACCTGCCCGAGGCCGAAATCCACCTGCTGCCCGCCGGCCACTTCGCCCTGGAGACGCACCTGGACGCGATCAGCGGGTACATCCACGGGTTCCTCGGCCGCGTCCTCACCTGACGGTCGGTGCGGCGCAGACTGATGCGCGGGTCGGATCAGACGCCACTCGACTGCGCGGCAGACCCTTCCCTTCGCAGGGCAACCATGGCGACATCGTCGTCGAGGGAGCCTCCGGTATGGGCGCGTAGTGAATCGAGAAGGTCGCTCAGGAGCCGGTCCGGCTGCTGAGTCGCCCATTGGCCGACGTTCGCGTAGAGATCGTAGAAGGCGCCGGAGGCGTCGCGGGCCTCGACCACACCATCGGTGTAGAGCAGGAGCATCTCTCCCGATCCGAGGCGGAACTGCTCCACGTCGTAGTCGTCTCTGTTCCGGCTGTTGAGACCGAGCGGCGGGGACTCCCGCGACGGGTAGCTGAGCCCGGCCGTGGAGCGGCCGACGAGGAGCGGCGGGTAGTGGCCGCAGTTGACCGTTCTCACGGTTCGGGTGTTGTCTCCCGCGTCGTCGGAGATCTCGAGGAACAAAGCGGTGACGAAGCGTTCCGCCGCGGACTCGTCCGTTTCGCCGGCGTGCTCGAAGTGGTTCTCCATGCTCTCTTCGAGATAGGCGGCGAGTGCGGGCAGGTCAGCCGCCCGGGGCGCGGCTTCACGGAAACCGCCCAGCAGGGCCTCGGCGTCGTCGACGGCGGCAAGGCCTTTCCCGCGGACATCCCCGATGACGAATCTGATGCTGTTGGCAGTCCGGGCTGCCGCGTACAGGTCGCCGCCCAGATTCGCCCATGGCTGGGCAGAATGGTAGACGGAGGCGATCCGCACGTCGCCCATTCGTTCGGGAAGTGGCCGCAGCAGAATCCGCTGCACCGCCTCGGACACCGCACGGACCTCGATCAATTCCCTGAGACTACGGTCGCGCACCCCGCGCAATGCCGTGACGAAGATCGTGACGAAGACAATGGTGATCACGTGGATCGCGGGGATCGAGGTGTACCAGCTCCCGTCCAGAGCGTCCAATACCAGCGCCAGGCCGCAGCAGACCGTCGCGACCGCGGCCGTCGCCGGTAGGCCGCAGGCCGCGGCAGTGATCGTGGGCGGAGCGACCAGCAGGGACGCCAGGTGCTGGTCGGGTCGCAGGAGCAGACCGAGCACGAAAATGACGGCGATCAGCAGGACCGCGACCGACAGGCTGCTCCGCATGGCGAGGGGCATGTCATCGGCGGCCGGGTACGTCTCCCGTTCCTGCTTTCCGACCACTGCGGCGTAGCGCTGAGCGATCCGTCGCGGCAGGCTCTTGAGCTTTCCCGCCACGAGATCGCGAGCGGTTGCGAGACCCACGAACTGCCCTCCGTTGGATATCCACCCGGGGTGGATTGCCGTCACTGTGACGAAATGCGTTCGCCTGCGCTCCTGACGAGTTCCGCGGGGCACGCGCGACGTGGCCCGCGTGCCGCCGCCCTCCGACCGAGCGACCGAGCAGCCGAGCCGCCAAGCGGCCGTCATGCCAGACCAACCGGCACTCCTCTCCGCTACGGATCAGTCGCGGAGGAAGTCCAGTGCCTGCTGCACGAACACCTCGTGGTACTGGAAGATGCCGCCGTGGCCGGAGTCGGGGTAGATGGCCAGTTTGGCGTTGGGCAGCACATGGGCGAGGCGGAGGGTGCCGGTCTCGGTGGGCCACATGGTGTCGTTGTCGCCGTTGACGACGAGGACGGGGTGCTTCACGGCCGCCAGGCCGGCCGATGAGGTGTCCTGTTCCCAGGAGGTGAGCGCGGTCAACTGGGCGCCGATGGTCTCGTCGGAGACCGGGGTGTCCCGGTCGTCGGTGACGCGCTCGTCGAGGCGGCCGAGGAAGGCGTCCGCGGCGTCCTGGCTGGACTGCGAAGGTTCGAAAAACAGGAAATGCTTGGGGTGTTTGCCCTGCTCGGCGGCCTTCCGGGTGGCCTCCTGGAGGGTGGCGCCGGTGGCCGCGGGACCCTGGGCGCCTGCGGGCGCGGTGGCTGCCAGGATGATCCGGCGGACGCGTTCGGGGTGCTGCTGGGCGACGACTTGGGCGACGATACCGCCCAGGGAGTAGCCGAGCAGGTCGACCGTGTCCAGGCCGAGGGCGTCCAGGAAGGCGACGGTGTCCGCGGCCATCGCCTCGAAGGTGTCGGGAGTGGTCCCCCCGGAGCGGCCGACGCCGCGAAGGTCGACCAGGATGACGCGCCGCTCAGCCGCGAGGCCGTCGACCACGGCGGGGTCCCAGTCGTCCAGCATCGCGGTGACGTGGTGCAGGAGTACCAGCGGAAGACCCTCGGCGAGGCCGACCTCGCGGTAGGCGAACGGGGTCCCAGCGATGTTCACGGTCTGAGTGGGAGCAGTTGCTGCCGTTGCTGTGGACATGGTGGGGCCTTTCCCCTCGTACGCGGTGCCGGCGGGGTGCCTGACACCCATGGAATAGCGCTCGCTTGGTAACGATCGCTATTCCACGGGCGAAGAAGTTCGAGACACGCACGGCGGCAGCGAAGAGAAACCGGGATGAGGTAACCCGAGGACCACAATCGCACGGGCTCGGCGCGTACTCACGCCGTGCTCGCCAGAACGTCGAACGGCCGCACCCGCGTCTTCCCTTCCGAGATCGCCTCCAGCACGGGGATCCGGATCGCCGCTGAGGGCGTCATCCCTGCTGCGGTACGAGGACTGGCAGAGCGCATCCCAGGTTGAGCCGATCGATGATCGACTGCTCCACAGCGGTGAATCCATTTCCATACGCCTCACCCGGCGCGCGAGCCCGGCATCGTCAAACTAGGCTCACGTGCACAAGCCTAAAAGCGCCAGTCTCCCCTGGGCTTTGCCCAGTCCGCTGAAACAGACCCATGGCAGATCTTGGGTTTTTCGGACGCCGTTGACGAATCAAATACCAGGTCGGAAGACGATTCAGGGATCAATCACCCCGGAAACGAAAACCGACGGCTCCCGTGAATTCGGGAGTCAATACCCCATGCTCGATCGGGAAGATTTCGGCGGCGCTTTGCGTGTCCGGGTTCGGCAATCCGAGTTCGGCAAATGGATCCCACGAAGGAGAGAGTCACGTGAAGTGCAGGCGACACCTCGGTCTGATCGTGCTGGCGACAACGGCAGCAGTCGCCCTGACGGCGGGCTGCACCTCCAGCAGCAGTCATGTGCCCGCCAGCAGCGGTCACGCACCCGCCGGCGGCCCGTCGCACGTCGCCACGCCCACGATCGTTCTGGTCCACGGCGCGTGGGCAGACGCCTCCAGTTGGGCGGAGGTCACCGAGCGCCTCCAGAAGCGAGGGTTCACCGTCCTGGCTCCCCCCAACACCCTCCGGGGAGTCGCCACGGACACAGCCAACCTGCGGGCCTACCTGCAGACCCTCACCGGTCCCGTGGTGCTTGCGGGCCACTCCTACGGTGGGTTCGTCATCTCCAACGCCGCGACGGGCATCGCGAACATCAAGGCGCTCGTCTACATCGATGCCTTCATCCCCGACAAGGGTGAAACGGTGGGACAGCTGAGTGCCGCCCAGCCCGGATCGGTCCTGGCCGTACCGGATCCCAGCACGGTCTTCAACACCGTTCCCATCCCCGGCGGCAATGGGGATGTGGACCTGTACGTGAAGCCGAAGCTTTTCCCCGGCTTCTTCGCCGCAGGCGTCCCCCTCAACAAGTCGGACGTGCTGGCAGCAGGACAAAGGCCCTTTGCCGCCAGCACCCTGACCGAGCCGTCCGGAGTTCCCGCCTGGAAGACCATCCCGTCCTGGGCCCTGATCGGCACAGCGGACAAGGTGATTCCTCCGGCCGAACAGAAAATCATGACAGCACGGGCCGGCTCCCACACCGTCAGCGTGAATGCACCGCACCTGTCGATGGTCTCCAACCCGGACGCGGTGACCGATGTCGTGATCAGCGCCGTCCAGGGAAGCGACTGACCATCGAGGTGACGTCCCCCCGTGGCCGTGGTCGGCAGGTGATGACGCCACGGGGGTGAGGTCTCACTCCGTGCGGGTGCCGGGCTCAACCCCCGGAGTAGTCGCCGCTGAGGCCCTGTGCAGGCGTCTCCCAACCTTGTGCGAGCGTGCTCGCCGCACCGGGATCGACCCGCATGAGCCGTGCTTACGACAATGAGCGAATGGCGAGTGTCTATCACCAGGGCACCGAGATGCCGGACGGGTCTCTCCAGGCGTGGGTGGGGTTGATCGCTTCCTTTGTGCGACGCCCGGCGCCCTCGATCGTTGGCCCCGGCCTTGGACGCAGTGGTCCACGACTACTGGCCGGCGCTGCGGAGCATCGACGAGCGGCACTTCCCCGGCGCACCGACGTGACTCTCGGCCCCTGAAGCCTGACAACATGGCAGACTGCCCTTCGGCCAAGGAAGTTGGAGAAGGAGCCTCTGTGATGGACCCCCGGCCGGGTGGTGCCCCGACGGTCCTGCGCATGGTGCTGGGCAAGCGCCTTCAGGATCTGCGGGAGCAGGCCGGTGTCAGTCTCGAGCAGGCCGGCCGGGCGCTGGACGTCACCCACGCCACCATCCGCCGGATGGAGAGGGCCGAAGTCGGACTGAAGCTGCCGTATGTGGAGAAGCTGCTCACCACCTACGGGGTGGTCTCGCCCGACGAGGTCAGCGGCTTCCTCGCCCTCGTCCGCGAGGCCAACAGGCCCGGCTGGTGGCACAGCTTCCGCGACGTGCTGCCCCACTGGTTCAGCGCCTTCGTCAGCCTCGAAGGTGAGGCCGCGGTCATCCGCGCGTACGAACCGCACTACGTGCCCGGCCTGCTGCAGACGCCCGCGTACGCACGGGCCACGCTGCGCGCCGGGCTGCCGCACGGGGCGGCCGATGAGATCGACCGGCTCGTCACGCTGCGGATCGAGCGCCAGTCGCTGCTCCGGCGGGACAAGGCGCCGCTGCTGTGGTTCGTCATGGATGAGACCGTGCTGCGCCGCCCCATCGGCGGGCGCGAGGTGATGCGTGAGCAGGTGGACGCGCTGCTCGAGGTGGCCGATCTGCCCAACGTCCGTTTGCAGATCATGCCCTTCGCGGCAGGCCCGCACCCGGCGATGTACGGGCCTTTCCACATCTTCCGCTTCCAGCTCCAGGAGATCCCGGACATCGCCTACGTGGAGAGCCTGGTGGGGGGCGTCTACTTCGACGAGCGTGACGATGTGTCCACGTTCCTGGAGGCGCTGGACCGGATGTGCGCGCAGGCCGCGCCGGCACAGAGCACCAAATCGATCCTTGCCGGCATGCGCAAGGAGATCTGAGCGATGGATCGCCTCGGCAACCGCACCGATCCACACCGGGATCGATGCCACCACCTTCGTCCTGGGCGCCGCAGCGGGCGCCCGGCTCGGCTGAGCACCGCACGGCACAGCCACCGTACGGCAGCACAGGCACCGCACGCACGACCCGTTTGCGCAGCACGTAGCAGCAGGCCGAGGACTCGCGCATTGGCGAGGCCACGACGGACCGGAGGACGGCGTTGACCGACGATGGCTTTCCTGTCGCCGAGATAGACACGAGCAGGCCGCACCCGGCTCGTATGTACGACTACTACCTCGGCGGCAAGGACAACTACGAGGTGGACCGCGAAGCCGCCCAGCAGGTGATCGACCTGTTCCCCGACGCGGTGCCGTCGGCGCTGGGGAACCGGGCGTTCATGCACCGGGCGGTGCGGTTCCTGGCCGAGAGCGGTATCCGGCAGATCATCGACATAGGCACCGGCATTCCCACGTCGCCGAACACCCACCAGGTCGCACACGAGGTCTCCCCGGACATCAGGGTGGCCTACGTCGACAACGACCCGATCGTGGCCACGCATGCCGGGGCGCATCTGCTGGGTACGGGCAACACCGGGTTCTTCCTGGGGGATCTGCGGGACCCGGAGAGCATCCTGGGGCATCCGACCATCGGCAAGCTGATCGACTTCGACCAGCCGGTCGGACTGATGCTGGTGGCCATCCTGCACTTCATCCGTGACGACGAGGACCCCGCCGGCCTGGTCGCCGCCTATCGGGACGCGCTGCCCGCAGGCAGTCGGATGGTCCTCAGCCACGCCACTGCCGACTTCCACCCGCCGGAGACGGGTTCGGGGGACGCCATCGACGTGTACCGGCAGAGCAAGGCCACCGCCACCTTCAACCTCAGGACGGGTGCCGAGGTGTTGGGCCTCTTCGACGGCTTCGAACTGGTCGACCCCGGACTGGTCCAGCTGCCGCTGTGGCGGCCCGACGGGCCGGCCCCGACCGAGCAGGAGCGCTCTCACGTCGGCATCTACGGCGGCGTCGGCATCAAGAACTGAGCGGCATCCGTGGATGCTTCACCCGCATCATCACCGACCCACGCAGCAGATCGGAGTACGGCGTTGGCCGACCAGGGATTCACCGTCGAAGAGATCGACACCAGCAGGCCGCACCCTGCCCGCATGTACGACTACTACCTCGGCGGCAAGGACAACTACGAGGTGGACCGCGAAGCCGCCCAGCAGGTGATCCACTTGTTGCCTGACGCGGTGCCGTCCGCGCGGGCGAACCGGGCGTTCATGCACCGGGCGGTGCGGTTCCTGGCCGAGAGCGGTATCCGGCAGATCATCGACATAGGCACCGGCATTCCCACGTCGCCGAACACCCACCAGGTCGCACACGACGTCTCCCCGGACGTCAGGGTGGCGTACATCGACAACGACCCGATCGTGGCCACCCACGCCGGGGCGCACCTCCTCGGCACGAGCAACACGGGTTTCTTCCTGGGCGACTTGCGGGACCCGGAGAGCATCCTGCAACACCCGACCATCGGCAAGCTGATCGACTTCGACCAGCCGGTCGGACTGATGCTGGTGGCCATCCTCCACTTCATCCGTGACGACGAGGACCCCGCCGGCCTGGTCGCCGCCTATCGGGACGCGCTGCCCGCAGGCAGTCATCTGATCTTCAGCCATCCCACGGCCGACTTCCATGCGCCAGGGACGGGTTCGGAAGAGGCCGCCGACGTGTACCGGCAGAGCAAGGCCACCGCCACCTTCAACCTCAGGACGCACGCGGAACTCGTGGCCCTGTGCGAGGGCTTCGACCTCGTCGACCCCGGGCTGGTCCAGCTGCCGCTGTGGCGGCCCGACGGCCCGGTGCCGACCAAGCGGGAGCTCTCCCATATAGGCGGTTACGGCGCTGTCGGCGTGAAGAACTGACCCGTGCGGGCGCACATCATGCCGTTCTCCCCTCCCGCCCGACGACCGATCACGCCCGTCCCGGTCTTCCGGCTGTCCACAACCTGGTCAGGGCACCGGCACCTGGGGTACTGACAGATCTGCTTCACTGCTCCCCGATCCGCGCACACGCCACCGGCCATCGGCGAGCGGTTCGGACTGCTCCTTCATCCTTGCGGCAAGACCGGAGGGCCAAAGCGTCCGCTCCGACCACAGCGCACTCAGCAAGCTCGCGCCACTCAGGTCCGCACCGATCAGGTGCGCGCCGGTCAGGTCCGCACCGATCACGTGCGCGTCGAACAGGTTTGCGTCGGTCAGGTCCGCGCTCGTCAGGTCCGCACCGATCAGGTGCGCGCCGATCAGCCGGGCGGCGCTCAGGTTCGCGCCGGCCAGGTGTGCGCCGATGAGGTTCGTGCCCACAAGGCGCGCGCGGGCCAGATTCGCGCGGGTCAGATTCGCGTCGGTCAGATCCACGCGGCTCAGGTCCGCGCCGGAAAGGATCGCGCCGACCAGGTAGCGGACAGGGAGACCACGGTGGCGGCTCCACCGCCGCCCAGACCCCATAACGCCGCCTGCCACCACATCATTCTCCGACCGTAGCCGCCGAGGGCGGCCGCCCGCAGGCGAAGCGGCCAGTATCGCCGCCTGCCCATCGCTCCCCGGCTGCGGGTCACGGGGCCAGTCGTCGTCAGCACCGGGTGAAGGCTGCGGCGTGGTCCCGGGCGAAGTCAGCGATGTCGCGCGGGGGGCGGCAGAGGAGGTCGGCGACCGAGTCGGTGGTGAAGTCGCCCCAGCCGGAGACGTACGCCTGCGCGTACTCCTCGATCATGTCGACGGTCCATTTCGGAACGCCGTAGCCGAGCAGTGCCCCGCGCTTGGCGTCGTCACTGACCGGCAGGTATGCGATGGACCTGCCGAGAGCGAGGCTCAGTTGGCGCGCGACCTCGTCGAACGTCAGCGGGCGCGGGCCGGTAAGGGTGTATGTCTCACCGTGGTGGCGATCCGGGTCGTCGAGGAGCACCCGGGCGGCGCACTCGGCGATGTCGCGTACGTCGACCATACCGATCGGCGCCGAGGCCATGTTGAGCGAGAAAGTGCCGGTGCCGGAGATGTCGTCCGCCTCGTTCAGCAGATTCTGCATGAACCAGAGCGGACGCAGGATCGTCCACCGCATGCCACTCCATTCGGTCTCCCGGTCGGACAGGGCGTGCAGCCTGCCGCTGCGGTTCGGCGCGTCGTGTGCCGCGCCGGCGACGGACAGGCGCACGATGCGCTCCACACCTGCCTGGCGTGCGGCCCACAAGGCGTTCATGTTGTTCTCCGGAGCGCGCGGGCTGTTCGGGGTGAGCAGCCACACGTCCTGCACGCCCTCGAAGGCAGGCGGAAGAGACCGTGTGTCGTCGAGGTCGCCGACGACGACCGCGGCGTTCCGCTCGCGCAGGCCGTCCGCTTTGGACTCCGCACGGACGAGGGCACGAAGGTCGACGTCGGCTCCCTCCAGCGCATTCATCAGTGCGGTGGACACGGTTCCGGTGGCTCCGGTGACCAGGACGGTGCGGGACACGCTCGTTCTCCTTCGGTGATGCTCGGGGATACGACCCGGGTCGGGCACGGATCAGTTGGCCGAGGCGGCCGGTTTCGGGTCATGACCCTGGTGGGCCGAGGTCTTCGGGGGCTTTCCTGCCGCGCGGTCGACGGTGACGCGCTCCACGACCCAGATCGCGACGGTCCCGAAGGAGAAGATGGCGCCCAGGACGCATACTCCGGTCCAGCCGCTGTGCACCCAGACCACCGAGGTCAGCGCGGAGCCCACGGCGCCGCCGAGGAAAAAGGCGGTCGAGAAGGCGGAGTTGATCCGGTTCCTGGCCTCGGGCCGGAGCGCGAAGATGATGTTCTGATTGCTGTTGAGCACCGCTTTGTGCGCCAAGTCCAGCACGATCACGCCGACGAGCAGCCAGACCAGCGAACGTGCCCCAGCGGCGATCGCCGCCCATGACGCCAGCAGCAGGACCGTCCCTGCGCCGGTCACGATCTGTACGTGGCCGCGGTCGGCCAGCCGCCCCGCCACCGAGGCCGTCAGCGCACCCGCGGCGCCGACCAGGCCGAACATGCCGATGGCCGACGCCGACCAGCGGTACGGCGACTGCACCAGCAGGAAGGTCAGGGCCGTCCACAGCACGTTGAACGAAGCCATGCTCAAGGCGGCGATACCCGCTCGCGACCGCAGCAGCGGCTCGTACCGGAACGACGCAACCGTCGATCGCAGCAGACCTGGATAGGACAGGTGTCCGCCCTCACCACCGAGCCGGGGCAGGAAGAGACGCAGCAGCACGGCCATCAGCGCCATCAGGACCGCGTTCACCCAGTAGGCCGTCCGCCAGCCGCCCAGTTCCGACAGCAGTCCGGACGCGGTGCGCGCCAGCAATGCGCCGAACAGCAGCCCGGTCATCACCGTGCCGATCACCCGGCCGCGCTCGTCCGGCGGCGCCAGCGTCACCGCGAACGGCACCACGACCTGCGCTCCCACCGAGGTCAGCGCGGTCAGAGCCGTGCTGACCAGGAGCACTTTGCCGTTGGCCGCGGTGGCCGACATCAGCAGGAACACCGCGGTGGCCGCGTAGAGCGACACGGCGAGTCGGCGCCGCTCCACCAGGTCGCCGAGCGGCACCAGCAGGATCAGCCCCAGTGCGTACCCGCCTTGCGCAGCCGTCACCGTCAGCGCTGCCAGCGAGGGTCCGAGCCCCAGTTCCCGGCCGATCAGGTCGAGTAGCGGCTGTGTGAAGTAGTTGCCCGCGACCGCCAGTCCTGTCGCCACCGACATGAGCAGGAGCAGCCCGCGCGACATGCCGCCGTCGTTGTGAAGTCTCGTCGCCGTCATGCGCCCAGCCTCAGCGATCGACGATCAATGAGTCCAACACATGTTTGTCATCGGAACAATCGTGTATGACGATTGATCCATGGAGCTCCAGCAGATGCGTTACGTCGTCGCTGTCGCGGAGACGAGCAACTTCACCCGCGCCGCCGAGCAGTGCCTGGTCGTCCAGTCCGCGCTGAGCCACCAGATCGCCCGGCTGGAAAGCGAGTTGGGCGCCAAGCTGTTCGAACGCACGAGCCGCCGCGTCCGGTTGACCCCTGCGGGCGAGGCGTTTCTCCCTGCGGCCCGGCAGGCTCTCGACGCCGCCGAGCGGGCCCGCGCCGAAGTGGCGGCCGCCGCCGGTGAGATCCGCGGCCGACTCGCCATCGGGGCCATCTCCGCCGTCGGCGCGGTCGATCTCCCCGCTGTGCTCAAGCAGTTCCACTTGCGCTACCGGGAGGTGCGGATCAGCCTCCGCACGAGCCCCAGCGAGGATCTGATCGAACGGATACGGCAGGGCACTTTGGACGCCGCCTTCGTAGGGCTCCCGCTGGGCGTACGACCGCTGGGCGTCCGCAGCCACGAGCTGGGGGGCGGTGACCTCGTCGCCGTGGTGGCGCCCGACCACCCGCTGGCGGATCGGGAACACGTGGACCTGCACCGGCTGGCCGACGAGACGTTCGTCGACTTCCCCGCAGGCACGGCCGGCCGGGCCCACTCCGACGCGGCCTTCGCGGCGGCCGGAGTGCGGCGCGAGGTCTCCTTCGAAGTGACGACCGCGAACCTCATGGCTCGCCTGATCCGGCAAGGCCTGGGCATCGGCATGCTGCCCGCCGCCTTCATGCCTGAGCTTCCCGACCTGCCCATCGTCCGGCTCAGCGACGCTCCGGCCGGCGTGGAGCACCTCATCTGGAGCCGCTTCCAGCCCTCCCCAGCGGCCACGGCCTTCCTGTCCGCGCTGGGCGTCCCGGCGCCTTCGGCCTGACGAGAAGAGGCCCGCCGACCTGGCCACATGCCAGTCAGCGGACCTCTTTGCACCGTCGGGACGACGGCCGGCTCCTCTCTACGGCGCGGAGTCCTTTATGCCCTCCTTCGTGGCCTTGTCGTATGCCTGGGCGGGGGACATGCCGTGTTTGGTGCGAGCGGCGTCGGTGGTGAAGTTGTAGTTGCGGTCCAGGCCGATCACGGTGGTGAACTTGCTGACCTTGGCGCACTTGGTCGTGTTGTCGCCGAACTGCTGGTTCGCGCCGTCCAGTGCGGCCTTGCGGTCGGCGTCGGTCGCGTCGGTCTTGCCGCCGGGGAAGGTCGTGCCGGTGGTCCAGTCGGAGCCGACGGTCAGGACGATGCCGGTCGCCGAGGCGTCCTGCTTGACGTCCTTCGCCGGTATGCCGAGGGCCTTGGCCACGGACTGGGCCTGAGCCTGCTGTCCGGCCGGGTAGGCCACCGAGGTGGTCGGGGTCTGGGTGCCGGTGATCGCGGTGGCCTGGGTGAAGCCGCGGTTCTTCAGCTCCTTCTGGACGTCGCCGGCACGGCCGGGGACGAGCGCACCGTCCTTGGCAGCGCCGTTCCGGACCTTCACCGGGATCGCGGACGGCGGCACGGTGGGAGAGGCGGAGGCAGAAGCGGACGGCACGGCGGTGCCGTCATCGGTGGTCAGCGACTGGTCGTCGGCGATCGTCTTGAACAGGGCGGCCGCGCCCGGCTGCACCAATTGCGTCCCGGACTCGAGGTCCTGGGTCTGGATCGTGGCGAAGGTGACCCGCTTGGTGGGGACCTTGTTGAGGTCCTGGCCGAGGCCGATCAGCTTGGTGACGGAATGGAGCGAGTTGTCGACGGTCAGCGCCTTGGTTGCGGCGTTCGCGAGCTTCCACATCTTGTTGGGGCTGCTCAGAGTGCCGTTGCCCTTGAGCTTGTTCAGCAGGGCCGTCATGAAGACGTGTTGGCCGTCGGTTCGGCCGCGGCTGTCCGTACCGTCGCCGAAACCGTGCCGGGTGCGCAGGAAGGCCAGGGCCGCACTGCCGACCAGTTCGTGCTGGCCCTTCTTGAGCTTCAGGTGGCTGTACGGGTCGTAGATGTTGCCGTCCACGCAGACATCGACACCGCCGACGGCGTTGGACATGTCCACCACGCCCTGGAATTTGACCTTCATGAAGTGGTCGATGGGTATGCCGGTCAGTTGGTGCACGGCGTCCACGCTGCACCCTGGGCCGCCGTTGAGCGCCGAGTTGATCATCGCGTTGTGCTGGGGACCCATCTGCGTATGGCCCTTGTCGTGGCAGCCGCTCCAGTCCGTGCGCAGGTCGCGCGGGATGCTCATGACGGTGGCGTTGGTGCGGTCGGCGGATATGTGCAGCAGAATCTCCACGTCCGCACGCTCACCGCCGTGGCCGTCCTCGCAGTGGCCGCCGAGCTTGCAGTCCGCCGCGCTCTCGCGACCGTCTGAGCCCAGGACCAGGATGTTGATGGGGGTGCGGCCGAAAGCGTCGGGTTTCTCGTGGCCCGCACCGTCCTTGCCGTTGGCGGACAGGTCGTCGGACTTGATGTTGCCGTTGAGCTTCCAGTAGGCGTAGCCTGCCGCGCCGCCTGCGCCGAGGATGACGAAGGCCATGGTGATGCCGACGATCTTCAGCGCGCGCCTGCCGCGCCGTCCGCCGCCCTTGCGGGCCGCCTTGCGGGCTGCCGCCCTGCCGCCCGCAGTCCGCTCGTCCTCGCCGGTCGCGTGAGGCGCGGTGTCGGCGCTCGGCGCCGACTGGCGTGCGCTGTGCGCGCCGGCGCGACGGCGTCCGGTGCCATGCCCCCTGGAACCGTGGGAGGGCTCGCTCATTGTTGTGATCCCTGTGACGTCGGACCCAGGCAGGCTGGGATGCTCGATTCCAAGGACGTTCGAGGCGGGCGGCAGGTTGCATTCCGCTGATCAGACAATCACTCGCCCGAGGCCGCATCGGCGCACACCAGTGGAGCGTTGATCATGATTACGTTCCCCGGTTGATTGCCGTGCGCGTAACCGGCCGGGCCAGCCGACCAAGTACCGGATGTCGAGACGGTCGGAATGCCCGAAGTCAGCCGGTGCCGACGAGGACTTCGGCCTCGAAACTTTCGCTGTGACAGTGCTCCCCCACGGCCGTCACAATCCTCGCCTTGCAGACGAGTCGAGCAGTCAGGCGGACACAGGCCGCCAGGCGCGGTCTCTGATCGGGGAGGTTACCCCGTCCGGGAACTCACAGCTGATAGAAAGATTCGAAATTTCTACCGAAAGTGTTGACACTCCGGCGGCGCGGATCAGACTGTTCGGCATCGCAGGTGACCAGTCGCCGGCGATCGGGCCGCACCAAGGCCCGGTACTCCGGTCGCCGTACTCCTGGCAGCCGGAGTGCGTGTCATGCCCCTGCCGCCCAGGCCACCGGCCCTGTGGCGACCGGGACCACGGCATGCAACTGCCCCCCACGCCCACAGGAGAGAACACCCCATGAGAACACCGACCCACCAGACGCGTCGTAGACGCAGCATCCTGGCCGCCGTCCGAGGCCTTGTCGCCGCGGCGGTGGCGGTCATGGTCGCCTTCACGCTGCCCGGCGCGGCTCAGGCCGACACGACCGTCAACTCGAACAGCACCGGCACCAACAACGGGTACTTCTACTCGTTCTGGAGCCAGAACAGCGGCCAGGCCTCCATGACCATGGGCTCCGGCGGCCAGTACAGCACCACCTGGAACAACGTGACCAACTTCGTGGCCGGCAAGGGCTGGAACCCGGGCACGACCGCGCCCGTGACCTACTCGGGCTCCTGGAACTGCAACGGCAACTGCTACCTGTCGCTGTACGGCTGGACCACCAACCCGCTCATCGAGTACTACATCGTCGACAACTACGGCAATTACAACCCCAGTTCCGGGTCGTCCCGGCTGGGTTCCGTCACCAGCGACGGCAGCACCTACGACCTGTACCGCACGCAGCGCGTCAACCAGCCCTCCATCGAGGGCACCGCGACGTTCTACCAGTACTGGGCGATCCGCCAGGCCAAGCGCACCGGCGGCACCATCACCGTGTCCAACTTCTTCAACGCCTGGGCCCAAGCCGGCCTGAACCTCGGCACCCCCAACTACGAGATCCTGGCCACCGAAGGCTACGGCTCCTCCGGCAGCTCCAACATCACCGTCGGCAGCAGCGGCAGCACGACCGGGGGGACCACGGGCGGCAGCACCACCGGCGGTAGCACGACCGGGGGTAGCACCACCGGGGGAACCACCGGCGGCAGCACCACCGGCGGCACCACGACCGGGGGAACCACCGGCGGCAGCACCACCGGCGGCACCGGAGGCAGCGGGTGCTCCGCGACCTTCGCCAACTCCTCCGACTGGGGCGCCGGCTTCACAGGAGCGGTCAACGTCAAGAACAACGGCTCCTCCGGCATCAACGGCTGGACCGTGAAGTTGACCTTCCCCGGCAACCAGACCGTCAGCAACCTGTGGAACGGCAGCTACACCCAGTCCGGCAACACGGTGACCGTGAACAACGCGAGCTACAACGGCGCCGTAGGGGCCGGCGCGAGTACATCATTCGGGTTCAACGCCAACTACTCGGGCAGCAACGGCGCCCCGACGCTCGCCTGCACCACCCGCTGAATCTCCGCTGACGCGCGGCTGCCCCGTCACCGTCCTCCAGGTGACGGGGCAGCCGGCCGGATCACGGCCGGCAGGCTCAGACGGCGGACGGCGAGCCGGGACCACCCCGATGCGTCCTGGTCGGCTCGGCGGCCCGAAAGTCGAACTCGGGCCAGGAACGGGCCGCAGCATGGCGAAGTTGTGGCAGCGCGGCCAGCAAGTCCCCCTGGGCCGAGGCGACACACACCAGGAGGTACGCGATGACACTGTGGGCGATGCCTACGGCGGCTTCCTCTCCCCCGGTTCGCGCCCATTCGCGGAGGGTGTCCACCAGCACCGGAGCAAGATCGGTGGTTCGAGCGTCCGGGTCGCGCTGCCCGCCTGTCGACCCTTCGTTCGCGGTGAGCAGCATGGGATTCCGCACGAGTTCTTCGAGGTAGGACACCAGTAGGTCCTTCATCCGACCCCCTCCGTAGACGCGGCTGTCCAGATGCGCCCTGGTGTGGTCGTCGTTCGTCCACACCGCTTCGAGGAATGCGAACACCTTGAGGCAGCCGTCGGGGGTCATACCCTCATGTTACAGAGCCAGGAATCGCCAGAGCCGAGGTCATCGGTTGCACACCGGCCGGGTCACGAAGAGCTGCCAAGGGTCTGTAGGACCGTCGGATCGCAGCGCAAGGCTGACCGTTCCGCTTCCTCCATGGCTTGTCACATGAACCGGGATGTCCCATTGATCTCGACTGATTCGTGCGCAGTCAGTGATGTGGAAGGTGATCGTCATCGACAACGATCCGGGCGGTACTGAGACGGGCAGATGGGGTGTGACACCGACAAGTTTCATGCCGTCCCGGCTGTCACCCAGCTGCGAGATTCGGACCGGCCCGTCTGATGCATTCAGCAGCTTGAAAGAGTAGGAAACATTGTTCGTTTCCGGATCCACCGCCGTCTGGAAGGAACTCCCCTCGCCGAGAGTGACGTCCAGTGGGGTCGACGGGGTCGCAGGTTTCGCGGGTGCAGCTTCATGGTCACCATGCGAATGATTCAGCACAGCTAACAGCACGGCAAGAGAGCAAAGCACAACAAGCGCCGAGACAGCCCATAGCCGTCGCCGCCTGCCACTCCTGCGATTTCCGCCGCTTTCGATCACGTCTGGCATGACTGAACGCCCGATTTTCTATACGAGCCGCAAAGATGGCAGATGGCGCGCCCCATGGCGATGGGACGCGCCATCCACCCGGGACTGCCTACAGAGAAGGAATGTAGAGCGGCGGGTTTTTCAGCGTGTAATGCGCTGAACCGCGGCCCCAGGTAAGGGTCTGCTGGATGTTCTGGTAGTTGTTGTTGGCCGGGTCATACCCGATGAGGAGGGTGGGCGAACCCTTCGGCGGCTTCGTGGGGTAGTTCGTGCCGCTCGTCGGATACGAGTAGTCGCCGTGGTACGTGTAGTTCCAGTCGGACGTGCCGCCGCAGCTACTCACACACCGGCCGTGCTGGGCGCCCGACCACGCAAGGTCGATCAGGGTCGCTTGGCGGTCGATTCGCGTGGCCTGGTTGTCCCACTCGCTGGTGGAGGCATACGTACTGCTGCCGCTCTTGTAGCTGGTGTAGTACAGCTGCTCACAGATCTCCACCGAGGAACTGCCGTCCTCGGGGCAACTCGTCAGCACGCCAGAGGGGGTTATCGTTGCCGGCGCCGACTCGATACCCGGCTTGAGGACTTCTGCGGTCTGCGTGATGGAGTAGTCGGTCACGCCTGAGACGGTCGAGGTGGCCGTCACGAACTGGCGGTAGATCGTGTGCTGCCCGGCGGGCGCATTGCTTTCCGGATCCGCCGATGCGGACGGCGCAACCACCGCCGACACCGAGACGACTACGGCGGCGATGGCAGCTAATCGAAGCGATGCCTTGAAATTGGTCATGATTCCCTCCCCTTATGGCAAACCGTCGGATTGATTCATTCATGAATCAACTTCGACCACATGCCATGAACTTGCTAACGACCTTCCCATGGCAACCGCCCACTGTCAAAGAAATAGAGGAAGTGCGATGTGTAGTTCCGCAACGCGCACACAAGTTTTGCTTATTTTGAATTATGAGTAAGCTCGTGACGAGATAGTCCGAAATTCCGGAAACGCGATCTCCTCTGGGTGGTCGCAGACTGCCCGTGACACGATCACGAAGAGGCCTGATGATCACGAGGAAAACTGATTCCGCATGTGGTTGTCACCGGTGCCGGTGAGCCGGCTGTCGAGGATCAGGTGCGCGAAGCGGAGACAATCAATACAGCGGTTGGCGACAGAAGACGGGCAGTTGCAGCCTGGCGTCTTGGCCGGGCGTGGGGCCATGGACCTGGCGTCGGCTAGGCTCCGTGCAGCTTTCTGGCCCCGGCGCCGCTGCCGGGGTTTTCGTGTGCGGCTCCCCACGTGGGGCGGCTTGGGGGGATCATGGATATTCGCGCTGTCCTGATGCGGGTGGTCGCAACCGCGGGGGTGTTGTCCGCGCTGGTGCTGGTTGCCGGGTGCGGCGGGGACGGCGGGGATGACGGATCCGACTCCGCAGGTCGCCAGAAGGTGGCATCTCCCGCGACCCCGTCTGCCAGGGCCGAAGCAGCGTTGAGCCAGCCGGATCTGGACCGGCTCGCGCTGAGCCCGAGCGACGCCACCGGCTACACGGTGAAGGCTGTCGAAGGCAAGGGCGCCCCGGTGGACCACGGCTTCCTGACGAGGTACAGCACCGTCACGCCCGCATCGTGCCGGCCGATCTACGCGGCCGCGGAGCTACGGAGCCTCCACGACTTCACCGCCCATGTCAGCGAGGACGTCATGTCCTCCGCCGACACGATGGCCAGCCACGCGAGCATCAGCCTGACCTCGTACACCGATTCTGACGCCCGCAACGTCCTGTCCGAGCTGCGCTTCGCGCTGTCCCAGTGCACGACCGCCGCGATCCGCCCCTCGGCAGCCCGGCCCGGCGACGAGCTGGGGTACTCCTCTCCATACCAGCGGACCGCTCCCGGCGCAGGCGACGACGCCATCGGCTTCAACGCGAGCCAGGTCATCGTCGGAGTCAACGGACCCGTGATCCCCATGACCGTCATGGTCGTCCGCAAGGGCTCCACCGTCGCCACCTTCAAAACGCTCGATCCGACCGACGAGTACCCCTCCATCCCCAAGGACATCCTCGACACACAGCTGAAGAAACTGGCAGCTGACCCCAGCCCCCCGGCCCAGGTGTGAAGGATCGGCGCCGGCCCCACACTCGCGCGCGGGACCGTCTTGTCCCGGCCCGAGGCCGCCGTCGCCCGCTGGGTGCGACAAGCGCCCTCGCCGGGTCCTGCGCTCGCCCTTCGAGGGCCCAAAGCTCGCGGCCGATCGCGAAACGCTGTCCGATGTGCTCAGGTACGCCGAGACCCTCGGCACGCTGCATTCCCTGCTGCCGGAACCGTGGGACACCGCGCCGGCGTCCAGACCGGTGTGATCACCGCATCGGAGCGCCGCACACAGATTGCCTGGGTGGGTGCGGCACTCTTCGGGGCTGCGGTGGAGTACACCGCCTGGAACGTGTCGGCGCGCGCACGCGCCTACTGTGACGCGGGGTACGACGCCGGCGGGGCCTTCGAGATTGCGTTTCTCCTCCCGGTGATGGTGGGCATCGGCGTCTTCCTCGGCGCCACGACGTGTGCTGCAGCCCTGCACCTCACCCGGCGCGCGCCAGCGCCTGTGCGCGCCTGCGCCGCCGTCCTGCTGGTAGTCCTCACCACGGTGTCGCTGGGCTGGTGGCTCTTCGCGTCCCGAGGCACCCTCGACGGCTATCCCGGCGACTCCGGACTCTGCCCGGCGAGCAACATCCCCCCATGGTGGCCCGCGTGGATCCCGGCCTGACACTGCACCAGGAAAACGGCCACCTTCCCACTCACCCAGAGCGAACACCCCCACAAACCGCCTTCACTTGAAGCCCACGCGGGTTATCCCCCGGCGGTCATGGTGATCGGGGTTGCCCGACGGCGGTCGTGGAGGACGAGACGACCTCCACGGTCAGCGCGCGGGTGCCGATTGACCTGCCGCAGCACTGGGTTGCGCCTCACCAGGAGCGTCTCCGCGAACTGGTAGTTGTACGGGGGCGAGCGTGACATCTCGTACTGCCACAGATGGAGTTCTCGACCGTTGGGGATCAGGCTGCCGCCTTCGCCGCCTCCCCCAACTGACCGCCGCTGGACCCCAACGGCATGCCACCGCTGTCCTGACCTCCCACCCGGCCGGCGCAGGCTCCTACCCTGGCGTCTACCGTAGAATTGGCGTATGACCGCTCACCGGGGGAAGCCATGAGAAGCCTGTCGTCGCGGGTCATAGTTTCCGGACTCACTCTGGCTGCTATGGGTGTCGTTTCCGCATTGGCCATTCAGGGCAACAACAGCCTGGAGCCTACTGGTCTCGCGACGCCGCATAGGACAACTGCTTCCCCGAAGCCGACGGTATCGCCAACGCCTCCTCCGGTGCCGCCGAACTCAGGCAGTGGGAAACGTGAAGTTTACTCGTTGTCGCATAATCGGGTCTGGGTTGTCCCGAAGAGCGGGAGTCCGGTAGCCACATTCACGGTCACACCGGGAACCGTTCTGGCCAAGCCCGGGACGTACCTGGTGTCGAAGCGGAGGCCGACGGGCGTGGGCGGCGATTCAAAGCGCATTGAACATGTGGTCTACTTCGAGTTCAGGGCGTCGACTTGGGTCGCCTTCTCCGCTGCCATCGATGACAGCATAAGCAAGCCGGATCCGAAACTGCACACTGGCGCAATTCGTGGCCACCGGGCGGATATTTCCAAGATCTGGAACAATACGGTCGTCGGGTCGACGGTAGTAGTGGTCGAGTAGATCTCGCTCTACCCTTCCGCGCGAACGCTCCTCATCCCGACAGGATATCGCTTACCACTGTCGCCTTCGCCTTCAGTTGAGCTGATGTTTTGTCGAGTTCCTGCCGGTGCAATCCGATGGCCTTCTTTTCAAGTGAAGACTCTCCGCTGAACCAAGCTTCGACAGTTCCCGACTCTTCCTTGCAGGTGACATCACGCGTTGCGACGCTGATTTCCCTGGCGGATGGCTTGTCCGATTTCCAATCCCAGCTCTTCTCCTGCATCACGGCTTGCGGTGTGCTGTAGTCGTAACCTGCCGCAGCCATGCACTTGGACCACTGCAAGAATGACGCCTGGACGGCTGGAAGACTCATCGCCTGAACCCACCCGTCGTCCTTTATCTTGTTTATGACGTCGCCCTGCCCAGGCTCGGGAATGGTACTCTCGGCCGAGCTGAAACATGTGTTTACGCGTGACAGCTCACTCTTCGAAGGCTGGACTCGGGCCGCTTTGACATCTTGGATGGCCGTCATAAAATGATAGCCATATTTTGCCTGTTGCAAGTTCACCGGCCCGTAGCGTCCTGCCATCAGCGAGGGAGGCTCCTGGTAGGAAGACGGACCTGGGCGAAAGTGTAGTCCTCCGCTTTCCAGGCAGGCTGTTGCCAGTTTGGTGACAGCGAGACTGGCCTGATGCCGCAGTTCGTCGGATTCCATATAGTTCTGTATCGGGAGTCGGAGGCTTGGCAGGGGGTTGACGATCTTCGGATCGGGATCGACATGAGGTGAATCCTTCGATGGCTTCGCACTGTCCGACTCCCTGTCTCCGGTCAGAGTATGGGACTTCTCATGCCCGGAAGCCGAACAACCAGTGAGCAGCAAAATTCCTGCGGCGGTGCCAGTACATACGATTGACAGCAGCCTCGCCGGAGCAAAGGATTTCATATCTCGCTTCCGTTGGATAACCCGTTCCGCCTCCGAGAAGGGGCCGACGCCCGCCTGTGAGGTGTCCGCGGACGCCGACCCCAGTCGCGCTCACCCGCCCGATGCGTACAACTTCCACGATGCGTCTTCGTTGTATGCGTTGACCAGTTGCTTGTTTGTGTTCGAGACCACCGTGTCGTACGTGCCCAGGAATCCCGAGTTGAAGAAGACACGCACGGTGATGTTCTGAGAAACGACGCCGCCCTCCGCACTCAAGGAGGCGGCGGCGGAGTTGTTCTTGACCGGCTGACCCGCTCCGGCACCGTTCCCGTTGTTCGGGAATGTGTAACCCTTCAGGTCTTTGACTTCTTGCACCCCGAACCAACGGTAGTAAGCGCTCGACATATTGGAGTTGTAGTACAGGCAGAAGCTGACGGCGTAGGTCGCCTGCAACGGGCACTTGCCTGTCGCGGCTTCAGCTGGCGCAGTGAACGTCAAAAGCGAAGCCGTAACGGCTCCGGCCAAACCCGCCGACAGCAGTAGCTTCTTCATGTGCGAACCCCCCTGGCAACTCTTCGTTGACACCTGCAAGAATATGCGAGGCGAATATCCGTCGTCAACGGCTGCAATCAGTGACTGCCGAAGTGTTCCCTATGCACAATTCTCCCGATTGGGGCGGTATGTAGCGTCTTGGCGTTCCCGTGTGTCTGATTTTCGCAACGGGAATGGCCGACATTGACGCTTAATTCTTCGAATGATGGTTTCGCTGGATCGGCCTGGCCGAAATGCTCCTTCTGTCGGGTGCTTCGAACGCGACCCGGAGTGTGCGTCGTCGAAGCCGCCGAAGGTGCAGCCCTGCGAGGCAGGTCCCCAGGCCCTCCCCCCTCTCGCTGCCGCACCGCCACAGCACAGCTCTTGCGCAAAAAACTCGCTAAATTTCTTGCATTCGCTCGTAATATTGCTGATCGATGTGGCGGACCCTACGATCGGTCCGCGTGGCGGCCCGGCGCGGACACACCTCGCCGTCCGTGCTCCTTGCTCGTCACGACCCCTCCTACGAAGGGACAACGACCGGTGAGAAAGCCCAGCATGATCGCCGCATCGAGCGCCGCGGCCCTGGCCACAGTCCTGGTCCCGGGTGCGTCCACCGCCCTCGCGGGCCCCACCGACGCATCCGGGTGCCAGTACTACACCGACTTCGACTTCCTGGGCACCCAACTGTCGATCTACAACAGCAAGGTGTGCAACGGCGTCACCCAGCCCGCTTACGCCGTGATCGAGAAGGTCAGCCCCACCTCGGGCGTCTCTGCGGTGGCCTACGGCTTCGGCATCGTGCGCTACGACTGCCAGGGCACCACTCCCACCACCTTCCGGTTCGACGGCGACATCAACCGGCAGGTGATACTCAACCCGGGCACCCTGCCCTGCGGCTGACCCTTTCCCGTGCCGCCGCGGCTCCCCTGCCGCGGCGGCTCGGCGCGCCCCGCGGACCTGCGCGCCGGGCAGCCGGCCCCGCACGTCAGCGCCGTACCAAGCAGGCCTCGGGTGCTGCGACCGGGAAGGTCCGCCGGGAGGTGCTGTCGGAGCGGTCGGATAACCCAGGAGCTTCGCATGGACCATCAGAACGTCGAAGCGGCCATGGCAGAGATGCTGCGTGTGCTCAGCCCCCATACCGCCGAGGACTGGACGGTGCCGGCGGGGCCGCTCGAATGGACCTGCTGGCAAACGGCAGCGCACATCGCCCACGACCTGCTGGCCTACGGAGGCCAGGTGGCGGCACAGCCTGCCGACGCCTACCTTCCCTTCGACCTGAAAGTCCGCCCGACCGCATCACCTGCTGAGGTACTCCAAGCCGTCACCGCCTGCGGCGGGCTTCTCGGCAGCGCCTTGGCCACAGCCGGCCCGACCCTGCGAGCCTGGCACTGGGGTCCGTGCGACCCCGAAGGGTTCGCAGCGATGGGCGTCGCCGAAATCCTGCTGCACACCCACGACATCACCGAGGGACTGACCGTGGACTGGCTACCACCAGCAGCGCTGAGTGCAGCCGTGCTCGACCGGCTCTTCCCCGACGCTCCGCCCGGAGACACGACGCGGGTACTTCTCTGGTGCACCGGCCGCGGGGAACTCAACGGCCTCCCTCGCCGCACATCATGGACGTGGAAAGCGGCACGACGCTGACGTAGGTCGCCGGCTCCGGAGCTGGACCGGGTGCCGATCCGCCCACAGGGTCCGTTGCGTGAGCCGACCTATTGCCGTGGTCACGAGGTGGCTGCTTGATCCGCTTCGGCGGGAAGCGGTGCCGCCGTGCCGGCGGACTGTGGGAACACTGACGCCGCGGGGAGTCTGCGCGACAAGTTCAGCACCATCGCGCACGCGATCACGAGCATGGGGCCCAGGACGATCCACAACAGCGGGGCGGCCGTGTCCAGGAGGGCGGAGAAGCCGGCCGGGGCGAGGATCGCGGACACCCCCCATGTCAGTTGGTACACCGCGAGGTAGCGTCCTCGGACGGCGGCGGGCGCGATCGCCGCTGCGAGCGCGGAGGACGGCGCGGTGTGCATCAACTCACCGGTCGTGTAGACGACCGTGGCAGCCACCAGGCCGGTCAGTTGCCAACCCCCGTGGGGGAGATAGCCAACCGCGGCATAGGCGCCGCAGGATACGGCGAACACCGCGCCGCCCAAGGCGAGCGCGTGGGTACGGCGGGCTCCGGCCTGAAGCCGGCGTACGGGGAGCTGGCCCACCACGAGCAGGACCGTGTTGAGTGTGTACAGCACACCCAGCACAGCGGGGGACGTACCCAGGACGACCACGGAGTAGAGCGGCAGCGCCACCGGCAGGACGGAATGTGCGAGGGTGAACACCTGCTCCGCCCCCACCAGCGAGAGAAACGGCCGGTCGGACAGGACTCTCCGATATCCGCCATGCTGCTGCGGCTCTGCGCCCGAGCGTCGGAGTTCGGTGTGGGGACGGGGACGGGGAGGGGGACCAGCCATGGCCAGGCACCCGGCCGCCCCGACGAAGCTGACCGCGTCGACGACTGCCATCACCGCGAAGCCGTGGTCACCGACTACCGACAGGGCCGCTGCCGACAACAGGCCGCCCAGTCCGAAGCCGATGTTGCGGGCCATCGCCACACAGGCGTACAGCCTGTCCCTGTCCGCACCCGACGCTATCGCAGCGGCGTGACTCGAGGCGGCGGGATAGTACGCCCGGTCGCCGACGGCGATCAGGGCGGCGACTGCGATCAGCGCGGGAAAACTCCCGACCAGCGGATACAGGGCGAAGCCCAGCGCCCGCAGCAGATAGGTACCGATCAGAACGGGGTGGGAGCCGAACCGGTCCACCAGTACGCCCGCCAACGGATTCGCCACCAGGCCGACGGTCGCCGCGGCGGTGACTCCCAGGCCCACCCTCGTCACCGACAGCCCCGTCACCTCGTGGATGAACACCAAGGTCAGCGGAAGGTACAGGCCTGATCCCAGGGCATCGACGAACAACGCGGCGAGGTAGGCCGTACCTCCGGGACGCCGGCGGGCCAGCTTTCGTGAAGTGACGCTCTGCATGCCCTGACTGTTCACCGTCCGCCCGGGCTCCCACCTCGGCCGCGGGCCGTAGATGCAACGGTCAGCCACTACGCCCATGGACCTAGGACGAGGGATGCATGGTCTTACCGATGCCCCCTTACTCGGCAAACGGCACCCCGCTGGGGTCGGGTGCGGCGGCCAGAGGCGGGCCCTGCCGTCATGCTGACGCCGGCCTCGCCAGGCCACCCGCGGGAGAACCAGCGTCTCTCGGCAGGCTGGGGACGCACGACGCACAGGCCGTCGGCCTCGTCTCCGCGCTCGCCACGGCCTGAGCCCTCGGGGTCAGCTCCGGCACTTCCGTCGAGGACCCGGCCTTCAGTGCGCCGTCCGGAGGTCGAGCCGGTGGTGACCGAGGCCGTGACCACCCCGCCGGCGCGTCATGGCCGGCCGCGGGCCGCCGGGGCGTCCTGTCCGGCGCGGCCGGCCGGGATCAGCGCAGCGCCGACTCGATCGCGGCCAGGTGCTCGGCCACCGGCCCCAGGGTGATCAGCCCGCTGCCCGCGCCCGCCTCCTCGGCTGCGGCGGGGGCGAGTTGCGTGTGGGCCTTCGCCAGCAGGCCGGTGTCGCCAGTGGCGATCGCGGCACGGGCCACGAGGCACCACATCGCCTCGAACATGAGGTCGCGCGGCGGCGAGACAACCGCGCGCAGCGCCTCGGCGGCCTCGCCCAGGCGGCCGGACTCCGTCAGCAGCACCGGCCGGACCCAGGGCTCGTAGGGACCCCAGTCGGAGTCCGCCGCCCCCCGCGGCGGGCTGCCGCCGTGCCGGAGCGCCACACACAGCCGGGCCAGCGGCAGCAGCCCGGTCTCCAGCCCCGGCATCCCGGCTCCGGCCAGGGAAGCGGCGGCCTCCTCGTACGCGGCCTCTGCGGCCTCCCGCGTCCCGGTGGAAGCGGTTCTGAGCGCCCGGTACCAGCTGGTGAACACCGACACCAGCGGCAGGTCGTGCCGGGCCGCGAGACCGTCCACCGCGACCGCGTGGCGGTCCGCCGCCGCCAGATCCCCGAACGCGCACCGGGCCTGGATACGGACCAGGTGGCCGAGCACCTCGTAGCGGACCAGGCCGCCGTGGCCGGCGGCCAGCGCCACGATCTCCGCGCCGACCGCGTCGCGCCGGCCGGCCAGGCCGGCGCGCCGGAAGGACTGCATGAAGGTCCCGTTCAGTGCGAAGGCCAGCAGCGAGGGATCGCCGAGGCGCCGAGCGATCTCCTCCGCCTGGCCGGCCGCCTGCAACGGGCGGGCGAGGGTGCCCGACGGCGGCAGATCGCGGGGAAGGGAGCCGCGCGACTCCACGGCGATCGTCGCCAGCAGCCGGCAGCGGGCCGCGTCCTGGCCCGCGGGCTCCAGCGAGCGCAGCGTCCGCTCGGCCGCCTCCACCAGCCACCGCGCCTGCTCGGGGTCGTCGGACCGGGTCCAGATCGCCGGGACGTCGTAGACGCCGATCACCCGGGCCGTCAGTTCGGGATCGCCGAGCTGCTCCGCCGCCGCCACCGCGGCCACCCGGTGCCTGCGGGCCGCTTCGAGCCCGCCGCCGCCCGTCACCGCGAGGTCGCGCATCAGGCCGACGGTGGACTCCAGCCGGGTGCGGGCGCGACTGCCCAGCGCTCCCTCGTAGGCGGCCGTCGCCCGCGCCCACACGTGGTCCACGGCGGGCGCCCCCTCGTCGGGGTCCAGCCGGTCGGACTGGAGCAGCATGTCCTCCTCCAGCCGCCGCAGCCGTGGACCCGGGTCCACCCCCAGGTGCTCGCGCAGCATGGCCCGGGCCCGGCGCAGCACCGACAGCGCGTCCGCCTGCCTGCTCGACCGGTACAGGGCCAGCGCCAGCATCCGCCAGGCGTCCTCCCGCCAGGGGTGGTCCGTCACATGGGCGTCCAGGTCGGGCACGGCCTCCGCCGCGCGCCCCAGCGCGATCAGCGCCTCGGCCCGCAGCTCGACCGCGTGCAGCCTCAGCTCCGTCAGCCGGGCGCGCGGCGACCGCAGCCAGTGGACGTCGCCGAAGTCCGCGTACGCCGGTCCGCGCCACCACGCCAACGCCTCGGCCGTCCGCTCCAGGACGCGCGCGGGCGCGGCGTCGCCCAGCGCGTCCACGGTCTCCTCGAACCGCCAGGCGTCCACGTCGTCGCGCGCCGCGCGCAGCGCGTACCCGGCTCCTTCGGTGACCAGCAGCCGGGAGGGGGTCCTCGGCGGCCGGTCGGGTTCGAGGCCGCGTCGCAGATCGCCGACGAAGGTCCGCAGCGCGCCCGTCGCGTTGGCGGGCGGCTCGTCCCACAGGTCGGCCACGAGCCGGGCGACGGGCACGACCTGCCGCCGGGCCACGATCAGCCGGGTCAGCACCGCGCGGTGCCGTGGCCCCTTCAGTGTCAGCGGCGTCCCTTCCTCGTCCCAGGCGCCCACCGCGCCCAGCACGCCGAATTCCACTCGCACCCAGCTGTCCGTTCTCTCACCTGCGCTTTCCGTCAACGTACCGCCCTTCGTCCGGCACCGGCCCGGCCTGTGCCGGGCGGGCTGTGGCGGGAGCCGGCCCGGATCCGGGACGCCCGCCCGCCGGCGAGCCGTCGCCGCGGACCGCAGGACGCAGCGCCGCGCCCCCGGGTCCCACCGGCGTCCGGGGCCGTGTGCCCCGCCCGTCGGCGTGCCCCCGCGGGCGTTCATCGGCTGCTGATTCGCCGCCCCCACGCTTGGGTCATCAGCCGGAGCGCACCCCGCTCCGGCAGCCACCTCACCGGGTCCGCGGCAGGCGCGGGCAGGACCACGACGTGAAAGGGCGCAGCAGCCATGACCCAGAGCATCCCCGGATTCGCATACCGGCGCGTGACAGTCGCCGACGGCGTGGAGCTGAACGTCGCCGTCGGCGGCTCCGGCAGCCCCATCGTGCTGCTGCACGGTTTCCCCGAGACCCACCTCATGTGGCGGCACGTGGCCGAGGACCTGGCCGCCGACCACACCGTGATCTGCCCCGACCTGCGCGGCTACGGCGACAGTGACAAGCCCGCGGAGACCGGTCCCGACGTCTACTCCAAGCGGACCATGGCCGAGGACACCGTCGCCGTCGCCCGGGCGCTGGGACATGAGCGGTTCGCGCTCGCAGGGCATGACCGCGGCGCCCTGGTGGCCTTCCGGGCGGGCCTGGACCACTCGGACATCATCAGCCATCTGGCCTGCCTGGACGTCCTGCCGACGGTGGACATGTGGGAGGCGCTGCACGGCGTACAGGCGGCGGTGGGCTTCCACCTCTACCTGATGGCGCAGCCGCCCGGCCTGGCCGAGCAGATGATCCAGAACAGCTCGGACGCCTTCTTCTCCTACTTCCTCGACACCTGGGCCAACGACCCCGATGCCGTGCCCCCGGCGGTGCGCCGGGTCTACCTGGACGCGTGCCGCAATGCCGTGCCGTCCATCGTGGCCGACTACCGCGCCTCCGCGGGCATCGACATCGAGCACGACCGCGCCGACCGCGCCGCGGGCCGCAAGATCACCGTGCCGCTCTCGGTCCTCCAGCAGGACTGGGGCGCCGCCCTGGGCTACGAGGCCGCCGCCCTGTGGGGTGCCTGGGCCGAGGACCTCGACCACTCGACGCTTTCCTGCGGTCACTTCATGGCGGAGGAGGCACCTGACACGATCGCCAAGGCCCTCCGCGCCCTGATGGCCCGCTGACACGCAGGAGCCGGCGGCCGCAGCGTCGCCCGCGGGAGTCGCGGGCGCCGGCAGCGAGCACATGTGGGCGGGACGGCCGCGTTCGACGCGCAAGTCGGCCCAAAGCAGCCAGTCTTGCGTTTCTGTAACTGCGTGAATACTATCAGTAGTTGTGACTGAGCTTCAAGATCTCAAGTACCGCCAGTGGTTCAGGGGTGCCGATGTCGACGGCGACGGGAAAATCACCCGGCACGACGTCCTGCTGATGGGCGAGCGCTACATCGCCGCCCGTGGCGACGCGGCACGGTCCGCGACCGCAGGTCGACTCACCGAGGAACTGGGTGCGTTCTGGACTCACGTGATCGCACCGATGGATCGGGACGGTGACGGGAGGGTCGACCTGCGGGAGATGACCGACGGCTTCCGGCGGGCCCTGACGGATCCCGACCTGTACGCGCAGCAGATCCAGTTGGTGGCCGACTGCTTTTTCGACCTCGTCGATCTCGACGGAAACGGCAAGATCGACCAGTCGGAGTTCGAGCAGATCTTCGGCCTGGCCGGCAACCTCCCCTTCGAGGAGTGCGCCCCCGTCTTCGCCGCCTTGGACCTGGACGGCTCGGGCACGCTGGATCGTGCCGAGTTCCACCAGGCGCTCGCGGAGTTCTTCTACGGCAACGACCCGGAGGCCCCCGCCAACCACTTGTTCGGCAGGGTCACCGGCTGAGGGCCCCTTGACCGGTCTGCAGTTCCCTCACGGTGATGATCCTGCGGGCGACCCCCTGTGCAACAGGTCAGACCCGGCAACGCAAGGAGCCCTGTCCAAGCTCAAGCCGAAACTTCAGAGGCGGAGTTGATGCACGGTGGAACGACGCATGTCGGTTGCGACGCACTGGGGCAGCTATGTCGCGGTGGTCGATTCCGGACGGTTGGTGCGAATCGAGCCGAGTGACGATGACCCCAATCCATCGCCCATCGGCCCCGGAATGGTGGCAGCCGCCGACGATGGCGCTCGCGTGTTGCGCCCCGCGGTGCGCAAGGGCTGGCTGAACGGCGAGCCGCGGGCCCGCGACTCGGCCCGAGGCGCGGACGCCTTCGTGGAGGTGAGCTGGGACGAGGCGATCACGCTGGTGAGCGATGAACTCCGTCGAGTGCGTTCACACCATGGGGACAGCGCGGTGTTCGGCGGGTCCTATGGATGGGCGAGTGCGGGCGGGTTCCACAACGCGCAGGGTCAACTCCACCGGTTCCTGGCGTTGGGCGGGGGATACACCGACTCTCGCAACACCTACAGCACTGCGGCGCTGGAGGTCATCCTCCCCCATGTGATCGGCGGCCATCCGTGGAGTTACCTCTCCCGGATGCCGATGTGGGACGAGATCGCCGAGAACTGCGAGCTGGTCGTTGCCTTCGGAGGGCTCGCCCTCAAGAACAGCCAGATCAACCCTGGTGGGTTGGCCAGGCACCGGACGCGGAACCTGCAGCGCCAGTGCCGTGAGGCCGGGGTGCGGTTCGTGAACGTCAGCCCCATCCGCAGCGACACCGCCGGCTTCCTCGACGCCGAGTGGCTGCCCGTCATCCCCAACACCGACACCGCCGCGATGCTCGGCATCGCCCACACCATGCTGGTCAACGGGTGGCACGACGAGGACTTCCTCCGCCGGTGCTGCGTCGGGTTCGACCGCTTCGCCTCCTACTTGGTCGGCGAGCTCGACGGCATACGGAAGGACGCCGCCTGGGCAGCGGAGATCACGGGCATCAGCCGCGAGGTGATCGTCGACCTCGCTCGGCGCCTCACCACCCGGCGTTCTCTCATCATGGTCAACTACGCGGTGCAGCGGGCAGACCACGGAGAACAGCCGATCTGGATGTCCGTCGTGCTGGCCGCCATGGCGGGCTCGATGGGCCGGCCCGGCTGTGGGTGGGGCGCCGGCTACGCGACGATGGACGCGACCGGTGTTGCCAGGGGCCGCCCTTTCGTGGCGTCGGTGCCCGAGGTCTCCAACCCCGTCCCGGATTTCATCCCTGTCGCAAGGATCACCGACACCCTGCTGCACCCCGGTGAGACCATCGACTACGACGGTCGGCGTCTCACGTTGCCGGAGCTGCGCCTGATCTACTGGTGCGGAGGGAATCCGTTCCACCACCACCAGGATCTCCATCGGCTGAGCCGGGCCTGGCAGCGCCCTGACACGGTGGTGGTCCACGAAGCCTGGTGGAACACCACGGCCAAGTTCGCGGACATCGTCCTTCCCGTCGCCACCACCTTGGAGCGCGACGACTTCGCCGCCGGGCTTTCGGACCCCCATCTCGTCGCGATGCCGAAGGTCCGCGAGCCGGCGGGCGAGTCGCGCACCGATCACCGCATCTTCGCCGCCTTGGCCTGCCGGCTCGGATACGAGCAGGCGTTCACGGAGTCGCGCTCGGAGATCGAATGGGTCCGGCACCTCTACGAGGAGACGAGGGCCAGGCTCGGCGGGGAGGCCGCCCTGCCGAGCTTCGACGACTTCTGGCGAAGCTCCACCGCCGAGCTGACGGCGTCGCCCAGGCCGATTCCCGGCAGTTTCGAGTCCCTGCGCTCGGATCCGCAGGGTTTCCCCCTGCCGACGCCGTCCGGCCGGATCGAGATCTTCTCCGAGGAGATCGACTCGTTCGGCTACGACGACTGCGCCGGGCATCCGAAGTGGTTCGAACCGGTGGAGTGGCTTCGTGCCGATCTGTCCGGCCGATTCCCGCTGCACCTGATCTCGAATCAGCCCGCCTCACGCCTGCACAGCCAGTACGACAACGGTGACCACAGCCTCAGGTCGAAGATCCGTGGTCGTGAGCCGGTGACGATCAATCCGTCGGACGCCGCGTCGCGCGGCATCGAGGACGGGATGATCGTGCGCGTCCACAACGACAGAGGCGGCTGCCTCGCGGGCGCGGTCCTCTCGGACGACGTCATGCCAGGCGTCGTACAGCTGTCCACGGGAGCGTGGTGGGATCCGGTCCAGCCAGGCCTGAGCGGCACCCTGGACCGCCACAGCAATCCGAACGTCCTCACGGCGGATCGGCCGTGCTCACGCCTGTCCCAAGGACCGAGTGCCCTCAGCGCGCTGGTGGACGTCGAGGTCTACGGCGATGCCGTTCCCGATGTGCTCGCCTTTGTGCCACCCGATCTCGAACAGTGACCCGAAGGCTTCCTGCGTCTTACGGCGCCCTTCCGTGTACGCCATCGTCAAGCGTGTCGCAGGCCGGCGCTGGCCGCCGGGAGGCGCTTCACGAGCTCATGCCTGCCGCGGGTCGGCTTCCTGCGCCGCCGCCGGCGGGGTATGAGGGTCGAGCCGCCGACCGCCTGCCCGGTTGACCGGATCGCGACCCAGGCGGTCGGCCGTTCGAAGGCGTCCTCGCAACGGTGACTGCGTCGGCGAGTGCTTTCGGGACTCCTCCAACCTTTCGCTCAGGCGGGAAGTTCAGTGACACCGAGGGCGAAGTTCAGGTTCCCCACCCCGTTGTTGGCCAGGGCCACCGTGACCAGGCCCGCTCCTTCCAGCCAGTGGGCCATTGCCAGACCGCCGGCGTCCAGCGGGCGCAGTCCCAGGCTCTCGATGAACCCCTCCACACGCGCCTTGGCCTGCGCATCGTCGCCGGCGATGAAGACGTCGGGCCGGCCCTTCTCCAGGACGTGACGGAAGATGGTGTTGAACGCCTTCACCACGCTGGCGCCGGCGGGGGCCACCTTGGCGGCTTCCCGTGCGATCGAGGTCTCCTCGCGGTGGGCCAGCCCGTCGAACGTGGAGTTGAAGGGGTTGCTGATGTCGACGATGGTCTTGCCCGCGAGGGCGTCTCCGTAGTGGGTGATGACCGGCACGACACCGTTGTGCAACAGGGCCACGATGACGATGTCCCCGGCCGGGGTGGTCCCCCATTCTCCGGTCGTGGCGCCGTCTCCGAGGGCCTTGGCCAGGCCGGTGGCCTTGGAATGGTCGCGGCCCATGACCTCGACGGTGTTGCCGCCCGCTATTGCCCGCGCGCCGATGGTGCGGGCCATGTTCCCGGTGCCGATGATGCTGATGGTGCTCATAAGGCGTCCTGTCCTGGTTGTGTGGTGTCCGGTTCAGATGGCGGTGGTGCCGCCGTCGGCGACGAGTTCCATGCCGTTGACGTAGCTGGAGTCGTCGGAGGCGAGGAAGAGGGCGGCGGTGGCGATCTCGTCGGGGCGGCCCATGTGGCCGCGGGGGATGAGGGACTCGAACTGGCGCTTGGTGGCCTCGTCGAAGAGCTCTTCCTGCTTGGCGGTGGCGACCTGGCCGGGGGTCAGCACGTTGACGCGGATGCGGCGGTCCTTGAGCTCGTTGAGCCAGACGCGGGCCCATGCCTGCTGGACGGCCTTGCTGCCGGCGTAGACGCTCCAGCCGGGGAAGGCGCCGAGGGAGGCGTTGGAGCCGGTCATGAGGATGGAGCCGCCGTCGTTGAAGAGCGGAAGGGCCTTCTGGACGGTGAACAGGGTGCCGCGGGCGTTGAGCCAGAACGCGTCGTGGAACTGGGCCTCGGTGATCTCGCCGAGCGGGGCGGGCGCGCCCATGCCGGCGCTGGCCCACAGCACGTCGAGGCTTCCCTTCTCCCGCTTGACGGTGTCGTACAGGCGGTCCAGGTCGTCAAGGTCGGCGGCGTCCCCCCGGACGCCGGTGACGTTGCGGCCGATCTGCTTCACGGCTTCGTCCAGGGGGCCCTGGCGACGGCCGGTGATGAAGACGTACGCCCCCTCCTCGACGAACAGTTTCGCGCCGGCCAGCGCCAGTCCGGTGGTGCCGCCGGTGATGACCGCCACCTTGCCGTCCAGCTTTCCCATTGGTCGCTCCCTTGGGTCGGCGGTGCCGTGCGCACCTGAGGACGACGTTATGTACACCGCCCTGTGTGCTTAACGTACGGGGCGGCCAGTCAGTCCGCAACTATGTACACCGGCCGTTACCAATTGACGTAGAGTGGGGCCATGAGAGAGCCGGAGATGGGTCCGACGGGCAGCCGCCGCGGCCGGGGGGCTCGCGAGCGCATCCTCAATGCGTCCCAGGAGCTTTTCCGCGAGCAGGGCATCAACCGCACCGGCATGGACCAGCTCTGCGCGTCGGCCCAGGTGTCCAAGCGCACGGCCTACCAGCACTTCGCCGGCAAGGACGAACTCGTCGCCGAGTACCTGCGCCGGTTCGACCCCTCGGTTCTGTCAGGCGTGTTCGACCGCGCCGACCTCACGCCCCGCGAGCGGCTCCTCGCCGCCTTCGATGTCCCCGCCAGCACACCTCTGTGCCCGTACATCGCCGCCGCCGTGGAACTCCACGACCCCCGTCACCCCGCGTCCCAGTACGCGCGCGACTACAAGAAAGCCGTCGCCGCGCGGCTCGCCGACACCGCCCGCGAAGCCGGAGCCGCCGAGCCCGAGCAGCTCGGCGAGCAGCTCGCCCTGCTCATCGACGGCGCCGCGGCCCGCACCCGCGTCCTCGACGCCGACGCCTTCCCCACCGCCGCCGCCATCGCCGCCGTCCTCATCGACAACGCCCTGGAATAGCCTCGCTGCCGAGTGGATCTCCTCGGTTGCGTGGGCTGATCTGCGAGTGGTTCCTCAGGGGGGTGCGGTGGCCCGTCGATATCGACGGCGGTATCCACACCTTCGCGGTGCCGGTCCAAGCCCTGGAGCCAGGGCTTTCCGCCCGGCTGGTCGCATGGGTGGTGAGCATGCCCCGCCGGTAGGGGCCGTCAGTGATCCCGGCGCGTGCCAGGCGCTCACCGTCGCGGACGAAGCTCGCCCGCTGTTCCAGGAAGTCCGGCCGGCGGCGCGGTCCGAGAAGCTACGCGCGCCGTCGAAGCGCCCAGGGGCAGCACCCTTGGTGACTGCGCTGAGTCACAGAGCCCTCACCGCGTCACGGGGGGCTGCCCGCGGCCGACCCGTCGAAGCCAACGTCACTCCTGGAAGCCCGGTCGCCCCGGCCCGCGTGTCATGCGCCAGACAGGCTCCTCTGCATCCTCCGCATCGTCCTGCGGGAAGGTTTCGTACTCCCCGAGGTCCGGAGCCTGGAAGGGGTCCGTCTTCGGAGGCGGAGATACCGCGGCGGAACAGCGGGGCTGGCCTTCCACAGCGGAGAACAGCGAGGTCAGATCGATGAGAGGTCTCTCCTTGGTCACGGGTCCCTGAGCGGTCCTGTGCGCCCTGTCCGGGCACAGCGGTCCCTACAGCTTGGTCATCTTGGCGTACGGGCTCAAGATCCGCATTTGCTCCGAGCCGAAATCCACGAGCGCCGCGACGCCCTCCTCGATGCCGACCACCCGGCCGAGGCCGTACACGTCATGTGTGACCAGGTCGCTCGGAGCGAAGTGCTTGGGGAGCGGCGCGACCGCCGCCTTGAAGGGGCTGGTGGGCAGACGGTGCTTGGGCGCAGCAGACTTTGTCATGACTCAGTATGGGCCTACGTTCATCCGATTCGCTGCGGCTGTCGGCAGGGATCCTGACGATGCAACCGCCGTCACCCCGCTGACCTGGGATTTCGACGCGAGGCGCGGCAAAATTCGACCCCGGCTCTCCTGTGCTGCCAGTGGCTGACCCGTCTGTCGGGGACGTTGTGGCACGAAGTTCAGCCGATGAGACTCGGCCGTGACAGCGGAGGCGTGGTACCGCCCGTGCGCAGGCCGGTCAGGCGTCCCGGGGTGCCGGGTGGCGCAATTCCTCCGGCGTGGCGCGAGCCGAACCGCAGAACCGGCTGCTCACCTGTGTGGATGACATATCCGGCACCCGCAACGCCGCCGGCGCCGGGAAGGGTGCACCGCCGAGCGTAGGCTGTGGGGAGGGGTGGAAGCGTTCACGCGCAGTGGGTGGGAGGCCGGGGGGGCGATGGTACGGGGCGAGACCACCGGTGTGCCGGCAGAGGAGCACGGCAAGAGCGAACCGCGTGAGGGGGCCTGGGAGTCGGCCCTGTCGGTTCGGGAGTTCGCCGCGGTCGGCAGTGCGGGGTTCGATCCGGTCGGGCTGGTGCTGGGCACGGCGATCTTCCACGTCGGGTACACCGGCGCGTTCACCTGTACGTACGAGCAGTTCTCCAGCAGGAGTCTGGAGTCGACCAACACGCAGTGGCGTCCCTTCTCTGGCTTGGTGGACGCGATGTACGCGGTGCGCACGACGGCGTTGCGCCGCGCGGTGTCCGAGTGCCGTGCGCGCGGCGGTGACGGGGTCGTCGGGCTCACTTTCCGGATCCGTGAGATCTCCGCGGAGAACGTGGAGTTCACCGCTGTGGGGACTGCCGTGCGGGCTCGCTCGTCCATTCGGCCACGCCGGCCCTTCACCTCGCACCTGAGCGGCCAGGAGTTCGCCCGGCTGGTGCACTCCGGGTGGGTGCCCACCGGGGTGGCCTTCGGCATCAGCATGGCCAGTCGGCACGACGACCGGCATACGGTGCGGCAGTCCGGCTGGACGGCGGGGAATCAGGAGGTCGACACCTACACCCAGCTGGTCAGCCAGGTCCGCAGGGACGCCAGGGCGCAGCTGACCCGGGAGGCCGCGAAGAACGGCGGCGACGCTCTGGTGGTGGACGACATGGAGCTGCGGGTACGCGAGCGCGACTGCCGCATCGGTGCGAAGGACCGCGTTGCGGAGGCGCTCTTTGTCGGCACCTCGATCGCCAGGTTCGAACGCACCCGGAAGCCGGCAGGACCCGCGCCCCTGACCATCATGAGACTGGACCGGAACCGCAATGACCTCGCCGATGAGCCCAGCCGGAAACCGGCCGCAGGCGACGGGACGCCGGCCGCGACGCAGATGCCCGAAGAGGTGAGTACCGCGACGTGAGGTTCGAGGTCGGAGTGCCCGCCGGCAGCATGTCGATCGAGCATGCCGACGGCCCCAGGGTGGGCGGCCCGCTCCTGCTGACCCCTGGGGATCACGGCAGCTGCGTTTTCCGGTGGACGGACGACCTTGTGCCCTATGAGGACGATCTGGACTCCGAGGCTCCGGAGCAGGCGGCGGGCACGTTCTCGAGGGCGACATGACGGTGCCGGCCACCAACGGTCCGCTCCACGAGGCGATCCTGAAGCTGGTCGAAGGCGTGCCGCGGAGCCGAGACCTCCACGCCCTGGACGACGGCGTGTAGCAGGACAGGGTGCCGACACCGAGGTTCATTCTGGAAGGTCAGTTCATCAGAGGTGCCTTGCCTGCTGCGAAGGCCACCAACTGTGCAGCGAGCTCCCGCTCCTCTTCCAAGGATTCGGTGCCTTCCTCACCGGACCACTGCCTCCACAAGCCATCTGCGGTGAGCAATGGCTGGGCGTAGCTGGTGCCGAGCACACCGTCGAGATACAGAAGAGACCCCATGGCCTGCCGCTGGCAGTGCTGATCGTCGTCATCGTGCAGGGGGCGTGGGAGGAGAAGGGCCCGATCCAGGTAACGCCGCAGCAGTTCCGCGTCCTGGTCCGTGCCCAGCCGGGCCAAAGCTGTGCAGTGGTCCCAGCCGTACCCGCTCGGGGTGTCGCTTCGCAGGTCCTGGGCGATCCGGTCGCGGAGGTCGGCGCGCCGGCCGACCGCGATGAGCCACGAGGCGGCCACCTGCTCGCGCCAGCCCATGTCCAGAAGTGCCAACAGGTCTTTGGTGCCGGCCCTGCGCGCGGACCAGCGCAGCCGGTACTGGAAGAGCCGCTGACGAGGTCGCGGCCAGAACAGGGCCCCGCCGCTGCGGAGGTGCAGATAGCGTCCACCGTGGCCGACATAGCGCCGGATCAATCGGTGACGGTATCGGTACTCGCGGCTGCCGAACCTCCCGCGCAGGAAAGCCGCCAGGTAGCCCCGCAGACCGCCGAGATCCACTCGGACCACCCACGCCGCCGCCCACAACCGCGACCCGTATCCCCACATTGCCCTTGCCATAAGACCCCATGCCGTCCATCGACCACCATGATGTGCCGCACCTTCCGGCAACCAGCTTCGCGGGACCCGTCGTTGCGCCCCGCACACACCGCGGTGCCCGACTGTGTCAGGTGCCGGCAACGCCACCTGCGGGCTCAACCGAAGCTCCAGGCACCGCCGCCAAGCAGCCCGTCCAAGTCATCCGCGACCTGCGCGATGAGGTCCTCTCCGAAAACGACGAGGGCTTGTTCGGCGTAGTGGGCGAACGTGCCGAGGCGGGCGTCCGCGGTGGCGAGGAACTGGAACTCGTCGTCGGCGATGGCGCTGCCCGGCCAGGGCGGCTGTCCCGGGCCGCCGACGCGCTGCGGGTCGAACTCCCAGCCGTTGAGATACGGGCGGTACTCGTAGACCCATTCGCCTCGCCGTACGCTGGCGCGCAGACCGCGCTCGATGACTCCTTCGGCGGCCGCGATCGCCGGAGTGCCGCGGTCGAGCATGCCGTAAAACCAGCGCCGCGAGTCGAGCGGCGCGGTATACCGGCCACTCCCACTGGCGTAGTCGAAGCCGACGCGGAGCTCACAGCGATGCGCTATCCGATCGGACTCGGCGTCGTGGAGAGAGTGCCTCGCGGGCGGGGTCGAAGCAGGCTTGCCCGGCGGGGTCCAGTGATGGGACCGGACCGTTGTGACGTCCCGAAACCCGACGGCCACAAGGGAGCTGCGCAGCTGCCCGCCGGCCTCGGCGACGAGGAACCGCTTCGCCGGCAGCGGGAAGGGCCACCATGGCAGTTTGGCGAGCAGTTCGGGACGTGCTGCTGTCAGACCCCCGACAGCGGCAAACTCGGTGTCCCGAACGGTCTCCAGCCAGCAGGCCGCGGTGACCCTTCCGTGGTGGGCCAGCACACGGATGTCGACCTCCCCGTGTGGGATCGAGCCCATCGCGTGCCAGGCCGACAGGGGAACGCGGTGCGGCCCGGAGCCGGCGGAGAGGTCAAGCGCCTGCTGCGACCGCAGCTCGTCCCATCGGACCGATTCGACTTTCCACCCCGGCCGCAGCTGGGGGAAGTCGAGCTCTGTCACGTCACCGACCAGGACGCTGCGTTCCCATCCCGCGGTGAAACCTGCTGCCTCGAGCGAGGCCATCAGCTGCGAGGCTCCTGCGTCGTGGGCGAACACACGCCACTCCACAGGTTCCACACGGGCGGCCACGCTCTGCTGCACTTGCGAAGCAAGCCGGGCGACCGAGGTCGAGGCGTCCAAGGCGAGGTGGTCGACGCTGCAGTGCGTACCGTAGTGGGTGAGGATCAGCGGTCCGATCCGCTCGACCACCGTGCCGAACCGCAGATGCGCCGGACCGGCGCCACGCAGGATGCGATCGTGCGCTGCCAGCAGTTCCCCCACGCCCGAGACCACCGCGGCATTCAAGCACTGCTGTTCCCGCGATGCCATCGCTTGAATGCGAACGGGCATCGGCCCCGCGAACGGGCATCGGCCCCGCGAACGGCCCTCCGTGAGGCGTAATGCTTCCCAAGCCGCGACGCACGTCCTGAAACGGGCGGTCGACGGCGTGTGCGTTGCTGCTCATGGCGGGCGCTCGCCGATGCCCCGGCACTGCGGCGACGCGCTGCGATGACGGCCGTACGACACTCGGCCGCGCTCGTGGCCGGGGCCCCGGTGACGCACCGGGGGTTGTGGGCGGGGTATGCCAGGATGGCCAGGTGGCACAGATATTCGGTACGCCGTTCATCGGCCGGGAGAACGACCTCGCCCGGCTCACCGGCGTGCTGGAGCGGGCCTCGGCCGGCGATCCGCGTGCCGTTCTGCTGGCCGGTGATGCCGGCGTCGGCAAGACCCGCACGCTCACCGAGGTGGCCGCGCACGCGGCCGCCACCGGCATGACCGTCCTGACCGGCCACTGCGTGGACCTCGGTGACGTGGGTCTGCCCTATCTCCCGTTCACGGAGATCCTCGGCGCGGCCGCCGGCGACGACCGGCTCGCCCCGGCCTTCGCCGCACACCCCGCCGTGGACCGCCTGATGGACACCGCCTCCAGGACCGGCGGCGCATCCGACCCCGGCAACCACCTCCAGCTCTACGAGGGCATCACCGGACTCCTCGCGGATCTCGCCGACCTGACCCCGCTCCTGCTGGTCCTCGAAGACCTGCACTGGGCGGACCAGTCCTCCCGCGACCTGCTGCGCTTCCTGCTCAGCCGAGGCATCCTCCAGCGGCCCTCCCCCGGCCGCCCGCCCCGCCGCCTGGCCGTCTTCGCCTCCTATCGCGCGGACGACCTGCACCGCCGCCACCCCCTGCGACCGCTGCTCGCCGAGCTGATCCGGCTGCCCTCCGTCGAACGCATGGAACTGCGCCCGATGGCCGACGCGGACGTGGCGCAGCTCGTGCACGCGCTGCACACCGGCCCCGTCTCCGACAGCACGGTCCGCCGCATCATCGAACGCGCAGAGGGAAACGCCTTCTACGCCGAGGAGTTGCTCGCCGCACTCCCCGGCCACGACACCCCCGACTCCTTCGCGGTGCCCGGCGGCCTCGGCGGCCTCGGCAGCCTCGCCGACGTATTGCTCATCCGGATCGAGCAACTCTCCGAGACCGCCCAGCAGGTGCTGCGCACGGCGGCCGTCGCGGGGCGCCGCGTCGGACACGACCTGCTGCGTGACGCCGTGCAACTGCCGGACGAGGAGCTGGAGTCGGCGCTGCGCGAGGCGGTCGGACACCAACTGCTGCGGCCTGACGACAACGCGACGTACTCGTTCCGGCACGCCCTCACCCGTGAGGCCGTGTACGCGGACCTGCTGCCGGGCGAGCGGGTCCGGCTGCACGGACTGTTCGCCCGGCTCCTCGCAGAAGGAGGCCGCTCGGCGGAGAGCGCGGCGGAGCGAGCCCACCACTCGCGCGAGAGCCATGACCTGGCCGACGCGCTGGCCGCCTCCCTCGAGGCCGCCGACCACGCCCAGCGCGTCGGCGCGCCCGCCGCGGAGCTGCGCCACCTGGAAACCGCCCTCGAACTGTGGGCGGCGGTCGACGAGCCCGACCGCCCCGCGACGGGCGGCACCATCACCCTGGCCTTGCGCGCCTCGGCCGCCGCCGCACGCGCGGGTGAACCCCATCGCGCGGTCCAGCTCACCCGCTCGGCGCTCGCCCGGGCCGGCGAAGACACCGACTCCGAACTCGCCGCGCGGGTGCGCTACACCCTCGCGGGCAACCTGATGCGCGTCGACAGCCTCACCGACGCCTTCACCTACAGCAGCGAGGCGCTCGCGCTGATCCCAGCCGAGCCTCCCTCGTACACCTGGGTGTGGGCGGCCGCGACCCACGTCATGGCCGCGCGCTATGTGGGGCGGGAGGAGGAGGCCGAGCAGGTCGCCCGACAGGCGCTGGAGATCGCCGAGCTGCTCCACCTTGCGGACGCCCAGGCGGACTTGCTGATCTCCCTGGTCGGCATGGAGGCGCACAACCGGCGGAGCGCCAAGGGCAGGGACCGGCTGCGCCGCGCCCGTGAACTGGCCCGCACCGCCGGGAACCGCCCGGTGGAGGTACGCGCCCTGTTCAACCTGGCCATCGGCTGCTACGAATCCGGTGATCTGGACGAGGCCCTGACCTGGATCGGCGACGGCTTGGACCGCGCCCGCCACGCAGGTCTGCTCTCCTCGCCCTACGCCCTGGAGCTGCGCTATCTGCAGTCCTTGCTTCTCTACACGCTGGGCCGCTGGGACGAGTGCGCGCAGGCGGCGGCTGTCGGCGCCGAACTCCTCCCGGTCGCGGGCGGTTTCGCGAACGGACCCGCGCTGTACGTCGCCTTGGCCCGCGGGGAGCACGACGCGGCCGTGGCCGGCGCCCGCGCGCTGCTCGACCAGCCCTTCGATTGGATGTCGACGCTCGTCGCGAGTGTCGTACTGACCGACGCGGCGGCCCTGCAGGGCGACGCCGAGGAATCCGTCCGGCGGACGCGCGCGTCGGTCGAGGCGCTCACCGACGCCTCGGAGTCGGAGCTGCCCGACGTGGTCGTGCGGCTCGCCGCGCTGACGCTGGCGGCGGTCGCCGACGCGGCGGAGGAGTCCCGCCTGTCCGGCGACACATCGGCGGCCGAACACTGGACGGCGACCGCCCGCGAGCTGGTGGAGCTGGCCCGGAGCACGGCCGCCCGGGGTGAGGACGGCACCAGGCAGGGCCCTGAGGGACAGGCCTGGCTGTCCCGCGCCGAAGCCGAGGGGGTGCGCGCTGCCACCGGCCCTGACGTCGACGCCTGGCACCGGGCCGTGACGGCGTTCGGCTACGGCGATCCGTACGAGCTGGCCCGCTGCCGCAGGCGACTGGCGGAGGCACTCCTCAATGCCGACCGCCGGGAGGAGGCCGCCGAACAGGCAGCCGCGGCAAGGGACACCGCCGTGCGGCTGGGCGCGGTGCCGCTGCGTGAGGCAGTGGACACCTTGGTCCGGCGGGGCCGCCTCACCGGCACGTCGGCCATCGGGGACCGCATCACCGCGCTGACCGCCCGCGAGAGCGATGTCCTGCGGCTGCTCGGCCGCGGGCGCACCAACCGGCAGATCGGCGAGGAACTGTTCATCAGCGGCAAGACGGCGAGTGTTCACGTGTCGAACATCCTCGCCAAGCTCGGCGCCACGAGCCGCACCGAAGCCGTGGCCATCGCCTACCGCGAGCGGCTGATCGAGCCGGAGTCGACCGCCTCCGCCTGATGTGTCCGGACACTGTCCTTTGGACGTGCTCCGGAGCTTCCTGCCGCTGGTACGCCTCGACACGATCCTGCGCTGGCACCACGGCCTGCTCGGACTGCGCCACGCCGCAACCCGCACACCCATGCGGCGCGGACGCCCACCCGCCATATCGGCCGGTCCCGCCCTGGGTGGCTCGGGCCGTGCCCGACGGACCGGCTCGGCACATCCCCGCACTGGTCTGTTTGCCGCGGCCAGGCGCATTCCCTACGCCTGGCGGTGACCGGAGTGGCACTCTGGCACAACACCACGTGGCTCCGCCCGATACGACACGCTGGCCCAATGCGTATCCGTCTCGCAGCCGCGGCCGCCGTCGTCGCGCTCATGCCCCTCAGCGCCTGCTCATCCCGTGACAACACGCCGGAGACGGGCACCACACAAAACCCCGCCGCCGCCTTCCAGACGATCTTCCTCGAAGCCCTCACAGCCGTAGAGCCGGGCCTCGCCGCCGACCCCGACGCCATTGCCAAGGGCCGCTCCCAGTGTTCGGTCCTCGACGACGGCGACTCCGACGGCCACGCCGCGGCCATGCGATTCAGCACCACAGAGCACCCGCTCACCGACGAACAAGGCATGGCCATCAACAAAGCGCTGCAGCTCACGATTTGCCCACCCGAAAAATGAGCTTCCTCCAGTCGACAGCGGGATTTGACCCAGACCGTGGGCATGGAGCCCTTGTACGTCTCCCCCGGCCGACGGCCGGACCGGCAGGTGCCCCCAACCGAGGCGCCGGCCCGTCCGGCGTCCGGCAGTTCATCGCCGTGGTTGCACACCCGCAGCCCTCGCGGAGCACGCCCCGGCACGGGGAGGTATGGCTACTCGGGCGCTGAACCGCCCTCCGGGGCCTTCTCTGCCTACGAGTTGGTCTGAGCTGATTCACGCCAGGTGCGGATGCCCTCAGACCTGGCGGCATCCATGGCGTCGAGAAGTTGCCGGCGGTACGGTCCGCGTCCCTCGAACACCACCTCTGCCGCTGCACCTTCCTGATGCCGGGCACTGACGCCCGGTGGTGGCGGACATGCTCGCCGGCGGTTGTCCCAGGCTACTGCCCGGCGGGTGTTCGATAGGTTGCCCGCCATGACTGAGCTTTAGCCCGCTGCCTGGCCGCCTGCCCCGATCAGGACGGAGCGGCTCGTGCTCCGCGGGTCAGAGTCCCGGGATCGGCTCGCGTTCATCGAGCTGTTCGCCTCGCCGGAGGTGCGCAGCTACCTCGGCGGCCCCCGAGGGCGCGACGAGCTGGAGCGTGCGGTGCCCGAGGTGCCCGGGCGGCGCCCCGGCGTATTCGTGGTCGATCACGACGGAGCGATGATCGGTCTCGTCACGCTCGACCGGCGCGACGCCGAGCGTCCGGGACACATCCGCCCGGATGCCGGCGAAGCCGAGCTCAGCTACATGTTCCTGCCGCATGCGTGGGGATACGGGTACGCGGCCGAAGCTTGCGCGGCGGCACTCGAATGGATAGCCGGCGCGCTTCCGGGCGAACCAGTGGTGCTCTGCACCCAGACCGCCAATGCCCGCTCGATGCGCCTCGCGGCGAAGCTGGGTTTCACCGAGGTGGAGCGGTTCGAGGAGTACGGCGCCGAGCAGTGGTTCGGCGAGTGGTCCTCCGTTCCACCGTCCGGTTGAGCCCCTGCTCGGCAGCGCGGACTCGGCCGCCGATCGGGCGTCGGTGTCAGGCGGCCGTCCGTGATCAGGCCGGTGCCGGCCAGGCAGCCGTGCACCAGGTCCTGGCGGTACTCGGTGGGTGGTGCAGCTCGGACACCACCTCCTCATGGCGTGGGATCACGGCAGGATCCGGACCGGGCTGCGCGCGGACCTGATCCTGATTGAGGGTGACCCGATCGCGGAGATCAGCGCCGCCCGCAGGATCACGCGGACACGGTGCGCAGGTGTCGCACACCTCCGGTCCGTCTGAGCTCCTACCTCCTACCAGCGCTCAGCCGAGCAGCGTGGCGCGCCCGGGGTGCGGATCGACGGCCGCGGGCCCCGCCGTGCCATCGGCCGGGCCCGCGGTCCTCAGGGCATCGGGCTGCGCCCGGGCCGGAAGAAGGTCAGGGATAGGACACGACGTTGCTGGGTGTGGTGTTCGACGCCGTGACCGATCCGGTGTCGTTGATGACGTGGGTGATGGTGCCCACGCCGCCCAGGGACACGGTCAGCGCGTTGTGGAACTTCACACCCGCGGTGTTGGGCACCTCGAAGGCGTGGTAGTTGTTCACCGCCGGGTTGACGTTGAAGTAGCAGTAGCTGCCCAGCCCCCATGCCTCGTGGCTGGTGACGTTCGCCCCCACCTTGTAGGCGGCGTAGCCGTTCTGGCCTGCCGGGTTCTTCCAGGCGGCCTGGTTGGGCGGGTCGTAGGGGTTCTCGTTCTGGAAGAAGATCGTCTTGCCGCCCTGGCCGTTCCACACCACCTCGTACTTCTGGTAGTGCTCGACGAACAGCCCGGTCGCCAGCACGTTGTTGCCGTTGACGGTCAGTCCTGTGTCGGCGGTGTTGGAGGTCCAGCCGACGCCGCTGCCGTGGTCGGCGCGCCAGGCCCAGATGTGGTCGATGATGGTGTTGCTGCTGTTGACGATCAGGCTGTTGGTGGCCTTGCCCGCGACTTGGCCGCCGACCCGGAAGAACACGTCCTGGATGGTGGTCGGGTTGGCCGCGTGGCTCGCGGACGAGCCGGACGGGCCGACGGTGAGCAGGGCCTGGGAGTTGGTGGTGCCCGCGTCGAACAGCAGGCCCTTGAGGCGCACGCCGTCGACGTCGGCGACCTGCATCGCGTTGACCCCGTTGTCGGGGACGAAGGTCGGGTAGCCGATGCCCAGCACGGTGGTGTTCGCCCTGGTGATGTTGAGCGTCTGGCTCAGGTGGTAGACACCCGGGGTGACGAAGAGGTTGCAGCCCTGCGCCAGGGCGTTGTTGATGGTGGCGGCGGTGTCGCCGGCCTTGACGACGTAGAACTGGCTCATCGGCAGCGAGCTGCCCGGGGTGCTGCCGCTCGCCCAGCTCGGGCCGGAGGCGTTGGTCCGCAGCGAGGGCAGGAAGACCCGGTATTTGCCGCTCCCGTCGACGTACAGGTAGGGCACGTCGCGCGAGACCGGAGTGGTCGCCAGTGTGGTCTCGGGCGGGTTGGGGAAGGAGCTGGCCGGGGCGCCGTTCACTCCGGAGAAGACCATGTTCCACACGCCGCCGGCCCAGCTGCCGAGGTTGCTGTCGCGGGTGTACCACTGCTGCTGCGAGACGGACGCGGCCTGGCCGCTGACCTTGGTGTCGGCGATGTAGCCGCCGCTGGCGTAGCCGTAGCTGGCCGGGTAGAGCTGGAGGTTGCCGTGCACGTCGATCCGGCGGAAGGGCGCGGCCTGGGCGACGGCCCAGCGGTCGCTGCCGCCGCCGGGATTGATGGCCAGGTTCTCCGCGGATCGCCAGAAGTTCTGCGTGGCGTTGCCGGCGTCGGAGGCGTTGAAGGCGTCCACGGTGATGTTGCCGTTGAACGTGACGTCGTCGGGGTTCTGGCCGAGGCCGGCCACCGAGGTGTAGAAGCCGACGTTGTCGTTCACGTTGTACGTGCCCGGCTTGAAGAGCTGCGCCACCCGGTTGTTGCTGAACTGCGCGGTGTTGGTGTCCTTCTGCTGGTTGAACTGGGCGTCGAGCTGCGACTGGATGGTGGCGGCCGACATGGACGGGTCGTAGATGTGCACGTTCGGGCCGAAGTCGGGTGTGTCGGACTGGACCGGGCAGTTCCCTGTCGGCGGCGTGGTGCCGCCGTTGAGGGTCCATTGCTGGTTGGCGCCGCCGTTGCAGTCCCACAGCACGAGTTGGGTGCCGTCGGTGGTGGAGGCGCCGGGGTCGTCGAGGCAGCGGCCGGAGGCGGGGTTGCGGTAGCCGCCGTTGTACGGCTGCCACTGCTGGTTGGCGCCGCCGTTGCAGTCCCAGATCTCGATCAGGGTGCCGTTGGCCGTGCCCGCGCCGGTGGCGTCCAGGCATTTGCCGAGCGCGTCGAGTGTGCCGTCGGACGCTGCCGTCCAGTTCTGGGCGTCGCTTCCGTTGCAGGACCAGATCTGCACCGCGGTGCCGTTGGCGCTGCTGCCGGTGTTGACGTCCAGGCACTTGCCGGCGATGCCGGAGGTCACCGGGCTGCCCGCGGTGGCGGCGGCGCTGATCCGGCCGACGGGGGCCGGCCGCGCCGTTCCTGTGCTCGCCGCGGCCGGCAGTGCGGCGCCCGCGCCCAGCGCGGCCGTCAGCGCGGCCGCGAGTCCGATCGTGAATCTCTTCATGCCAGTCCTCTTCTGTGGTGGGGGCTGATCAGGTCGGTCGGTAGAGCGGTGTGACGACTCGCCGAGCACCCGTCGGGCGAGCCACCGGCATCGGCGGGGCAGCGTCCGTTGCCCCCGGTCGGCCCGTCGGGCGGACGCTGCCGGGGAGAGGGGCGGCCGCCTCCCGGGCGCGGGTGGTCAGGGCAGGTTCCACCGCTGGTTGCTGCCGCCGTTGCAGGTGTAGAGCTCCACCTTGGTGCCGTCCGCAATGCCTGCGCCGGTGACGTCCATGCACTTGCCGAGCACTCGCAGGGTGCTGCCGGCCGCGACGGTCCACTGCTGGGCGGCTGTCCCGTTGCACCCCCAGAGCTGGATCGCGGTGCCGTCTGCGGCGCTGCCGGAGTTGTCGTCCACGCACAGCGTGGACGAGACCCCTGCCACGATCGGACCGGCGTGCGTGGCCGGGGTGCCGTTGCCGCCGGTCCACTGCTGGTTGGCCGCGCCGTTGCAGGGTGCCGCATACGGGAAGTGCAGTGGGAACCGCTGGTCGGCCCCTTCGTCGGGTGCCCACCGGGCATCGCCCACGGCGATACCGCAGGCCGGGCCGGGCGGGGCAGGCGCGTGGAGGAAAGCGCCTGCCCCGCCCGGGGTCGAGGAGCCGTCAGTGCGTCCACCGCTGGTTCGCGCCGCCGTTGCAGTCCCAGATGTCGAGTTGGGTGCCGTTGGTGGTACTGAAACCCGGGTCGTCCAGGCACCTGCCGGAGGCGGGGTTGACCAGGCTGTTGTCGGGGCCCGGCTGCCAGACCTGGTTGCCGCCGCCGTTGCAGTCCCACAGCTCCACCAGCGAACCGTTCGCCGTACCGGCACCGGTGATGTCCAGGCACTTGCCGTTGATGGTCAAGGTGCTGCCGCTGCTGGTCCACTGCTGGGCCGGGGTGCCGTTGCAGTCCCACAGGTCAGCCTTGGTGCCGTTCGCCGAGGAGCCCGCGAAGTCGTCCAGGCACTTGCCCGCCACCCCCGAGGTCACCGGGCCGGTCCCGCCGGACGAACCGCTGCCGGCACCGGTGAAGGCCCCCAGGCCGTTGGGTGTTCCCAGGCCGGTCGGGCCGTCGTAGCCCGGGCCCGCATGGCACAGGTAGGACGCGCTGCACGAGCCGTTGGAGCCCGATGTGATGTCGTTGAGGCTTCCGGAGTGCGCGTACAGGACCGAGGCGGCAGGGTCGGCGGGGGCTCCGGCCAGGGCGTAGACCGAGGCGATGATCGGAGACGAGGCGCTGGTGCCGCCGACGACGAACCAGCCGCCCTGCCCGTAGGTGTCGTAGACCGCGACCCCCGTGCCGGGGTCGGCGACGGCCGAGACGTCGGAGACGCTGCGCCCGCCGCAGCCGGTGTCGTGCTGCCAGGACGGCTTGGCCTCGTAGGAGGAGCAGCCGGAACCCGCGCCGGACCACGCCGTCTCCGACCAGCCGCGCGCGGTACCGGAGCTCTGCCGCAGCGTAGTGCCGCCGGCCGCTATGACATACCGGGAGGTGGCCGGGAAGCTCGTCCCGTAGCCGTCGTCGCCGGAACTGGCGACGTCGACCACGCCTGGGTGGTTGTAGTAGGAGTCCGCGTTGCCGGCGCTGTCACCGGTCCCCCAGCTGTTGGAGATGAAGTGCGCGCCGAGCGAGACAGCGGTGTTCTGCGCCGTGTCCAGGTTGCCGGACTCGACGACCAGGATGTGGCACAGCGGGCAGATCGCCGAGATCATGTCGATGTCGAGCGACGTCTCGACACCCCAACCGGCGTCAGGCGCCGGATAGTTGCCCTGCTGGCCGCTGCCGTTGACCTTGCGGAAGCAGCCGTTGGCGGTGGTACAGGCCGGTAAGCCGTACTGCGCACGGTAGGTGGCCAGGTCCGACTCGAGGTTCGGGTTGTCCGCCAGCTCCGCGACGGCCACCGTCGCGGAGCCTCCGTTGGAAGCGGCGGCCGAGACGAGGTTGTAGGCGCGTTGCAGGTCCGCCGGACCGTAGCCGGAGGGGGTCGCGAGTGGGGCGAGCGCGTTGTCGTGCACGGCGCGCACATCCGTGCGGATCAGCGCATAGCAGACCGGGCTGCCCGGATACAGCGGCTTGGCGCAGGACGCGGGCGTGCTCGTCGCCCGGCTGCCCGTCGCCGCCTGGGGAGAGGCAGCGGCGTGCGCGACGGCTGGTCCCGCGAAGGCGATCCCGGCCGCAGCAGCCAAAGCCGCCACCCGTCGGAAGAGTTGTCTCATGAGTTTCCACCTGTCGAGAAGTCACGAACCGGGCATGCCGCACACCGGTCAGGAGAACCGGTGTGCGGTGATCACACCCGAGGCGTGCGGGGGGGGATGGGAGATCAGGTGACCGCCCTGATGCCCCTCGGCTGTCGCCACCGGCTGTGGCGGCAGCCCACGGAACGGGGCGACTGGGACGGCCTTGTGGTCGGTTACGGCGCGGCCGCCCGCATGGCGTTCACGCCGGAGGTCGACCTCATGCGCCTCGTACGGGGAGGGACGCGGGCACGGCGCCGAGCCGGTATGTGAACCGCCGGACCGGAGTCCGCAGCAGGGCGGCTGCAACAGGGAGTTGCACGGGTAGTCCCCTTACGCTGGGCGCTGGTGCTGAGGGCGCTCAGCCGGCGGCGAGTTGGAAGGACTGGTTGGAGCCGCCGTTGCAGGCCCACTGCTCTACGAGGGTTCCGTCAGCCGCGGAGGCGCCGGTGATGTCCAGGCACTTGCCGCTGGCCCGGGAGACGAAGTGGTAGCGGCCGTCGGACTGGGCCACCGGCTGCCATTGCTGGTTGGCGCCCCCGTCCCGGGTCCAGGTGTCCAGGGCGGTGCCGTCGGCGCCGGAGCTCGCCGGATCGTCGATGACCTGGTTGTCGGCGGCGGAGTTGCGGTTGGTGATCGTGTAGTAGCCGCTGTCGGTGGGGCTGAACTGCCACTGCTGGTTGGCCTGACCGCCGCAGGTCCACTGGAGCAGCGGGGTGCCGTTGGCCGTCCCTGCACCGGAGGCGTCCACGCACTTGCCCGAGTGGGCGGCCACCAGCTTGTACCAGGCCGAGGTGTCGACAGGCCCGGAGGGGGGCGTCCCCCCGCCCCCGCTCAGCGGGTCGAGGGTGATGGACGCCTGCTGCGGGTTGTCGTCGTGTACCAGCGACTCGTGGTTGCCGACGTCGTCGAAGGCGAAGGCGTAGGCGTTGCCGTCGGCCATCTGCGCGTGCAGGTACCTGGCGTAGTAGTTGGTGTCCGCGTCCTGGTAGAAGCCGGCGGCGGAGGAGTCGGGCTGATTGGGGTTGGTCAGCAGTGTGGTGCGGTTGAAACCGGCGCACAGGGTGCGGGAGATCGGCCCGCGGACCAGGTCGTTCGGGGCGTCCAGCAGCTTGTAGCAGCCGAAGATGCTGTCGGAGTCGGGCTTCTGGAAGCTGGTGACGACCGCTCCCGAGGCGTTGGTGAAGTTCATGACGTTGCCGGAGACCCGCCCGTAGTACTTGGTGTTCGGCTGGTCGGTGAAGGGTGTGACCGTCAGCGTCGAGCTGCTGTACTTCGACCACACCCGGTTGACGTAGTCGTCCATCACGCCGGCCGGCAGGGCGCCGGACTCGATGCCGTGGCCGGGGTTCACGGCGCGCAGGATCGTGCCGTCGGAACGCTTCTGGATGAGGCCCGCCCACCCGCCGGGCTGGTTCTGCAGGGAGTTGAAGAAGGCGTTGTAGCCGCCGGACTTCAGTGTGCCGGTGGTCCTGGTGCCGCTCGAACCGGAGACACCCACGGTGTACGGCACCGAGAACATGTCGACCTGCGTGCTGTTGATCCACAGCCCGGAGTCGTTGAGGGTGTACTCGGTCCAGTCGAACAGGATGTTGTGGTTCGGGTCGGACGGGTTCTGCACCGCGGGCTGCACCAGACCGCCGGTGGTCAGCCGGAAGTCCAGCTTCTGGCCGAAGGAGAAGTAGATGCGGCCGGAGAACTTCGGGATCCTGATGGTGGCGGACTGTCCGTTCGCCGGGCCGGCGATCGAGGCGTCCGGCGCCGGGGTCGGCGGGTTGCCACCCGCCGGCCAGGCGTGGAAGGTGCCGTTCGCGTCGGCCCAGCCCTGCCGGCCGCTGGAGAGCTGGGTGCCCAGGTCGTAGATCCAGATCTGCTCGCTGCGACCGGAGTGGTTGGTGTACGTCAGCGGGATCGTGTCGGGCACCGCCGCGTCGGCGGGTGCGGTGGCGAGTACGGTGAGTCCCGCCGCGGCGAGAGCCGCGACGAGGAACGACGTCAGTGTTTTCCGTGCGATGAGCACGACGCCTCCTGGTGTGGGGGGATGGACACTTGCGTGCGGGCCATGCGGTTGCGGGGGGTACGGGGAGTGCCGGGGTCAGGCGACGTGCCAGACCTGGTTCGAGCCGCCGTTGCTGTTCCACTGGCCCAGGGCCGTGCCCGCCGTGGTGGAGTTGTTCGGCACGTCGGCCACCAGGCCGCTGCCCAGGCTCCTGAGGACGTAGGACGTGTTGGACGCGGACGTGTAGCCGCCGACAGCGTCGAAGGCCCACAGCTGGTTGGCCGCGCCCGTGCACGGCCACTGGACAAGGGCCGCGCCGGGGCTGCTGGAGGCGCCGGACACGTCGAGGCACTTCCCGCTGTTGGCGCTGACGAGGCTGAAGATGTTGCCGTAGGCGCGGCGCAGGTTCCAGGTCTGGTTGGTGCCGCCGGTGGTGGGCCACTGGATCGCCGCGGCGCCGTCGCTGGTGGAGGCGCCGTTGACGTCGATCGCCTGTCCGTCGCTCGCGCTGGTCAGGACGTGGTCGGCGGCGCTGGGTACGGAGGAGTTCGCGGTCCAGGTGCCCGCGGAGACGTCCAGCGACCAGGAGGTGAGCCAGCCGATATTCAGTGTGCTGCCCGAGACGCTGATCGGCAGCCAGATGAGCTGGGAGGACGCCAGGTCGGACGGGTTCCAGCGGTCGCCTGCGTAGATCCAGGTGGTCCCGGCGCTGCCGCTGACCTGGATGATGTTCGCGGTCTGGGTGTTGTACGTCGAGGTGCCGGCGGGCGCGAAGGTGTTGTACGCGCTCCATGGCCCGCTCAGCGAGGTGGCGCTGGCGTACATGTTGTCGTTGGTGTTCCAGCCGGTCAGGCTGGAGCCGAGGATGAAGTAGCGCCCGCCGGACTTCATCATCGCCGGGGCTTCGTAACCCGCCACGTCGGCGACGTCCGCGGCCACCGACAGGTAGTCCGAGGACAGGCGCTCGATGTGTGTCGTGCTGTGCCCGCGGTCCTCGGTCAGCAGGTAGGCGGTGCCGTCGGTGTCCTGGAAGAGGCTCTCGTCACGGCTCTGGTTGCCCAGTGGCCGGAAGCTGCCGCGGTAGGTGTACGGGCCGCACGGTGTGGAGCTGGTGGCGACGCCCACCTTCGCCTCGGAGTAGGCCGGGTCGTCGATGTGCGCGTACATCACGTACGTGCGGGTCGACGCGTTGTAGAGCACCTTGGGCCGCTCGACGATGCGGTTCAGGCCGAGGTCGCCGCTCGCCTGCCGGGGCAGCGCGCTGCTCTGGTAGGTCCAGGTGCGCAGGTCGGTCGAGGTGAAGCAGGGGATCGAGCGGAACGAGGTGTCAGAGGAGTTCTCGGTGTTCTTGTCCTCCCCGAAGGCGTACCAGGTGCTGCCGGACTTCACGATCCCCAGACCGTGCATCTGCAACGGGTTGCCGTTCTGGTCGTTCCACGCCGTGCCAGGGGCGAACGTGCTCACCGGCGCCGCGTGGGCGGCGGGCAGCGGTGCCAGCAGGGCCGCGGCCACGAGCAGCAGCCCGGTCACGATGCGCCGCAGCCCACTGCGGGGCCGCGCGGTGTTCCTCGGCATGAGTGCCTGCCTCCTGTGGTGTCGTCGTCCCGTTCCGATAGGGCGCGGAATTCCGCCTGGTGGAGCCGCGGGGCCGGGCCGGCCCCGCGGCGGTGGTGCCTACGGCACGGCCGGCAGTGCCGTCCACTGCTGGTTGATGCCGCCGTTGCAGTCCCACAGGTCCAGTCGGGTGCCGTCGGCGGTGGAGAAGCCGGGGTCGTCAAGGCAGCGGCCCGACAACGGATTGCGGTATCCGCCGCCCGACACCTGCCACTGCTGGTTGGCGCCGCCGTTGCAGTCCCACAACTCCAGCTTCGTACCGTTTGCCGTGCCGAACCCGGTCGCGTCCAGGCACTTGCCCAGGGCCCGCAGAGTGCCGTCGGCGCGCAGGGTCCACCACTGCGCGTCGCCTGCGTTGCAGCTCCACAGCTGCACGGCGGTGCCGTTGGCGCTGTTGGCACCGTTGACATCCATGCACTTGCCGGACGCGCCGACGCCCGCCCTGACCGGGCCGCCGTTCGGCACCGGGGGCTTGATCCAGCCGGCGTCGTCCGCCGCGAGCAGGGCGGTGTTGAAGGCGTCCGCCAGTTTCTTGTAGCCGGCGTCACCGGGGTGCCGGTCGTCGTACAGGTCGGAGGCCTTCACCGCGCCGGAGTCGACGAATCCCACGTGCTTGCCGGCGGCCTTCTTGGCCTGCACGATCAGCGGGACCTGCCGGTCGTACTCCGCCCTGTTGGCCTGGATGGTCGGATCGGTGCTGGGGAGCAGCGGGCTCACCAGCACGGTCACGCCGGGATCGTCGGCGAGGATCCGGTCGATCAGCGCGTCGAGGCGGCTGGAGATCGTCGGCACCTGGTAGCTCTGCGCCAGGTCGTTCGTCCCGATCTGCAGGGTCACGACGTTGGGCTTCCAGCGGGCGAGCGTCGCGTCCGTGATCCCGGCGATCTGGTCGATACGCCAGCCCGAGTGTCCTTCGTGGTCGGGGTCGGGCATGGTGCCGTTGCGCAGGTTCCCGACGAAGTCAGGTGTGTAGCCCTCCGCCGCGAGCGAGGTGAACAGCGGCCCGCGGTAGCCGTTGCCCGTGGAGCTTCCGTAGCCTTCGGTGATCGACGCGCCCAGTGGCATGAGCCGTACGTGCGTGGTCGTACGGGCTTCGGCGGGCGTGCCGGCTCCCCACGCCAGTCCGCCGGCAGCCAGCAGCGCCGTCACGAAAGTCGCCATCACTCTCTTCACAGTGCCTCCTTCCTCAGGGGCAGGGCCCACCGGAGCGACCGGCGGGCCCTGCGGGGTGGGGCTTATGAACCGGGTATCGTCCATCGCTGGTTGTTGCCGCCGTTGCAGTCCCAGATCTCCAGCTGGGTGCCGTCGGTGGTGCTGGCGCCCGGTACGTCGAGGCAGCGGCCGGACTGCGGTTGACCAGGGCACCGGTCGATGCCGTATAGGTCCACTTCTGGTTGTTGCCGCCGTTGCAGTCCCACAGCTCGATCAGGGTGCCGTTGGCGGTCCCGCCGTTGCCGGTGACCTCCACACACTTGCCGAAGACCTGGAGGGTGCCGTCGCTGCCGGCGGTGACCTGCTGGGCCGCCGAGTTGTTGCAGGTCCAGATCTGGATCTTGTTGCCGTTGGTGGCCGAACCGGTGTTGTCGTCCAGGCACTTGCCGCCGTTCGCCGACACGACGGGACCGGTGCCGCCGGTGGCGCCGCCCGATCCGCCGGGGGCCTGGCTGCCGGTGGCGAGGAGTTCGATCTCGGCCAGTGCGGCACGGCTGTCGCCGTTGTCCGCGGATACGGCCAGCCGGTAGGACGAGTAGGAGCCGGGGGACGTGATCTTGAACGGCCGGGTCTGCAGCCGGTTCGGGAAGGACTCGTTGGTCCTGCTGTCCACCGTGCTCCAGGTGGTGCCGTCGGTGGAGCCCTGGAGCGTCCAGCTCCTCGGGTCCTGGGCGGCGCTGGTGGCGGAGGTGAGCGTGTAGAAGGTGGCCTGCTGCCTCGTGCCGCCGCTGTAGGAGTACGTGACGGTCGGCGTCGCGCCGGCGAAGGTCACCCGGCTGTTGGACGTGTCGTCGAACAGGCCCGACACGTTGGTGCCGTCCGAGGCGCCGGCGCCGGCGCTGCCGCGGCCCGAGCCGGTGGTGTCGCCGAGCGGCTGCGGCGCCTGGCCGGCTGCGGTGAGCTGGTCGGGCAGGGTGGTGTCGGCCGCGGCCCAACTCGACGGCTGGGCGCCCATGGTGAAGTCCAGCGTGGCGCCCGCGGTCAGCTGCGCACCGGTCAGGTACGCCTTGTTCCAGTCCTGTCCGTTGACCTTGAGGGACTGGACGTAGACGTTGTCGCGGCTGTTGTTCGGGGCGTTGACGACGATGTCGTGACCGTTGTCGAGGTGGACGGTGGCCCTGGTGAACAGCGGCGAGCCGATGACGTAGTTGTCGCTGCCGACCTGGAGGGGGTAGAAGCCGAGCGCGCTGAAGATCTGCCAGGTGGAGGTGGCGCCGTTGTCCTCGTCACCGGGGTAGCCCTGGCCGATGGAGCTGCCGGTGAACAGGCGCTGCTGGATCTGCCGGACGATGGCCTGCGTCTTGGAGGGGGCCCCGGCGTAGTCGTAGGCGTAGGGGATGCCGAAGGAGGGCTGGTTGCTCATGCCCAGTTCGCCGATGCGGACGTCGCGCGCCTCGATCATCTCGTGGATGGTGCCGCCGTAACCGCCGGTGTCGCCGACCGCGGTCTCGGGGGTGTTGAAGAACGTGTCGAGCTTGGCTTCGAGGCCGGCCCTGCCGCCGTACAGCGACTGGAGCCCGTTGGGGTCCTGCGGCACGGTGAAGGCGTAGTTCCAGGCGTTGGTCTCGGTGTACTCGTTGCCCCACTGCTTGGGGTCGAAGCTGCTGTCGGACACCCGCCAGGCGCCGCTTGACGTGCGGCCCTCGAAGAAGCCGACGTTCTTGTTGAACACGGTGGTGTAGTTGCGGGCCCGGCCGAGGAAGTACGCGGACTCGTCCTGATACTTCTTGCGGTCGGTGGCCGACGTGCCGGGATCGGCGGCGAGCTTGGCGGCCATGGTGCCGATGCCGTAGTCGTTGATGTAGCCGTCGAGCGACCAGGAGATGCTGCCGCCCTGGCTGGTGTTGGTGAAGCCGGTGAACTCCGAGGTGTCCAGGCCCTTGCGGCCGACGCCGGCCGATGTGGGCACCACGGTGGCGTTCTTCACTGCCGCGTCGTAGGCGGCCTTGGCATCGAAGCTGACGCCCTTGGCGTAGGCGTCGGCGAACGCGATGTCCGAGCTGGTGCCGGTCATCTGGTCGGCGTAGCCGGGCGAGGACCAGCGGGTGGTCCAGCCGCCGTCCTTGTACTGCTGGACGAAGCCGTCAGCCAACCGGCCCGCGGTGTCGGACTCCAGCAGCGAGTAGGCCGGCCACTCGGTGCGGTAGGTGTCCCAGAAGCCGTTGTTGACGTAGACCTTGCCACTGACGATATTCGCGCCGGTCTGGGTCGAGGTGCTGGAACCGGTCGCCGCCGAGAAGGGGCTCGCGTACTTGTAGACCGGGGCGGCCGCGGTGCCGGTGTTCCCGTAGCCGGAGTTCGGGTAGAGGTTCATCCGGTACAGGTCCGAGTACAGCGTGGTGAGCTGGTCGTCGCCGGCGCCCTGGACCTCGACCTTGCCGAGCTTGGCGTTCCACTGCTGCTCGGCGGCGTTCTTGATGGTGTCGAAAGAGGTACCGGACGGGATCTCCAGCGACAGGTTCTTCTTCGCCTGGTCCAGGCTGATGAAGGACGTGGCGATCCGCATCGTGACCGTCTTGTTCGACGAGGTGTCGAACTTCGCGTAGCCGGTGACGTTGTCACGGCCCTGCCCTGTCACCTTCGTCGCGGTGGTCGGGGTGCGGTCGAACTCGGCGTGCACGTACATCCGGGTGGCCCCGGCGCCGTTGCCGATCGAGGTGTCGGAGTAGCCGTCCAGAGTTCCGCCGGAGTTCAGCGTCAGGCCGCCGTCGTTGCTGGTGTTGTCGAACAGCAGGTTCCCGCTGCTCCCGGTGAAGGTGAAGCGGAACTCCGCGGAATGGTCGGCCGGCGCGATCTCCGCCTTGATGCCGTTCTTGAACGTCACGCCGTAGTAGTGGGGTTGGGCGGTCTCGTCTGCGTGCGAGAACGCCAGCGCGCGGTTGCTCCTGTTCAGGTCCGGGGTTCCGGTGGCCGCGGACGGCAGGACCTGGAACAGGTCGCGGTCGCCCATCCACGGGCTCGGTTCGTGGCTGATGCCCAGCGCCTGGAGCGTCGGCAGATTGTCGCCGTTGTTCTGCGACGCGTAGTTGTACTCCCACGACGACGAACCGGCGTCGGTGACCGGGGTGTAGAAGTTGAAGCCGTTCGGCACCGCGGTCAGCGGCAGGTTGTTGCCGCGCGAGAACGACCCGGAGGCGTTGGTGCCGCGCCGGGTGTCGACGTGCTGGGCGAAGCTCGGCGAGGTGTTCGGCGTGGCCGCGCCCAGCGTGATGTCGTCGACCCAGCCCTTGAACTGCGTGGTGTTGGCGGTGCCCTGCGTGTCGTCGTAGCCGAGCAGGATGCGGTCGATGGTCTTGCCCGCGGCCACCTGGCCGACGGTCGAGGCCACCCGGTTCCACTGGTTGGCGTACAGGATCTTGCCGGTGCCTTGCGCCTTCGGGCTGAGGTTCACCCCGTTCTGGTCCAGCGCCGGCCCTGAGAGCTCACTGAGGTAGGTGCCGTCGGTGAAGTGCAGGTCGACCGCGGCGTACGTACTCGGGTAGTTCAGGTCGTTGCGGGTCAGCTCGGGGAAGATCTCGTAGGAGAGCTGGAGGTTCGAGGTGACCGGGATGTTGACGTTGTAGAGCTTGTCCCAGGCCCACACGCCGCCGCCCGATGTATGCGTGCCCGAGTACTGGAGCGCCTTGAGGCCGGTGAAGCCGACGTTCGGCTTGATGTCCGGGCCGGAGGCCGGGCCGGAGTTCACGGTGGTGGCCATCCCGCCGGATATCCCGGACGTGCGGTTGGTTCCGTTGGGGTTGACCTCGACGGTGCTGGCCCAGGTCGGCTGCGGCTGGCCCGACTCGAAGGAGGTGGTGAACGCGGGCGTCTCGGCGGCCGTCGCGGTGGGTGCGAGAGTGAGGGCGTACGTCGGCACCGTCAGGGCGCAGGCCAGCCCCGCGGTGATCAGCGAGCGGGCCAGGGCGCGATGGGATCGGCCGTGTCTCATGAGGTCGTACCTTTCTTCTGGCAAACGGTGTCCGACAGGCAGGGACGGCACGTCACGGGGTGGCCAGCACCGGCTGGCGCCGCGGTCGCAGGTCGAGATCTCCGGCTGGGCGCAAGACGAGGACCCGGGCGGGCGCGGCGCGATGCGCGCCCGCCCGGTTCGGTTGGGGCAGGGGTCAGGATGTGGGGACGGTCCAGCGCTGGTTGGCGCCGGTGTTGCAGTCCCAGATCTCCAACTGGGTGCCGTCGGTGGTGCTGGCGCCCGGTACGTCGAGGCAGCGGCCGGACTGCGGGTTGACCAGGGCACCGGTCGATGCCGTGTAGGTCCACTTCTGGTTGTTGCCGCCGTTGCAGTCCCACAGCTCGATCAGGGTGCCGTTGGCGGTCCCGCCGTTGCCGGTGACCTCCACGCACTTGCCGAGAAGCTGGAGGGTGCCGTCGCTTCCGACGGTGACCTGCTGGGCTGCGGAGTTGTTGCAGGTCCAGATCTGGATCTTGTTGCCGTTGGTGGTCGAACCGGTGTTGTCGTCCAGGCACTTGCCGCCGTTGGCCGACACCACCGCACCGGTGCCGCCCGGGGTGCCCCCGGTACCACCGCCGGTGCCGGGGGTGATGGTGAGGTTGTCGAACTGGTCGGTCCGGTAGCCCTGGATGCCCAGGCCTGCCTGCCCGCTGGAGAACGACGTGTCGGTCACCGAGCCGAACTGGTTGCCGTCGAGCTTGGCGCTGATCTGGCTGCCCTGGAAGGTGAAGGACAGGTTGTGCCAGGTGCCGGTGCCCAGCGCGGTGGTGGTGCCGGTGGCCAGGGTGTGGTTCGAGCCGTCGGTGTACATCTTCTCGATCCACCACTGCCCGGTGTCGCGGATGCGCAGGTAGTACGCGTTCATGTGCGACTGCGGGCGCTGCTGGGTGTTGGCCCGGCCCAGCAGTTCCGTGGTGCCGGCACTGCGCAGCAGCACGTCCGAACTGACGGTGTAGTTCGCCCAGGTCGGATCACCGATCAGCGCGTAGGAGTCGGAGTCGTCCTGCCACTCGATCGGCTTGACCGGCGCCATCTGCTGCACGCACTTGCCGGTGCGGCCGGTGCAGGGCTGGACCTCGAAGGAGCCCTGCATGTCGGACAGGTACTTCGCCTCACCATTGGTGGCAACGTTGTCGAAGTTGTCGGAGTACGGCAGCGCCAGCGCGTGCGCGGCCGGCGCGGTCGCGGTGCCCTTGCCGCCGCCGGCCACCGTGGTGACGGTGTAGACGTAACCGGGCTGCATGGTCAGCGAGTACGAGCCGTTGTTCGGCGTGATGTCCTGGGTGTGGATGAACGATGTCGCGTTGCTCGGGTTGTTGACGTTGGTCGCCCACACATGGACCGTGCCCGTGGACAGGCCGCCCTGAACGTGGAAGTTCGCCGTCTGCGTCCCCGTCGAGGTCGTGGTCTCCAGGATCGTGGAGTAGTCCGAGGAGGTGTTGGACTTCACCGTGACGTAGGTGCCGTTGTTCTCGCTGCCACCCAGGTAGCCCGAGGCCGAGTCGATGAACTTCCAGCCCGGCTGGGTGAACTGGGTGACCTGCGCGGTCGCCCAGGTACTGGCACCGATTGTGTAGTTGCCCGACCACGGCGATCCGGCGGTTGCCAGACCCACGGTGTTGTAGGGCAGGTTCGGATAGATCGCCGCGATCAGCGGCCAGTTGAAGTAACTGACCATCTTCGCGTCGATGTAGCCGCGGGTGATGGACCTGATCAGCGCCGGAGCGCCGGTGTTCATGTCCTGCGAGCCGTTCTCGGAGTCCCACAGCGGCTTGCCGTTGTTCTTGGCCGCGGTGGTGCTGGAGCAGCTCTTGGCGTCGCCGCCGTCGCCGCCGTTGCAGGAGTAGTGCGCGCCGATGATCGACACCGCGTTGTTGAAGGCGGAGTTGTTGGCCATGTCGTCGGCCACGCCCCACCCGGAGTCGTCCGCGACCAGCTGCACACTGTTGTAGCCGTGCGAGTTGAGCGCGGAGCGCAACTGCACGAACCAGTTCGCGTCGTGGCCGCGCTCGTTCCAGCCACCGAGGTACTTGATGTTGAGGTTGTGCTGCTTGGCACAGTCCAGCCAGGAGATCAGATAGTTGATCGTGTCGGTCGACCAGAAACCACCGTTGATCCACCCCGGCGCGGCCCACGCCAGACCGTAAAGCCCGATGTTGGGGTTGCGCGCCACGGCCTGCTCACCGAGCCAGAACTCGTACCCGGCATTGCAGTTGATCGTGCCGCGCGCGTGCTCGATCGACGGCTCCGAGCCGTCGGTGGAGTTCGCGTCGCCGCCGATCTCCAGCTTCAGCAGCTGAAGGTTCGCCCCGTAACCGGGCTTGAACATGTAGTCCAGGATCTGCGACTGCTGGGCCGCCGGGTAGTCCGTCAACAGCCGGGAGTTCCCACCACCACCGCTGATCGCACCGATCCCGTCGAACGTACGCCCGCTCTGGCTGCCGTCCACGGTGATCGTGGTGGTCGCGGCCTGCGCCGGGACACTGCTGACCGCCAGGACCGCAGCAAGGAGCGCCAGCACCCACAAGGGCGCAAGTCTCCATAGTCGTGTCATAGCTGACACCCTTTCACTGAGAGGAATTGCCGCACAGTGTGTTGTCGTGTTCGTTTGTCGGTCAAGACTTCTAACAAGACAACAGATCCGAACAGCCCTGTGGCACCCCTCCGCGCGGCGCAATCGCGCGGCCGGCCTCGACAACGGCCAGCCGGTCCAGATGGGCGACCAACGCTGACAACGTTGTCGTCCGGGGGTATGGCATGCGAGCGGCAGGCACGGGAACTCCCTCACTATCCAACCGGTTGCGGTGGGGCGCACTGACGACAGAGGAGAGCGCTCTCAGAAGCTAGCCAGCGACCCTGCCCGCGTCAATGGTCTGGACATATGGTCGGACTGCTGGACCGCCAACCGTTGGCCGTAACCCTGCGTGAGCGCGCTCCCATGGTCCCGGCGCGACGGTACACATCGGCATTTCCGCTCGGCACCACTCGTTGCCGTTCCGCCGTTCAGCATCCACCTGACCTGGGGTCACGCGCCGATCGAGTGGTGCGGGGCCGGCCGCGCGCGGGTCCCCGGCGCCAGGTGCGGCCCCTCCTCGGCTGTGCCGTCACGTTCAAACACCTTTCCTCCGATGTCTGTTGAGTCCTGTTCGCTATTTCGGTCGTTTGCGTTGACAGGTGCGGAGGGGCTGCCCTTTGCTGTGCGGGATCCGACCCCCCACCGGTCCGGTGACAGCCGTGGCTGTCCCTATCTGGAGCCGCAAACGATGAAACGATGGCGTATTCCTCTCGCGACCTGCCTGATCGTCCTGGGTCTTGCCGCCCCGACCACCGCCGCGCACGCGGCCGCACCGGCCGTGGTGACCGACCCTGCCTCGCTGGTCAACCCGCTGCTGGGGACGTCGAACGGGGGCAACACCTTCCCCGGTGCGGACACCCCGTTCGGGATGGTCTCGTGGAGCCCGGACACTCCCTCGCGCCCACCCGGCGGTGACTACGCCTACTCCGACAACGTTGTCACAGGGTTCAGTCTCAACCACATCTCCGGCCCCGGCTGCGGCGCGATGGGCGACATCCCCATCCTGCCCACCACCGGCGCCATCGACGGCAACGCAACCATCGCCTTCAACCACAACCAGGAGACCGCAACCGCCGGCTCCTACCAGGTGAACCTCGCCAACGGCGTCAACACCGAACTGACCGCCACCGCCCGCTCCGGCATGGCCCGCTTCACCTTCCCCGCCACCACCCAGGCCAACCTCCTGTTCAAACTCAACGCGGACAAGGCCACCAACCTGCACTTCACCAAGGTCAGCAGCACCGAGGTCAGCGGTTCGGTGGACGCCGGCCTCTTCTGCGCCTCCGCGCCGTCCTACACCGCGTACTTCGACATGGTCTTCGACCAGCCGATGACCGGCAACGGGACGTTCAACGGCGGCGACTCGGTCACCTTCAACACCACCGGCAACCGCGTCGTGCAGGCCAAGGTCGGCCTGTCCTACGTCTCCATCGCCGGTGCCACCGCCAACCGGGCAGCCGAGAACAGCGGTTGGAACTTCGACGGCACCCGCACCGCCGCGCACAACGCGTGGAACAACGTCCTCGGCAGGATCGCGATCAGCGGCGGCACCGCCGACCAGCAGAAGGTCTTCTACACCTCGCTCTACCACTCGCTGCTGCACCCGAACCTGCTCAGCGACTCCGACGGCCGATACTGGGGCTTCGACCACCAGATCCACACCGTCTCCGGCAACCAGAAAGCCCAGTACGGCACCTACTCCGGCTGGGACATCTACCGCACCCAAGCCCAACTCGAAGCACTCGTCGCCCCCCAGCAGGCCTCCGACAGCGCCCAATCACTCGTCAACGACTACGCGCAAGCCGGATTCTTCCCCAAGTGGTCGCTGAACTCCGCCGAGACCCAGGTCATGAACGGCGACCCGGGACCCGCGATCGTCGCGGACTACTACGCCTTCGGCGCCCGCAACTTCGACACCGCCACCGCCAAGGCCGACATGGTCAAGCAGGGCACCACCTCCAACCCCATCCGGATGGGCCTGGACCTGCAGACCAAGTACGGCTACCTCCCCTCCGACGGCACCTACCCCCGCGACTTCTACGGCTCGGTCGCCACACTGCTCGAATACAGCGCGCAGGACTTCGCCACCTCCGCCTTCGCCGGCGCACTGGGCGACACCACCACCAAGTCGCAGTTCGCCAACCGCGCACAGGACTGGCGCAACGTCTTCAACACCTCCAGCAGCTTCATGCAGCCCAAACTCGCGAACGGCTCGTGGCGCTCCGGGTTCAACGCCACCAGCAGCGACCAGTTCGTCGAAGGCACCTCCTGGCAGTACACCGGCGCGGTCCCGCACAACATCCGCGGACTTGCCGACGCCATGGGCGGCAACACCAAATACGCCAACTACCTCGACAACGTCCTGTCGCAGTTCAACGGCTCCGGCGGCTCCCACGCCGACCTCGGCAACGAACCCTCCATCGAACTGCCCTGGGAATACGACTACATCGGCCAGCCCTGGAAGACCCAGAAGATCGTCCGCCAGGTCCAAGACCAACTCTGGCCCAACAACCCCGCCAACTGGGGCGTCGGCAACGACGACCTGGGCACCATGAGCGCCTGGTACGTCTTCTCCGCCATGGGCTTCTACCCCGAAACCCCCGGCACCGCCGACCTCGCCCTGGGCAGCCCCCTGTTCACCACCACCGACATCACCCTCGGCAACGGCAACCACATCCTCGTCAACGCCCCCGCCGCCGCCGACAACGCCCCCTACATCCAATCCGCCACCCTCAACGGCACCACCTGGAACAACGCCTACCTCCCCCCACCTTCGCCACCGGCGGCGGCACCCTCAACCTGACGCTGGGCACCACCGCCAACACCAACTGGGCCACCGCGGCATCCTCCGTACCCCCCTCCTACAACGGAGACGGCGGCACCAAACCACCCGGGCCTCCGGCCACCCGCACCGGCCTCGTCACCTCCGACAACGCCGGCAAATGCCTGGACGACAACACCGGTTCGAACACCAACGGCAACAAGATCCAGATCTGGTCGTGCAACAACTCCACCGCACAGCAGATCACCGTCGCCGCTGACGGCACCCTCCAAATGCTCGGCAAGTGCGTGGAGGTCACCGGCAACGGGGGCACCGCCAACGGCACGCTCATAGAGCTGTGGGACTGCAACGGCGGCAACAACCAGAAATGGACCTACAACTCCGGCACCAAAGCCCTGGTCAACCCCCAGTCCAACCGGTGCCTCGACGTCCCCAACGCCAGCACCACTGACGGAACCCAGCTGGAGATCTGGGACTGCAACGGCGGTAACAACCAGCGTTGGAACCTCCCCTCCTGACGCTGCGCCTCCCCGCCTCCGTGTGGTGGCCTCCCAAGATCGGAAGGCCACCACACGGGGCGGCAATTCCCCCCCACCCGAAGGCGAACAGATCATGAGACCAATCACGTTGAAGAAATGGGCAGCGCGGGCGGCAATCGCCGTGCTCGGCCTGCTGCTTGCGATCCCCAACACCGTCGGCAGTGCGCAGGCCGCGCCGACGCCGGCGGCGAGCAGCATCGCGGTGCTGATGCAGTCGTACAACGCGGGCAACGGCCGGATCGATGCCAACGGCTGGTGGACCGCCGCGGTGTCGCTGAGCACCGTGATGACCTACGAGCAGGCCAGCGGCGACCGGAGTTACGACTACGCCATCTCCGGCGCCTACGCCAAGAACAGCAACTTCACCAACGACTACATCGACGACACCGGCTGGTGGGCCCTGGTCTGGCTGCAGGCCTACGACATCACCGGCAACACCGACTATCTGAACATGGCCAAGACGACCACCAACTACATGCACAGCTACTGGGACTCCACCTGCGGCGGCGGTGTCTACTGGAGCACCGCCAAGCAGTACAAGGCCTCGATCGCCAACGAGCTCTTCCTCGCCGCGACGGCCGGCCTGCACAACCGCATCCCGGGCGACACCACCTATGGCGGTTGGGCCACCAGCGAGTGGAACTGGTTCAAGAATTCCGGCCTGATCAGCGGCAACCTCGTCCGTGACGGCCTCAACGTCCCCAACTGCACCTTCAGCACAGCGAACTACTCCTACAACCAGGGTGTGATCCTCCAAGGCCTCATCGAGCAGTCCCGCGCCACCGGCGACACCTCGCTGCTGACCACCGCGAACACGATCGCCACAGCCGCCGTCGCACGCTTCAACCACAACGGCGTGCTCTACGACGGCTGCGAACCCAACTGCACCGGCGACGGCTCGGCCTTCAAGGGCATCTTCGCCCGCTACCTGCGAGCCCTGGCCACCGCCACGAAAAGCACCCAGTACGACACGTTCCTCGCCACAACAGCAAACTCGATCCTGGCCAATGACACCAACAGCTCAGGCCAGCAGGGCAACTCCTTCATCGGACCCTTCGCGCTGTGGACCCCCAGCACCCAGACCGCCGCAGCCGAGGTACTCGTCGCCGCCCTCGGCCAGACCACCACGCCACCCCCGCCCAGCTCCACCGGCGTCCTGCGCGGCCAGGAGTCCTCACGCTGCGTGGACGTCCCGAACGCCACACAGAACAACGGCACGCAGGTCGCCCTCTGGGACTGCAACGGCGGCTCCAACCAGTCGTGGACCACGGGCAGTTCATCGAGTCTGACCGTCTACGGCAACAAGTGCCTGGACGTCCGCTCGGCAGGAACCGCCGACGGCACCCCGGTCCAGATCTACGACTGCAACGGCACCAGCGCCCAGCAGTGGAGCCTGCGCCCGGACGGCACCGTCGTCAACACCGGCTCAGGCAAGTGCCTGGACGCCACCGGCCACGGCACAGCCAACAACACACTCCTGGAGATCTGGACCTGCAACAGCGGCACCAACCAGCAGTGGAACCGGACATAAGGCAGCGCTGAGTCCCGGGCCCGGAGCTGCAGCCCCGGCCGACGGTCAGCCCCCCGACGAGCGCTACCCCCGCTCGCCGGGGGGCACCTCCGGAACCCGTCATACGCAGACCGATGCCCTCGCCACCTCGACGGCATTCAGTCCCCCGCTCGTAGGCAAATTCCACAAGGAGCTGTGAACGTGTCCCACAACGTCGTCGGACGTCATCCGAGCACGGTGAGCGCCTTCCCGCGGCGACGGTCCCGACTGCTCATCGGTATCGGCGCGCTGGCCCTGGCAGCGGCAGGCATATCCGGTGTCGGGCAGTCCGCCACCCCGGCCGCCGCCGCGAGCGGCACCCCCAGGCCGACGCTGACCTTCGCCAACCCCGCGACGCAATCGACGCTGGGTTCGGCCTACACCAAGGCGCTGACAAACCTGCTCGACACCAACACGGTGTCGTACGACCCGGCCGTGTACAACTCATCCGGGCTGATGACCACCAACCCGCAGACCTTCATCCGGGCGGGCGGCGGCTACGCGCAGCCGTGGACCCGCGACGCGGCGGTCAACTCCTGGAACGCGGCGAGCCTGCTCGAGCCGAAGCAGGCCGCGAACACCTTGTGGTCGGCGGTGGTGAAGCAGTCGAACGGGCAGCTCATCGTCCAGCAGGACAACGAGCAGTGGGACCAGGTCGTGTGGGCCATCGGCGCCTGGAACCACTACCTCGTCACCGGTGACCAGGGCTTCCTGACCAACGCCTACCAGGCGACGACCAACACCCTCGCCACCCGCAAAAACGCGAACTACAACTCCTCCTACGGCCTTTTCCAGGGCCCCGCGTTCTTCAACGACGGCATCGCCGGCTACCCCGCGCCGCTGGCCGACGCCACCGAGAGCCACGGCGGCTACGTCGGCGACTACACGGCGACCTCCACGATGATGACGCTCAGCACCAACGCGGTGTACTACCAGGCGTACCGCAGCGCCGCGCTGATGGCCTCGGCCCTGGGGAAGCCCTCCGCTGAAGTGGGCGCCCTCAACTCCCAGGCCGACAGCCTGAAGACCTCGATCAACAACCACCTGTGGAATTCCGGCAAAGGCCTGTACGGCTACTTCGTCCACGGCAACGACAGCATGTCCGGCCAACTGGATCAGACAGAGGAGGGCACGGGTCTGTCCTTCGCCATCCTCTTCGGCATCGCCAGTGCCGGTCAGGCCCAGTCGATCCTGGCCAACGCACACCTCCAGCCGTATGGCATCGTCGACACCTACCCCAACTACGCCCGGTACAGCGACGCCGAACCCGGCCGCCACAACGTGGTGGTCTGGCCGATGGTGCAGGGCTACTGGGCCGACGCGGCCGCACGGTCCGGCAACCAGGCGCGATTCGCCAACGAGGTGCAGCAGCTCGCCGGACTCGCAAACTCCAGCCGACAGTTCGCCGAGATCTACAACGCGCAGACCGGGGCGGTGGACGGTGGCTGGCAGACCGGCGGCCACTGGGGCGCGGCACCCGACCAGACCTGGTCGGCGACAGCGTACCTGCGCATGATCGACACCGACCTGTTCGGCATGACCTTCGGCACCGGCGGCCTCAGCTTCCGGCCGACGCTGCCGGCCGGCTGGGGGGACGCGACCCTGAGCGGCGTCGCCTACCGTGGCGCGACGCTGAACATCGCGCTGCACGGCTCCGGCAACGTCATCAGCTCCTTCAAGCTCGACGGCACGACGACCTCCGCGAACTCGGTGCCCGCCTCGCTGACCGGCACGCACTCGGTGGACATCACCCTGTCCGGCGCACAGCCGCTGCCCAGCACCGGCACTATCCTGTCCGACGTCAACAGCAACAAGTGCGCCGACGCCAGCAACAACTCCTCCGCCAACGGCACCAAAGTCCAGCTGTGGGACTGCAACAGCACCACCGCGCAGAACTGGACCCGCCAGGCAGACGGGACGATCCGCGTCAACGGCGCCTGCCTCGACATCAACGGCGCCAGCACCACCGACGGCGCACTGGTCCAGCTGTGGACCTGCAACGGCGGCGGAAACCAGAAATGGACCGTCACCAACGGCACCCTGGTCAACCCCGCCTCCGGCAAATGCCTCGACGACCCCGGCTACAAGACCGACAACGGCACCCAACTCGACATCTGGACCTGCAACGACGGAGCCAACCAACGCTGGGCGATCCCCTGATCGCAGCACAGCCGCACCCGGCGGGCGCCGCCACCACGGCGCCCGCCGCTCCCTTGTTCGACAGTTAGCAGGCCGCCGGCAAACACGTCGGGCTCGCCGACAGGAGCGCCGTGACCACTTCCGACCTGGTCGACCCCAACCACCCGGCGAACTCGGCGACCTCGGCCACCGCGGGCGCCACCGGCCAGGTCGGCTGATCAAGCCTCCCGATAGAGGCAACGCGGGATCCCACCCCATAGCTGCGCTGCTTGTCCATCCTCGGCGAACCAGGAGGGCGTTAGGCCTGTTATTACACATTGGAGCAACGGGTTCGCGGTACGAATGCCGGAAGGTCACCCGCTGGCCGTGAGCCGCAAAGGGCGAGGCCACCGGGCCGGGGCCGCCGGCAGTGCCCGCCGGAGAGGACGGCCGGCCTCCGGTGCGCCCCGGGTTTCGGGGCGCACCGGGAGCCGAGGACGGTCACCCCACGGCTTTCCAGTGGTCGTAGGTGCTGATCATCTGATAGCTGCGGGTCGGGCAGTAGAAGGCGCTGTTCGGCTGGTCGTAGTGCGTGTCGGAGTTCGCGGAGGTCGCGGTGGACCAGGTGCCGTTCTTCCGTACCGCGATGTTGCTGGACTCGAAGGTCAGGCCCGCCATGTCGTCGCAGGAGTACGCTCGTCCGGATGTACCGACCGAGGAGTACAGCTCCTCGATGTCCCAGCCATCGGTGCGCCCGGACTGGTTGGTCCCGGACTGCGTGAAGAGGGTGTCCCACCGGCCGGCCGCGTAGTTGTAGAGCGCCGCGGTCCAGGTGTTGCCGGAGGTCGAGGTCTTGACGACCCGCCCGGTGTAGGCACCGCTGCCGTTGGTGTAGGTGCTCAGGAAAGAGCTGTTGATGGGCACCGAGGCCGCGAAGTTGACGCTTCGGCACCAGTCCCAGGCGGATACGGAGCGGACAGTCGCCGTGTAGACCGTGACCAGTTCGACGCAGGAGCCGCCGGGCGGGTACATGGTCGGGGTGTAGATGGTGGTGGCGCTGTTCCTGACAGTGAGCTGAGTGGAGACCGACTGCGTGGCACAGGAGCCGTCCGAGCCGGACGCCGACTTGAAGGCGGTGCCCTGCGCCGGGTGGATGCTGACCAGCGGCTGGACGGCGGCGCTGCCGACTCCGGTGCCGAGCGGGCCCTTGTCGGGGATCCCGTACTGCGAGCGGTGCTGCGACGCCAGGGGGGAGAGCAGCCGGTGCACCTCGGCCTGGGACAGGGCGCCCCGGACTGACTGACCGGACACCGCGGTCGAACTGCAGACGCCGACCGCCGCCGGGCCGAGGCCCTCGGCGTCCGGAGAACTCGCGGCGGCGGTACCGAGGCCGCCGCCCAGGACCAGGGCCGCGCCGGCGACGAAGACCGCTGCTGCGGTTTTCGGGCTTCTCACGCTGATGAGCTCCTCTCGGGAGGGTGGAGTACATGACCAACATGCTCATGACAATGCACCGGAGGACAAAAGAGAAGCCATTCGTCGGCCGTCATCCGCGCAGAAGCAGCGGAAAACAGAGCACAGAACACAGGAGCCGGGGGTGAGCCGCGCCGACCCGCCCGGCCTCTCCGCGCCGGTCGGCCCGCCGCCGCCCCCGGTGCCGGTACCGGTGTGGACGCGGATCACAGGCCGTCCAGGTCGAACTCCTCGCTGTCGCCGACGATTTCCCGGGGCGGGAACCGGCCGTCGCGGCCTCGGCGTTCGCGGTCGGTGGCCCGGCGCTGCCGGGCCGGGACAGGGAGGCTGCGGTGCTGGTGTCCTTCGGGCTCGACGACGCTCCCGACGAAGACGTCGCGCCGGCTGCGGGAGCCACCGCCCGGCTTGCCCGTTCGCGGGGCGCGCCAGGGTTGAGCCGCCTCTCGACGGCGGAAGGCGCCCGCACCTGCGAGGGGTGCGGACGCCTTCCGTTTTTCGTGCAGGTGCTGCAACGGGGCGGTCAGAACAGCTTGCTGTAGGTGTTCCAGCCGTTGCCCAGCGGGACGCCGGCTGCGAACTGCCCGGTGCCGTAGGCGCTGAAGCGGTAGAGCGTGCCTGTCGAGGCCTTGACCGCGAGCAGGTCCGCCAGGCCGTTGCCGTCGATGTCGCCGGCGGTGGCGATCTTGTTGTACCCGCCGAAGCCCGAGCTGAGCTTGATACGGCCCGCGAACGGCGCCTTGGCGTTGCCGGTGCCCTTGAACAGGTAGAGCGTTCCGTCGGTGCTGCGGGCCAGGATGTCGGTCCGGCCGTCGCCGCTCATGTCGCCGGCGCCGATGATGGCGTTGTAGGCGTTCCAGCCGGAGCTGACGAGCGTGCGGCCGGTGTAACCCGTGCCGGTGCCCGTGCCCTTGAACAGGTACAGCTGCCCCGAGGAGTTCCGGGCCAGCAGATCACTCTTGCCGTCACCGCTGAGGTCACCGGGGCCGACCATCAGGCCGTACGACCAACCCGTGGTGATACGGACGGCTCCCCGGCTGGCGTTGTAGAGCGTGCCGTCGTAGCCGAAGAGCAGCTCCGCGTCCCCGCTGTCGGTCGGCGAGACGCCCAGGGCGAAGTTCGAGATGCCGGCGAAGTCATTGGGGTCGCTCGCGGCACCCCGCGAATAGAACGTACCGGTGTTGGTCGGCACATAGCCGTACAGCGAACCGGACGACGTGACGCCGAGCAGCCACTTCTTGCCCCAGTTCTGGATGCCGCCCATGCCGGCCATGACGTCGACGGTCCCGGCGCCTTCGCTCCACAGGTAACGGGGCTTGAGGCCTCCGGTGCCGGTCGGCGCGTACTGGTACAGGTCGCCGTTGAAGGACCGGCCGGTCACGTAGCCAGTGCCGGACTCGCCGTTGCCGAGGCCGATGATCTGGTTGTACGTGTTCCAGCCGGTGCCGATGAGCACCTTGCCTCTGTAGGGCGCGGAAGCGTTGCCGGTGGCCTTGTAGAGGTACAGGTTCCCCGAGGTGTCGCGGGCGACCAGGTCGCTGATGCCGTCACCGTCGAGGTCGCCCGGGCTGGTCAGCTGGTCGTACACCGCCCAGCCGCCACCGATCAGCAGCCGCGTCGTGAACGGTGCCCCACCGTTCCCGTGACCCGGGAAGAGGTACAGGTGTCCGTCGAAGGTCCGCGCGGCGATGTCGGGGATGCCGTCACCGGTCACGTCGTCCACCGCGAAGACCTTGTTGTACATGGTCCAGCCGGAGCTGATCCACGACGAGTAGTTCGGGAAGTCGGTCCCGCTGAACATCACCAGCTTGCCGCTGGCGGTCAGGCCCAGCACGTCCGGGCCGGGCGCCCCGTCGATGTTGCCCGGGGTGATCACATCCACGTACTGCTGGGCGGAGGTGCCGAGCTTCACGTTCGTGGTGGCCAGCGAGTTGTACCAGTTGTTGTCGATACCGCGGTAGAGCTGGTCGCCGAACCCGTCGCCGTCGATGTCGTAGCGGACGGGCGCCGGGGTCTGGGCAGCGGCGTCCGCCGCCAGCTTCGACTTCTTCACCGACGTGGTGGGTGCGGCGATGTGCGGAACATGGGCAGCGGCCGCCGTGGGCCGCTCCGCCACGTGGTGCGCGCCGGGCTCAGCGGCCTGTGCGCCCGTGCTCAGCGCGAAGGCGCCGAGGGAAAGGATGCCGGCCGTGCAAGCGGCGACAAGACGCCGGCGGCCCTTGGGCCGAGCCGGCTTGGATTCTGACACTAATCCCCCCATGGGATCTCAAGCAGTGAATACCCGAACCGCTGAAACCGGATCTCTTCGAAGATCCGTCCGGTCCTGGTGGGCGGAGTGTATCCCCCGGGTACGACACGGCACGTGGGGATATCTCTCCGAGCGCCAGACACCGGTGTCGACCGTGAGGCACAGGATGCCTGCGCGGAGGCACCGCGCCAGCCTCAGAAGAGGTCAGGCACAGCGCGTGACCTCGCAACTGTCCTGACTTGTGCAGATCGGCGTGCTCACGCTCTGCTCCCCCGTGCGGATGGCCGGGGGCTGCCTCAACCAGGGCAGACCCGACAACGACCGTCCAGTGACCACCCCTCCAGGGACACCGAATCACTCGACCTCCCACTGCGGCCTGCCCGGAAAAAGGGGAGTCGCGCGTTGGGTGACCTGGATGCATGTGGGGTGGCAGCATGACCTGGTCGTCGCTCGCGCCCGCGGAGGTTGAAGTCGTGCTTCAAGGAGACGGGGTAGTGCGGGCGCTTCTGGCGGCGGTCGCGACCTTGGAGGATCTCGTCAAGGTCGGACATGACTCGCAGACGCCCTGAGCGCCCTCGAGGAGATCGCTTATGAGCTCGACAAGATGGACTCAGCGGAGGGCAGGCGGTTCATCGGGGTTCTGGACCGTGTCGCCGTTGCGGAGCCGAACCGTGCTGCCTGGATCCGGGACGTCTGGAGTGCGCTGGGCATGGACCGCGTTTGACCAGACCGCTGACAGGCGTCGGAAGCAGACGAAGGCGGGCGCGGGTGCCCAAATGCGAGAGCCGGCCAAAGGAGACGACCCGCGAGCCGAATCTGGTTCGGCACGGTGAGCGGTGGTCATCGGACATCGCCGGCGGCCACCAGAGCCTGACCGAAGTCGGCACGTGCCTGGTCGACGATCGAGGGCGCGGGTCCGCCGGGACGGAGCCACCCGGCCAGATCCGGTGCCTCGACGAGTGTGCGTCCGGCACTGACGTGCGTGACGGTCCACCGCGAAAGGTCCGCGACCCGGTCGAGGTGTTCGTCAGTGAGCAGTTGCATGCAGTGGACGTCCGGGACGAACCGGCTCCACAGGTCAGCGTGCACGCGCAGTGCGTGGGCCGGGATCTCTTCCCGCAGCGGCGGCAGGGCCCGACTGCGGTCGTCCCAGCCATACGCCTGGCGCGGCGTCGGCGCCACGAAGGCGTAGTGCGCGTGCTCCGCTTCTGCGAGGATCGCCGCGCGGGCCCGGTCGGCCTGAGCCGCCAGGGAGCTGGACGCGTCGTGGATCTGATACGTCGCCTGGCCATCCGAGCCGATGTCAGCCATTGCCGCCCGCGACGCGAGCGCGTCCGTGTACAGCACCGATCCGGACGAAGCGACGCGCAGGGTGGAAGCCAGGTGCGCCGCCACCTCGCCGGTGGTGTCGAGCTGATTCATCCCGCCACTGGAAACGTAGGCGTCCCCTCCAGCCTCGGCCGCCCAGCGCACCGCCCGCTCGGCCCAGCCCGACTTACCGGCACCGTCCAGCGCGGGCAACGCGCCCAGCGCGATGTACGCCGTCATCATCGGATGAGGCGAATCCCAGGGCGGCAGACGGACGGTCTTCGTGGCCCGCAGCTCGCCCGACAGCCCGCCCGCTCGTACCCGGCCGCCGAAGGCCGCCAGCCAGGTTTCCAGCGCCTCCTCACTCTCCATCGACCCCAGCCGGACAGAGAAACCCGCGAGGCTTGCTGTCAGCAAGGACCCCCAGATGGAGTCCGGCGCCGCCTCATTGGCCACGTCATTGGCCGTGCGCACCGCCTGACGCACCACATCGACAACCGCCGCGGCACCGCCGCCGTCATCCGGAGCGAACTCCACCCGGACCTCATCGAAGCCATTGGCCTCCAGCCCATGGAAAATGCCGTCGAGATCGATACGGACGCCGTCACGGTTCGCCATCCGGCCAGCGTATGGCGAACCCCCGGCCCGTGAACCGAAGTTTGGGGCAGGCCAGGCGGCTCGGCGGGCACGAAGCTGCTCGGGTTCGGGGACGCCCTCGGGGCTCAGCGGTCCGATGGCGCGCGGACCGTGCGTATGGCAGTGACCATCCGGTTCGTCGACTCGCGGCCCGCCGCGAGGCATTCACAACCGTCCTCATCGCTGTGGTCAACGAACGGTTGTGACCTGCCGGGCATGTCGGTCCCGCATGTCACTCTGGCGATGCAGCAAAGGGTGTCGTTGTTGCGGTCCTTCGCAGTTCCGGGGGACGGCGGCCACCAGCCGAGCGGCCTGCTGGCGGCCCCCAGCTCGGGAGTCAGGTCCACCCCCGGGACAGTGCCGTGCTCGTTGCATTGCTGGCGGATCCACCACGGCTGCCCCGGCGTAGTTGGTGTTGTCCGATCGACAAACGGCCGACCAGTCCGTCAAGGCCACTCTTCCCGCACTACGAACAACATGACCAACAAGGGGAGCTGCTGACGAGCGGTTCCCCGATCGCAACCATGCACGAGCTCGTTAGACCATGGTCAGGAGGTGATCCGTGGGGCCGTAGTCGATCTTCCAGTCGGCATAGACCCCAACGGCACCGTCCTTCTGGCACCGCAGCCCGACGGTCACCCAGCGGACCGACCCGTCGCCCGCGAGGGAGAACGCAACCGCGGTCTCGAACTCCCCCCCCCGCACGGGCAGCCGGCCTCACCAGGGTCCGCGTCCTCCCAGAACTCTGCGCTGTCCGCGATGAACGCACGAACACCGCAACCAGCGCACACCCGCTCGGCTCCGCCCTCGAGATCGTCAACGAGCACGACGAACGCGCGCCCGCCGCACCCACCGCAGACGGAGGAAACGATCTTCACCGGCCGGCGGTCATCAGTGTCCCGGAGAAACGCCGCGAGGTCCGCAGAGACACCCTCGCCAACCTGATCATCAGCATGCACAGGCACATCGTTCCAGACACCCAGACCAGCACCCGACCCTCTTGGCCAGCGAGCCAGGGGGATTTCCCCGTCCAACGGGACGACCCCTGCGGGCGTTATGACCACTTACTGATCGTTTCAGAATGCCGACGCTGGCGGCCCATGGAACAATCCCTTCAGCCACGGGCTCAGGGGGATGACGCCGTATGGAACGGGTTGGGGCTGCACGGGACCTCGTGCTTGGTTACGTCCACGCTCTGAACGCGGTTGACGAGGCCATGAGGGCGGCGAACCCCTCGCTTGAGCGCCTCGGGGATGTCCTCGGCCTGGTCCGTTCGCGCCGGATGGTCGGCCGGAATGGACGCATCGGCACCTACTCCTACACGGTTCATGGGGCAGGGTGCCGTTTCGTGTGCGAGAACGGTGCTGAGGTTGATGTGGACTTCGCAGCCGACGGAAGCGAAGTCTTCGACCTCTGGCGGCTGCGCTTGTATGGGCTGAGTCTGCCGGAGCCTCTTGACGTCACGGATGAGGACCTGCGGGCCGCGGTGCGGTCGCTGCAACCGCTTCTGACCGAGGTGCGGCCGGGGTGGTTCAGCGTAGCCAACTGATCGTTTCAGGATGAGGTTCGCAGGCGGCGGAGGCATATGAGGCTGCAGGCCAGTTCGAGCAGGCCGTGGTGGAGATCTGCGCGCCGTTCGTAGCGGGTGCGGAGTCGTTTGAACTGGTGCGGCCAGGCGAAGGCGCGCTCGACGACCCAGCGCACCTTGCCCAGTCCGGAACCGTGGGCGACCCCGCGTCGTGCGATCAGCGGCTTGATGCCGCGCTTCCCCAGCAGGCGGCGGTACTTGTCGAAGTCGTAGCCCCAGTCCGCGTAAAGGCGTCGGGGTTTGCGGCGGGGGCGTCCCCGCAGTCCCCGGATCGGCGGGACTGCGTCGAGCAGGGGCAGGAGCTGGGTGACGTCGTGCGCCTCCCCCGATGACGGCACGCAGCGCGGCATCCGCGTCCGCGTGCCTCGTCCCGACCTCACTCCCGGTCCGCCGGTACGAACCCTCGAAGCCTCGAAGCCTTCAAGTGCGCGGGGACGGCGCTGAGGTTGCACCCGGCCGCGATCAGCTACGGCTGCCTCGCCAGGCGGAGGACGAGGGAGTACCGGCACGGGTTGTCGGCGATGCGCCGGGAGCGCACCGCCGCGGCCGAGGCGCTGGAGAGGGGCGGCTCCGTTGCGGTGGACGGCCGCCTCTCCCCCGGCCGGGGGCGAGGCGGCCCGGCAGGGGTCAGCTCAGCGCAGGCCGAGGCGCCTCATCGTGCGCGGTTCGAGGCTCCCCGCGTGCCGCCGGAAGGCCGACAGCGGCACCGTGCGCAGTTCCTTGGTCTCCAGGTAGCTGCGCCGACCCTCGGCATCGTCGACGGTTCCCGCGGGAAGCGCCACGACCCCGGGCTGTTCCTCGTGGAAGCGCGAGGTGATCTTCACCACTCGCGCCGTCCGGCCCCGCACGGATACGACCAGGCACGGGCGGTCCTTCGACCCCACGACGTCCTCGTAGGGAACATCGGCCCACCACACCTCGCCCCGGCGCGGGGCGCCTCCACGGTCCGGGGCGGAGGTCGCCGCGGACCCAGGCCCGCGGGTCCGCCGCCACCACGCCACCGCGGCTGCTGCTGCCACCACCACGAGGACGGCTCCTGCCACGACCCACGTCTGCGCGCTCATCGCTTGCTCCTCTTCCACCCGGACAGGCCGGTTCGTGGGCCTGCTACTGCTCTTCCCTGGGTGACTTCCCTGAGTCGGCGCACGTACCCGCCGCAGCCGGCCCGTCCACGACGCTGAGGGGGCCGGTCGCGGTCCTAGTAGTGAGCGAGGTCCGGCAGCAGTGACGGGTCAAGCGGTGCGGTGAGCCGGAATTCGGTGAGTGTTGCCGGGCATCCCTGGGCGATGAGCTGTGTCAGGGCGCTCAATCGGTGGTTGCCGTCGAGAACGAGGTAGCGATCGCTCCCGAGGGAGTAGGTGGCGAGCAGCAGCGATATGTCCGAGCCGTCTGCGCGGCGCGCGTACTGCTCACGCACTGTCGAGATGCGTGCCTGCGTCTCGGGAGAGAGGCCCGAGGGGTCCGTGGCGACGTCTGCGTGACGCAGCGGTACGGCGTCGTGGCTGTCGTAGGCGGCCGCACCGTGCCCGTTGCGATACCAGGGGCTGTAGTAGTTCTCCAATGTGCCGGTCTCGTAGGGCGCTACGTGCGTGGACACCTTGTGGACTCGCACCGGGCTGTCGACCCGGGCCGCCAGATCGGCCAGGGCGTCCCAACTGACCATCGTGCGGATGCGGTCCGGTCCCGAGGTGAAGTGCTTTCGGAAGAGTTCGAAGGGGACGTCGCCGGATGAAAGGCCGCGCAGTCTGCGGGTTTCACCCTCGATCTCGCGAGACCAGTATTCGGCCAGCACATCCGAACGTCTGGCGTGGCGTTCGGTGGTCTCGCGTAGTTTGTCGACCACGTCGGCGAGGTCGGCCCAGTCCTCCGGTGTCCACCGCGCGTAGGACTGCAGCGACGACTCCAGGCCCCGTTGAACGGTGGCCAGCACCTTGGTGACCGTCTGCAGGTACTCCTGCTGCATCGCTTCGCTGGCCAGCGGAATCAGCGCCATGGCGGCACGGCAGTCGTGCAGCGACCGGTAGGTCGGTCCCGGCAGGCTGCCCACCCGCAGGAGCGGGACGGCGGCGGTCAGGATCGAAACCTTCTCGGTCAACTGCAGGTCCGCCAGGGCTTCCTGAATGTCTCCCTGCCTGCGGGCCAGCAGCATCCCCACCACCATGGTGGTCACCGCGCCCAGACCGAAATTGGAGGCCCAGTCCGCCAGGCTCCACGCCTGCCCGTCCAGCCACAACGCCCAGTCGAGCAGCCCGGCGGCCACGGGTAACGCCGCCAGTGGCCAGTAGCTCTTCCACAAGGACCGCATGCTTGACCCCATCCCCGGCCGCCTCCGGACCACAGTGAAGGACGTGCCGGACTCCCCACAGGGTTCCGCCAGGGACGGGCAGCACCGGCGGTTCGCCGAATTTCCGAGCGGCACCACTCGCCGACGAGAACCGTGCCGCATAGGGTCGTAGGCGCGGCATCGCGTGTCGGTCACCGACCGGGTGAGGCATGGAGGTGTCCGCGAGGTGCCTTACGGAGGCATTCCGCACATGTCAGTCGAGTTGAACCACACCATCGTTCACGCCCGGAACAACCGGGAATCCGCCGAATTCCTGGCGCAGATCCTGGGCCTTGAGATCGGAAACGAGTGGGGACCGTTCATCCCCGTCACCACCGGCAACCGCGTCACGCTGGACTTCGCCAGCATCCCGGCCGAGTCGATCACCATCCAGCACTACGCCTTCCTGGTCTCCGACGATGAGTTCGAGGCGGCGTTCGAGCGGATCCAGCAGGCCGGGATCACGTACTACGCCGACCCGTACATGAAGCAGCCAGGCGAGATCAACCACCACCACGGCGGGCGCGGGCTGTACTTCCAGGACCCGGCAGGCCACGGCATGGAGATCATCACCACTCCCTACAGCGGCCACGCGGCGACACCCCAGCGCTGAGGTGGACACCCGGTAAGCCGCCACCGGGAGGGGGCGGCCGCGCGGAGCCGTGTGCACCGCACGACCGCCCCCGAGGGCTTCGTGCCCCGGGGACAACGCAATGGGCCCCGCTCTCATACGGCATCAGGCGGGCTTGCGGTGGCCACCTGCGCGTCGCCGGCGGCGTGGCGTCCTCCGACGGACCTCGTCGCGGCTTCTCCCGCCGCGGTGAGGATCCTGGTCGACATGTCGGTGCCCGACGTGGCCCGGGCGAGCAGTATGCCGCCCACGAGGGTGGCCAGGGCTGCCAGCCCCGCATCCCCGGGCTCTATCCACGCCGCCATCTCCTGGACGCCAACCGCGAAGGTGCCCCTGTGCTCGGGGTGGCGCGCGGTGTCTCCGGCGAAGCCGGCCGTGGGGCAGCCGGCGCCGGGGTCGTCGCGGTGGTCGACGGAGAGGTAGGACTCGACCAGCGACCGCCAGGCCGCTTCGTGGTCGCCGGCGTGCTCGTCCAGGGACACCAAATACCGGATGTTGTCGGCCAGACCCTTGGCGATCGCCTCGTCGACGAGCGCGGATTTCGAGGCGAACTGCTTGTAGAAGCCGCCCTGGGTGAGGCCGATCGACTGCATCACATCGATGATGCCGACCTCGGCGACGCCCTTCTCCCGTATCAGGCGGGAGGCAGCCTCCACCACCCGCTCCCGGTTGGCCTTCGCTTCCGCTTGTGAGACGCGGCCCATCATTCACCCTTCGTGGTCTCGGAGGTCACCTGACATGTCGCGATCCGGGGGGACGGCCACGGACGGACAGGGGACCGGGGCCCGAGGCCCGGAGCCCGGAGCGGACCGGCCGGGGACCGCACGATCCTGCCACGGAGGGCACTCAGTCCTGGGGCGCGGATGCCGCCTGGACGGCGGCCCTGACCTGCTGGGCGAATCCCCTGACGGTGTAGCCCTCGGGGAGGCTGTCGATCAGCACGATGTCGGCGATCGAGTTGTTGACGCGCAGGGGCAGGATCGCCTGATACTCCGGCGAGTTGTACCAGGCATCCGCGGCATCACGGTCGGGGAACTCCATGAGGACGACCAGACCCGGCCACACCCCCTCCAGGACATCGGCCTCGCCGTTGGCCAGCCACCTGCCGCCGTGGGGCCGCGCAGTGGCCTCGACCTGTTCGAGGTAGGTCAGCCCCGCCTCGTTCGGGACGCCGCCAGGGATACGGAGGTGGTTGATCAGGTACGTGCTCATGTCGGTTCCTTCAGAGGATCGTCACTCGGTCGGGGGTCCGTTCCTTTTTAGATTACGTCTGTCATCTTATGTTCAGCAGGATCGAAGCGGACGAAACGGATGACAGATGTGACAGGGCATCCCCCATGGACATCCGGCGGCCCGGCCCGAACGATGCCCGAGCAGGCCGTCACAGGACCGGCGTCTCGACCGGTACGGGCTCGGTGAGCAGGCGGATGATTCGCCGGCACCCATACCGTCGGCAGGTGCACGCGGCTCAGTCCGCCCGTATGAGGAAAATCTGGTCGCGCGCCCCGGTGCACGGTTCCTGGACCGCCTCGGTGCCCGCACCCGTTCCGTTGCCGACGAGACCCATGCATCGGTCACTGTCGGCGGGGCGGAGCCGGACACCCGCAGTGCTGCCGTCGACGCGCTCCACGCGAAACAATGTGTACTGTCGGCAGTCCTGGCGGGGTTCAAGCATGCCCTTGACCGGGCCGTCACTCATGACCTTCAGGCAGCCCTTGCCCTCCACGGGGTGGTGCCACTGGATGCGGTAGAGACCCTCACCGACAGGTTCGAGGTACGTGCGGGGCACCGCGGCTTCGGAGCAGGGTGACTGGACCGCGATCACACTGGGCTAGGAGCCGCGGCGGTCGCGGCCATCGGTCAGGCAGAGGCCGGGCGTACGGGCCGGCTCGGCGCCCCTTCCACCGAGGTGCCTGCCGACTGCGGGGGCCGGCCTCCGACAAGGCATCGTGTGCGGTCTCGGAGATTGCGGCAGGCTGGACGGCGACGTGCTCGCGTGCCTCCAGCCACGCATCCAGATGCTGATCATCCCCGCAGGCCCGGACGAACCCCGCGAGTATCTCGGGCCTTGGCAGCGTTTGCCGTCGCAGCGTGTCGGCCATCGTGCTCCGCGGCAGGCCGTCACCGGGCGAGGAAGGGGCCCCGGCCCGGGGGCGTGACCGGACGTCATATCGCCGGACGCCCGGCCGTAGCGGCGGCCAGTGTCGAGCCCGGGATGATCCGGCCGTCAGTGAGCCACTGGCAGGTGAGTCCCACGTCCAGGGCCAACCGCGCCTTCATGCGCCTCCGGCCCCGGGGGCCGGGGGCGCAGGCGGTCGATCGATGGTGAACGCGCGTGAGACTGGATTGACCCGGGCCGGCAGCACCGTCCCCTGCGTGGCGCTGCCGAACCGGTACTTCGGGACTTCGTTGGCGCACTCGAAGGGCTCGAAACCGGGGCCGCTGATACGCATCAGGAGCCGGACCTGGTGGGAGTAGTCGTTGGTCGGCGGGGCGGAGGCGACTGCCAGAACCAGGGCGGTCGCATCGACGCCGAGGGCGGCGAGCTGGAGCGTCGCCCGCCGTTCCGCGCGGGCGCCGAGGACCGTGGACAACCCGACGCAGGCGATGAACGCCGCCGCCAGGGCGAAGCCGGCTCCGGCCCACACCCACCCCCTGCTGGTCTCACCGAGGTCGGCGGCGGTGCGGATGACGGCATAGCCAAAGGCCCCTCCCGCACCCAGGAACAGGACCGCGCCCACGGTGCAGGCGACTGCCGTGATCACCGGGCCCTTGGGGTCCAGCAGGATGGGCTCGTGGGCGCGGGCGGTGGCCATGTTCGCACCCTAGTGAAGGAGACCTGGCGTGTGCAGGGGTACGGAACGTTCGTGACCGCTTCACCGACACTCCAGGCAGGCCCCGTGGCTGACCGTTGTCGCAGGACCGCCACCGCAGCGCGTCGGTGACGCGGTGTCGGGGAGCCGCCGGGGCCGGTCGGACGGACTCGTCGACCCCGCGACCTGGTCGTAGCGCGCTGCGATGCCGTGCCATCGCGGAGGGCAGGTGCCCGGTTCGGGGGTGTTGCGCTACTTGTGGGCCTCGCGGTTGAAGGAGAATGGCCTGCAGTCCCGGCGGACTCGGCGGACCCGGTGGATCGCACGTACGGTCGAACGGGCACCGTACGCGGTGATTCCAGGCCTGGCCTCGAACCTCTGAAAGGAACAGCTGATGCAAGCGGTGCTCGACGGAACGGTCCTTGCGGACGCAGACGAAGCCGACGTGGTCTCGATCGAGGGCAACTGGTACTTTCCGCCGGAGACCGTCACCTCCCAAGCACTGTCCAAGAGCGACACCCCGTACACCTGCCCATGGAAGGGCCAGGCGCAGTACTTCGACGTGCAGGCTGCGGACACCAGGCACGCGGACGCAGCGTGGTCATATCCGGAGCCGCTGTCCTCCGCGATCGACCGCGTGGGACGGGACTTCAGCGGATACGTCGCTTTCGACCGCAAGGTGAGGGTCGGCTGACGAACCGCCTCGTTTCGCATGTCCCCAGGCCTGCGAGCAGACCGAGACAGGGCCAGGGGCCCTGCGTGTGGGCAGGTGTTCGTCACCCACAACTGTCGGACTCGGCGTGGTGGAGGCAGCAGTGCCCGGCCGGGGCGTTTGCGGTGCGGGACGACAGGGCCGGTGTTGACGTACGCGCCGTCGCCCGGCAGGACCATGCCCTGGCACTGTTCGGACAGCCCGGAAGCGCGCCAGACGTGCGCGCCGGCCCGGTTGCCCGGAGCCAGTCCCACTCCGGTGTTGCCGACCGTACAAGTGCCCGTTCGGGATCGGTCTTCCCTATCCGGTTCAGCGCGCGACGACGCCTGCAGGCTGCGGAAAATCTCCACTGGCACCGGCCGGGCCACCGGCCCACCGAGACGTGTGCCTCCGGCACCGTCAACGAGTTGGCCCACGGACACGGAATGCGCCAACGCCGCTGCCGAGGACGCCCGAAAGCCCACCTGCAACAGGTCCTCACCGCCATCGCCGTGACCATCGAAGAGCTCAGCGGCCGGACAGCGGCCGGGAACACCCTTCGCCGAGACCCCGACCGCCTGCCAGACCCTCCTGGACCGGAACAAAATCCCCCGGTGAAAGTCCTGGCGAACACTCGGCACCTGACCTCGACCATCAAGATCACCGACAGCGTCAAGCCGAGAACGCCTGCCCCCGGGGAGAGAGACGGGAAGCTCGGGCGGGCCCGCAGAGCACCCCCGCTGTACCGATGGGGTGTTTTGCGCCTGTTCACGTGGCCGGGTTCGCCCCTTGCCACCACCCGGGAGTCGACGTCAGCATGAACCTGTCACGACGCTGTCACGTGCCGTGAGTAAAGGCCTTTGCATCGTGGTCGGAAGGGGGCGTCACCGCCTGAGGCGGCGCTTGGGCATGCCTCGGCGTGCCGGAGTCCGACCCTCCGGGGGGAACCAGCGATTGATCGACATCCGGGATCTGTTCGTCTGCGAACGTACTTTGAGCTGATTTCGTGCACGCCGACATACGACATTGGAGGCAACCATGGACTTCAATCCCCTCGCGTCCCTGCGGCAGGCCGGCAACCCGGTCGATCTGATGAGCGATGCGCAGCGCGATGTGCTGGCACAGCTCACGGAGGACGAGGTCGCCGTCCTCAACTCCGTGAAACAGAGGCTGGACGCGGTCTCGGACGCCGAGGTCGAGGGCCACTCCACTGCCATCAAGCTGGCGTGACGATGGGCGTGAGCTTCGGGATTCTCGGCCCGTTGCTGGTGCTCCGGGACGGCTTCCCGGTGGACCCCGGATCGAGGAAGCAGCAGACTCTGCTCGCCGCCCTGCTGGCCCACGCCAACGCACGCGTCTCGTCGGACGTGCTGGTCGAGGCGCTGTGGGCGGACGATCCGCCGCGGACAGCCCGCAAGAACATCCAGGTGTACGTGTCCGCGCTGCGGCGGCTGCTGGATGGGGAGACCGGTTCGAGGATCGCCCATCAGCGCGGTGGTTACGTACTCCAGGCAACCGCCGACGAACTGGACGCGCTCTCCTTCCTGCAGCGCGCCCGGGTCGGCTCGCTGACGGAGGCGCTCGACCTGTGGCGCGGGCCGGCGCTGGACGGATTCTGTGATGTACCGCTGATCGGGGATGCCGCGCGCGGGCTCGACCGGCGGTTCCTGGAGGTCTCGGAAGACTGGGCGGAGGCGGAGATCGCGGCGGGCGGAGGTGCCGCCGCGATCGAGCGGCTCACCGAGATCGCGCAGCGCCATCCGCTGCGGGAACGCTTACGGATAGCGCAGATGACGGCACTGTGCCGGGCGGGGCGGCGGTCCGAGGCGCTGGCGGTGTACGACGATTTACGCCAGGCCCTGGCCCGTGAGCTGGGGCTGCCGCCGAGTCCGGCGCTGGGGCGGTTCTACCAGTCGCTGTTGCGCGAACAGGAGGGCACGGGGTCCCGGTCCGCGGTGCCCCACCGGGAGCGGGCGCACGCGCCGAATCTGTTGCCGTGGGATCTGCCGAACCTCACGGGGCGGGAGGCGGAGGCCGACGAGGTGGCGGACGTGCTGGTCCAGGGCCGCAGCGGACCGGTGGTGGTCACCGGCCCGCTCGGCGCCGGGAAGACGGCGCTCGCGATACGGGTGGCGCACCGGCTCGGCGACCACTTCCCGGACGGCCGTTTCTTCGTCCGGCTGCGCGACGAGGACGGCAGGTTGCGGCCGTTGGAGGACGCGGTGTCCCAGTTGCCGTCAGAAAGGATGCCCGGTGGGCGGGTCGACCCGCGGCAGGTGTGGCAGCTGTGGCTCTCCCAGCGTCGGGCGTTGGTCGTCCTCGACGATGCCCGACGGGAGTCCGAGGTCCGTCCGCTGCTGCCGGAGACCGGGGAGAGCGCGGTCGTCGTCACGGCCCGGTCGGCGCTGATCGGCCTGGAGGGCGCCTACCGGATCCGGCTCTCCACCTTCACCCCGGCCGAGGCGCTGCGGTTCCTCGGGCGGGTGATCGGTACGGACCGGGTCACCGCGGACCGGGAGTCCGCCGAGCGTGTGGTCGCGGCGTGCGGGCTGCTGCCGCTCGGGGTGCGACTGGCGGCGGAACGGCTGGCGTTCCTGCGCCATGTACCGCTGCGCGAGTACGCGGCCCGGATCGGGGATCCCAGCGGTCTGGTCGACGAGTTGTGCGGGAGCGATCCGGCGGTCCGTTCCCGGCTGACCGAGGCGATCGGGGACCTGCCGGGTTCCGCGCATCAGGCGGTGCTCCGGCTGGGCACCCTGGCGGAGCCCGTGTTCACGCTCCAGCAGGCGGCCGCGGTTCTGGAGGTCGAGACCGGTACGGCGATACGGCTACTGGAGACGCTGCTGGAGGCCGGCATCCTCACCGTTCCCGGCGGAGAGGGGGCCGCGGACACCGTGCGGTACGAAATGCCGCGGCTGCCTTTCGCGCATGCGCGGGAAATTGCCGTACGGATGACCGTCGCGGTGATCGTGAGTGATCGTCATACCGTTTTCGAACCGGTGGAAAGTCGTTTGCATACCGGGGCCTCTTAGCTTCCTTCGTGGGGCGGTGTCGCGGATGCCGCCGGAGCGAAGGAGGACACCATGCCCGAGGAAGTGAACCCGGAGACGGCCGAGAACGAGGCCACCGAGGCCGAGGAGGTCGAGGTCGTCGCCCACGAGATGGGCGAAGAGGCCATTGTCGAGCCCGACTGGTGTGTCACGAACAACAGTTCCGAGCTCTGACCAACTGGTGACCCGGCTTCCGGCGGAAACTGCCGTCGGCCGGGATGGCCCCTGGGGTGCGTTCCGCACGATTCGAGCGCACCCCAGTCGCGGCGGCCGGGAGGGCCCATGAACATCCTGCTGTGCCCGCACAGCAGCGGCGGCTATCTGTATCCGGCGCTCGCGGCCGGGCGCCGGCTGCAGCAGCGGGGTCATCGGGTCAGCGTGCTCGGACAGGCGGCGGCCGGTCCGGTCGTTGCCGAGGCCGGGCTGCCGTTCGCGGCGGCGGAGGACTTCGGCGAACGGCGGGCCTTCGAGGCCACCTGGTGGGGCACCACCGGCCTGGAGCAGTACCAGGCGGTCACCCGCGCCGCCCGGCAGTCGGGGGCTGACCTGCTGGTCACCTCGGTTCTCTGCAACGGGCCGCTGGCGGCGGCCGAGGTACTGGACATCCCCGTGGTGGTGATCGGACTGTCGGTCCATCTGTGGGACTACGGCACCGGCGGTGCCGGCGAGCCGCAGTGGGGACGGCCTCGGGACAACCGGACCGCCGAGATGCTGCGGTGGTACGCCGACACCCGCGAGCAGGCGGGCCTGGCGGCACGGCCCTCCCGGTGGGCGGACAGCCCGCTGCCGGGCGACGCGTTGCTGCTCCGCGGCGACCCGCTGCTGGAATACCCCGGCGCGGTGCTGCCCGCACGAGTGCACCAGGTCGGGCCGCTGGCCTGGGAGCCCGCCGCCGACCCGGCCGAACTCGAAGCCGTACGGGCGCATCTGGCGCGCACGGGCAAGCCCGTCGTCTACGTACACCTGGGCCGCTTCTTCGGTGGCAAGAACCCATGGCCGCGCCTCAACGCCCTCTTCACCGGCGGCCGGTTCCAGGCCGTGGTCGAGCAGGGCCGTTCGACAGACCCGCAGCCTGCTCCCGGGGCGGACATCCTGCTGGTGCGCAAGCCATGGATGGGACCGCTGATCCACTCGGCCGGACTGGTGCTGACCAGCGGTACCAGCGCTCCTGTTCTGGCCGCGCTGCTGCGCCGGCGCCCGCTGGCCGTTTCACCCAACGGCTCCGAGCAGCCACTGCTCTCCGGGGCCTGTCTGCGTGCGGGCGTGGCCGCCTACCTGCCGAACCGTGACCTGCCGGACACGGCCGACCCGGCCGACGTGCTCGCTGCGGCCTGGCAGGACGAGGGCTTGCGGGAAAGAGCCGGGGCCCTCGGCCGCAGGCTGGCCGCAGGAGACAGCGCGGGGCGTGCGGCCGAGGTGATCGAGCGGGTGGCTCGTCAGTCCCCGACCACGAGGGAGACCATGGGTATGCAAAGAGCCCGTCAGGCGCCGGTCAGGCAGCTGGCAGAGGGTGCCCTGGAGTGGATACGGGTCCACGCGGGCTACCTCGACTCACCGGCCGGCCGCGCCGAACTACCCGTCACCCCACGGGTCAAGGCGCTGCTGCAGCTGGCTCTGCTCTGCCGTTACTGGGCAAAGGCCGCACCGGCAGACCCACGGCTGTGCGAGGTGCAGGCGACGGTGGAATCCGCCTGGCGTTCGCCCGCGTACGCGGGTCTGCTCACCGCCGACCCGGACTACGCGCGGCCGATCCAGCTGACGTACGCGGCGCTCGCTCCCGCGGACGGGAACCTGCGACGGGCCGTGCTCGATCGGATCACCGCCGAGGGGTATCTGACACCTCGCAGGAAGACGCCATATCACCAGCTGGCCACCCGGTTCTTCGCCGATCTCGCGGGCGCCGCCCACAGGCTGAATTCGTACCAGGCCTTGTACGAGGCCAGTCAGCTTGCCGAGTACCTGTCCGGGCAGCGGGCGGATGATCCGGATCCGTGCACTGCTGCGCACACCGCGTTCTACCTCACCGACTTCGGCTTCCGCGAATCGCTCCTGGGGGAGGACGCCCGGGAGCAGGCCAGGCGTGTGGTGAGCCGGTTCATCGAGCGGTCCGTGCGGCAGGGAGAGTGGGACCTGGCCGGGAAGCTCGTGCTCGCCCAGCATTGTCTGGGTGGCGATCCGGTGCGCACGGAGGCGGCCGCGCTGCGGATGCTGGCCGGTGCGCAGACGGCCGACGGGGCGATTCCCGGACGGACCGCTGCCGGGCGGGCGGCGGCAGGGGGCACCGCGTTCTTCCGGGCGGCATATCAGACGACCCTGGTGACAGCGATGACCGCACTGATCATCTCTCACGGCCGAGCGGACGACACCGGTTCGGCCGGCCGGACACCGGAACTGTGGAGGGCCGCGCGGTGAGCACCGTACAGACCATCCCCGTACAGGCCGATGGCGCCCGCATTCTCCGCGGCAGCCGCAACTGGTGGTTCCTCGCCCCGAACGGGGCCGTCGCCCGGCTCCGCGACGGGCATCTGACGGCCGGCGGCACGCTGCGGCCGGACGCCGAGCGGCAGTTGCGCGAGCGCGGGCTGCTCGGCAGCGCCGCGCCGCCGCGCACCTACTCCCTCACCGTGCTGACCAGCACCCAGTGCAATCTCGGCTGCGGATACTGCTTCCAGAACACCGGCCAGGACACGGACCCCGACCGCGGCAGCCGCCCACCGCGGATCGCCCGGGTGCGGCTGACCACACCGACCATCACATCGATCCTCGGCTTCGCCGAGCGGCAGATGGCCGCGGCCGGACTGGAGAAGCTCCGGATCCTGCTCTTCGGCGGCGAACCGCTGCTCAACCCGCGTGGCTGCGTGGAACTGCTGGGCCGGGCCTCCGAGGCCCTGGGCCCCACCTCCGCCTGGATGATCTCCAACGCGACGCTGCTCACCCGGCAGCTGGCAGGCCGGCTCGCCGGGCTGGGGCTCGACCACGTACAGGTCACCTTCGACGGCGACCGCCCCGACCACGACCGGATCCGTATCCGGCGGGCGGAGGGCGGGGGGACATTCGACACCATCGTCCGCAACATCGCGCAAGCCTGCGAGGACACCTCGATCAGCTGGACCCTGCGGGTGAACGTCTCCCAGGAGACGCTCGACGGCATCGACACGCTGACCGACCGGCTCGCCGCAGAGCTCGATGCCTCCCGCTGCACGCTGTACTTCGCCCCGGTCGGTGACGTCGGCGTCGGCTTCACCAACGAGCTGCTCTACAGCGGCGAACTGTCGGCAAGCTTCGGCCGCTGGCAGCGCAGAGCGCTCGAGCTCGGCTTCCGGGTGTCCCGGCCGCAGGCCCGCCGACCGTGCGCCACCTGCGGTTATCGCGACGGGCGGTACGGCGCGGTGGTCAGCGCCGACGGCACGCTGGCCAGCTGCTGGGAGACCGCAGGACGGTCCGACTGGGAGGTGGGCACCGTGACCGGGGGCTATCTGCCGGACACCGTCACCCGGGAGCGCTGGGTCGGCTGCCAGGACCTGTACCGGCAGACCGAGAACGAGCGGACCCGTGCGGCGTTCCGTGACGCCGTGGACGCGGCGCTGCTCGACCACCTGGACGAGACGGGGCGCCTGTGAGTACGGAAGCGGATCTGAAACGGCTGTCCGCGGGCACTCTGGAGTGGATCGTCGAGAACCTGGACTACTTCGACCCGTTCGGGGCGGACGCCGGCATCCCGGGCCTCGGCCGGGCGAAGGCCGCGCTGGAGCTGGCGCTGTTGTGCCACTGCTGGTCCCGGCAGGACGGTCAGGACGCCCGGCTGGACAAGGCGAACGCCCTGCTCCGCGCGGTATGGCAACACCCCGGCTTCCCCGGTCTCCTCACCGCCGAACCCGAGGCCGCCGCCGTCTACCGGCTGGTGGGTGCCGCTCTGGCGCCGCACGGGGTGGACCCCTGGACCGGCCTCGCGCCGCCGGCCGCCGAGGATCTGGCGCCGGACGGGAGGCTGCCGTACCAGCGGCTGGAGCTGCGGTTCTACGCGGACAAGGCGGGGGTTCGCCACACGATCGAGCCGTACGAGGACCTCATCAAGGCAAACGTACTCGTCACGCTGCCGGCTGCCCCCGCAGGACAGCCACCGGAGCCCCCGGTCACGGTCCCGCGGGCGTACGCGCTGACCCACTCCGCGTCCTACCTCAGCGACTTCGGCCGCACCGCCCCTGGTCTCACCCCTGACGCCCTGACAGCCGCGGCGGGCCTGCTCGACCGGCAGCTGGCGTACTGCGTCCGGCACGACTGGTGGGACCTGGCCGCAGAGCTGGTCACCGCCCGGCACTGTCTGGGCGGCACGCCGCTCGACACCGCCACGGGCGCGGCGGCGGTGCGCTGTCTGGCCCGCGCCCAGCTGCCCAGCGGGGCACTTCCCGGACGTACGGCTGCTGACCGGGACGACGTATCGGGCCCCCTCTTCTTCGCGAAGGCCTACCACACCACTTTGGTGACGGCGCTGATGACCGTGCTGGTGGGTGTCTCATGAGGGCGCGGCTGACACTGATCAGTCCCAGCTACACCCGGCTGTGGTTCGGGCAGGCGGTGTCGACCGTCGGCGACGCCGTGTTCAGCACGACTCTGGTGCTGTGGGTGGCCACGGTGCTGGCGAAGGGCGAACCGTGGGCGCCGCAGGCGGTCAGCGGGGTGCTGCTGGCCGGCGGTGCCGCCATGCTGTTCATCGGGCCCATAGCGGGCGTCTTCGTCGACCGCTGGGACAAGCGCGCCACCATGCTCGGCACCGAGGTGATCCGCGGGACGATCGTGGCGTTGCTGACCGCGGTGTCGCTGCTGCCGGTCCACGCGTTGCCGGTCGCCGCGTGGCTGGCGCTGATCTATGTGTCGGTGCTGGTGCTCAACTCGGCCGGGCAGTTCTTCACCCCGGCGCGTTTCTCGGTCATCGCGGACATGGTGACGGGGGAGGCTGATCGGGCCCGTGCGGCGGGCATCGCACAGGCGACGGCCCAGACCGCGTGGATCATCGGGCCGCCGCTGGCCGCGCCGCTGCTCTTCACCGTGGGGCTGGAATGGGCGCTGCTGCTCAATGCGGTGTCGTATCTCGTGTCGTACATCGCGATCCGGTCGGTGGACATCCCGGCGGTTCCCGTGCCGGAACGGGCGGCTGCATCCGCACCGGAGACGGAGCGCGGGGCCACGGAGGCATCGGAGCCTGCCGCTGCCCCCGGAGCCGGGGAAGGCAGGAAGCGTACCGGCCTGCTGTCCGAATTCCGGGCCGGGCTGCACTTCTTCGCCCGCAGCAGGTTCCTCGTCGCGCTGCTGGCGCTCTCTGTCATCGGGCAGCTCGGGATGGGCGCCCTCAGCACGCTGAACGTCTTCTTCGTCACCGGGAACCTGCACGCCTCCGCCGAGCAGTTCGGCTACTTCGGCATGGCCATGGGCCTCGGCGGCATCGCCGGTGCGCTGGGCGCGGGCCGCACGGTGAAGCTGATCGGCGCCCGCCGGACCACCTGGATGGGCCTGCTGATCACCGGCACGCTGCTGTTCGTCTACTCGCGGCAGGACAACGTCGTCACCGGCCTCGCCCTGATGCTGGGATTCGCGATCCCGCTCACCATGCTGAACACCGCGATGTCCCCTCTGCTCCTCGCGGCGACCACCCGGGAGTTCCGCGGCCGGGTCGTCGCCGTGTTCTATCCGCTGACCCGGCTGTCCTCGCTGCTGGCCGCGGCCCTGTCGGGCTGGCTGGCCGGCGGCGGGCTCCCGGACTTCGGCCGTACGGTGGCGGGCCTGCACTTCACTCCTGTCGACAGCATCATCGCGGGGGCCGGTGTGCTCGTCGTGGCCGCCGGTGTCTACGCCCGGATCGCCCTCCCCGACACCGAGGCCGCACCGGCCCCGACGGCCGACCCGGTGCCGGCCGTGAAGGCCACGCCGTGAACTGCGCCGCCTGCGGGCGCACCGCAGCCGGCTCCGACCGCTTCTGCGCCGGCTGCGGGGCACCGCTGGCCGTTGACGCGCCACGGCGGGAGACCCGCAAACGCGTGTCCATGCTCTTCATGGACCTCGTCGGCTCGACGGCTCTCGCGGAGCGGCTGGACCCCGAGCCGCTGCGGCAGGTCATGGACCGGTACTTCGCCAGCTGCGGGGCGTGCATCGCAGAGCACGGCGGGGCGGTGGAGAAGTTCATCGGCGACGCGATCCTCGCCGCTTTCGGCGCCACCGTGGCACACGAGGACGACACGCTGCGCGCGGCGCGGGCGGCCACCGGAGCGCTCGCGGCGCTCGAAGGGCTCAGCGCGGAGCTCAGCGCCGACTACGGGGTGCGGCTCCAGGCGCGGGCCGGGATCTGCACGGGTGACGTCGTGGTGGTCACGACCGTGGGGGACGACTTCCGGGTGATCGGAGATTCGGTCAACACCGCCAGCAGGTTGCAGACGGCTGCTCAGCCAGGCGAGGTGCTGCTCTGCGCCGACACCGCGGCGGTGGTGCGGGGACGCATCGGTGTCGAACCGGTGGCGCCGCTGCGGCTGAAAGGGAAAGCCCGTGAGGTGCCGGCCTGGCGGATCACCGACCGGTCGCCCGTCGAGGACAACCCCCTGCCGGCGGTCCCGTTCATCGGCAGGGACGACGAGCGGGACGAGCTGGAGCACCGATTCCGGCGGGTCCGGCAGCAAAGGCACGTGTGGCTCGCGACGGTCGTCGGCGAACCCGGGATCGGCAAATCGCGGCTCGTACGGCAGTTTCTTGCCGACCTGCCGGAAGGAGCGGCGACCGTACTCACCGGGCACTGCTCGCCGTACGGGAGGGGTATCACGTACCAGCCGCTGGCCGAGATGCTCGGGTCCTTCCCCGGGGGATGGCCGGAGCTCGTCCGGCTGTTGGAGGCGGATCCCGGCCGGGGCGGCCGCACGACGACGGAGAGCTTGACGGTGCGCGCCCTCGGGGCGGTCCTCGGCCGGGACAGCGCAGACGGGAACAGCACCGGTGGCCGGGACGGCGGTACTCGCCGAGTCGGCGGCACCGGCCAGGACGGCCGGCCCGGCCAGGTCGGCGTCGAGGACATCGCCTGCGCGGTCCGGCACCTCCTGGAGGTCCTCGGCCGCGAGCGGCCCGTGATCATGATCTGGGAGGACCTGCACTGGGCCGAGCCCACACTCCTCGACCTCATCGACGACATCGCGACCTGGCTGCAGGACATCCCCGTCCTGCTGCTCTGCGTGGGCCGCAACGAGCTGCTCGACATCCGCAGTTCCCGGGGTGGCAGGAACCCGCGGGCCGCGACGCTGTCACTCGGGCCGTTGACGGACGAGGAGACGGCGGAGCTGGTCGGCCGGCTGGCGCCGCGCAACGATCCGTACCCCCGTGACCGACCGGACTTCCGGCGCCGGGTCGCCGACCTCTGCGACGGCAACCCGCTCTTCGCCGAACAACTCCTCGACGTCTTCGCCGAGACCGGCCCCAGCACCCATATCCCGCCCACCACCCAGGCGGTGCTGGGAGCACGGCTTGACCAGTTGCCCGGCACCGAGCGCACCCTGCTGGAGATGGCCGGCGTGATCGGGCGCGAGTTCACCCCGGAACTGCTCCGGGTGATGGCCGCCACGGACGGGATCGGCGACGCCGCGACCGACACGTACGTGGCGCGGCTCACCCGGCGGCGGATCTTCGAACGCGGGCCGGCCGGAACCTTCCGGTTCACGCAGACCCTGCTACGGGACACGGCGTACGAGTTCATCCCCAAGAGCCGCCGCGAGCAGTGGCACGACCTCCTGGCCGATCAACTCGCCGACGAGCGGCCGCCTGACGCGATGGCGGTGGCGGTCCATGTCGAGGCCAGCCGGCAACTGCGCTGGCAACTGCGGCCCGGCGACCGGCGCCTGCCGCGCCTCGCGGGGGCCGCCGCGGACACGCTGATCCGGGAGGGGATGAGGGCGCTCGCCCGCAAGGACCTCCCAGCTGCGATCCAACTGCTGGAGCGCGGCCGGGAGTTGCTGTCACCCGGTGATCACCGGCATACCGTGCTGGCCCTGAACATCTGCGACGCCGGCATCTGGCTCCAGGACGAGCAGCGCTGTCACAACGCCCTCGCGGCCGCGGAGGCCGCTCAGCCGGACGACCCCGCCGCCGCGGCCACCCGCGCGATCCAGCGCGGGATCGTCGCGCTGCGGCTCGGCCTCACCCCGCCCGCGGCGGTGGCGGAACAGACGGCGGAGATCGCCGCGGGACTCGACCCCGGGGACGACCTCAGCTGGTGCCGGCTGCACCAGCTCCAGGCCTACGTCGAACTCACCGCAGAGCGCGCGGCCTCGGCGGAGGAGCTGATCGGCCGCGGGCTGGACCGGGCGCGGGCACTGAACGACGGCTACCAGCAGGACCTGCTGCTGTGCGCCCGCTGTGAGCTGGCGCAGTGGTCGCCGACACCCGTCGCCACAGGGCTGGAGCTGTGCACCCTGCTCTCCGAACGGTTCGCAGCCGCGCGGGTGCTGCTGATGCCCGTGTTGGTGACGCGGGCGCGGCTGCAGGCGCTCGGCGGGGACATCACCGGGGCCAGGAGCACACTGGCCGAGGCGCTCGCGTACGCGAGGGACGTTCATCTCGATCTGGCCGACGCGGTGGTGCTGGACGCCTCCGGCCATGTGGAGTCGCTCGCCGGCGAGCACGAGGTGGCGGAGGCCCGCTACCGGCAGAGCCTGAGTGTGCTCCGCTCGGCGGAGAAGACCCCCGATACCCGGGGCACAGAGATCGCGATAGCCAGGGAACTCTTCGCCCAGGGCAAGATCGCTGACGCGGCGACGGCCCTCGAACGGGCGGGATCCGGGGGCACGGAGGGAACAGGCACCGATGACGCGGGCCCAGGCCCCCGCACGCGGATCGCCTCCGCCGCGCTGCGCGCCCGGATCGCGTCCGCCCGGGGCGCCCACGACGACGCCCTCGCCGAAGCCACCGCCGCCTGTGCCCTCGCTGTCCGCTCGGACGACCTCACCCTGGCCGGTGAGACCTTCTTCGACATGGCGATCGTTCTCCGCGCCGCCGGCGCGACCGGCCGGGCAACCGAGGAAGCGGCCAGCGCGCTCGGGAAGTTCGAGGCGAAGGGCGCCGCGCTGCCGGCAGCCCGGGTGCGTGACTGGCTCACCGCCGAGAAGGAAGGAGGCACCGATGACTGACCCCGGCAGACCATGGCGCAGGCCGCCGCGCGATCACTTCCCGGGCGTCCCGGCATGGAGTATGCCCGCCTCCGCGATGCCGGAGGAACGGTTCGAGGTCAGCCCCCTCGGGACGGTCACCCCCGAGTGGGCCTGGGGCGGCGCGGACGGCTCCGGGATCCGGGTGTGCCTGCTCGACAGCGGCGTCGAGGCCGATCATCCCCTGGTCGGCGGCCTGGACGGCGCCGTGGACGTGATCGCCGACGAGGACGGCGGCCTCGAGGTCGTACCGACCGACCCGGTGGACAACGCGGGACACGGCACAGCCTGTGCGAGCGTGATCCGTTCCGTGGCCCCCGCCGCCCTGCTCACCTCGGTACGGGTGCTGTCCAGCGGCAAGACCGGCAGCGGCGCCGCTCTGCTGACCGGGCTGGGCTGGGCCGTCGAGCAGGGCTTCGACGTCATCAACATGAGCCTGTCGACCACCCGCACCGACTTCCGCGCCGACCTGCGCGACCTCGCGGACTCCGCCTACTTCCGGCGCTGTGTGATCGTCGCATCCGCCCACAACATGCCCGTACACAGCTACCCGTGGCGCTTTCCCTCGGTCATCTCCGTCGCCAGCCACGACAATCCCGACCCGATGACGTACTACTACAACCCGGCGCCACCGGTCGAGTTCTACGCCCGCGGTGTCCGGGTACCGGTCGCAGGACTCGGCGGCCGGCGGATCCTCACCACCGGGAACAGCTTCGCGACCCCGCACATCGCGGGCATCTGCGCGCTGATCCTCAGCAAACACCGCTGGCTCACCCCGTTCCAACTGAAGTCCGTCCTCTACCTGGCCGCCGAGAACGTGGCCGTACCCGATGGAGATGGAGGCGCGCGTGTCGACTGATCTGCTGGAAGGCGCGGGTATTCCGCAGCGCAGACTGCTTCAGTCCATTGTGGAAGTCGCCCGCAGCGTCTTCGGCGCGGCGGCCACCTCCGTGCTGCTGGTGGACCCGAGCAACGGGGACCTGGTCTTCGAGGCTGTGGCAGGCGAGGGCGAGCATCATCTGCTGGGCTCACGATTCCCCAGCGGTACGGGGATCGCCGGGTGGGCGATGGTGTCCGGGCAACCGCTGGTGGTGGACGACGTCACGGACACCCCCCAGTTCGCCCGCGACGCGGCGGAATCCACGGGCTACGTGCCGCGCAGCATCATGGCCGCGCCGCTGATCTGCGACGGCGACTGCATCGGTGTGCTCGAGGTACTGGACCGGGACAGCCGCCCGCGCTCCGACCTCGGGGACATGGCCTCCCTCGGCCTGCTCGCGATCGAGATGGCCACCGTACTGGAGCTGATCGTCCAGCTCCGCAGGAGCGAGGCGGAGCGAGCCGCCGCGCGGAAGACCGGGCCCGATCTGTCACCCCTGCTGCAACGGGTCGCGGAACGGCTGCCGCGGGCCGACGAGAAGGTGAGCGCGACGGTCTCCCGGCTGCTGATGATGGCCGACGACATGCTCGCCGACGGCGATGGCTGACGGCCCCACGGACTTTCTCTCCCAGCTCACATCCCCCGACCACACCCTCGACGTACGGCCACGGACCGAGCCGGCCATCGTCCTGCTCAGCCGCGCCTGCGACGCGGATCTCGACGCGGTGGAGGGCCTGCTCGCCGGCGTGGGGATCCGGACGGCGCGGCTGAACGCCGACGAGCTCGCGGACACCTGCCTCACGGTGGATCCGCACCGGCGTGCGGCCCGTCTGCACGGGCGCTGGCTGACGCCGACCGTGACCTGGATCAGGCACTTCGCCCCCGCCGCGATCGAGGGTCCGGGAGATCCTGCGCGGATCGCGTTCCTGCGGGAGTCCTGGCAGGCGGCAGCGGCATCGCTGGCCGGTGTCTCCAGGACGAGCCTGCTTGCTTCCGCGCCGGGGCCGCTCGCCCAGCTGGAGTTTGCCCGGGGGCACGGGGTGGCGGTGCCGCGCACGATGGTGACCACCGACCCGTACCGCGCCTTCGCGGAATTCGGCTGCCGACGGCTGGTGGTCAAGGCCGCACACCGGCACTTCGTCGAATCGGAACCCGGGCGACTGCGCGGGGTGTTCCCCGTCGTCGTCGAGCAGCACACCCTGTCCACCGGCGTGGGGCCACCGGTGATCGTGCAGGAGTACGTGGAGCACGAGACGGAGCTGAGGGTCTACTACGTGGCCGGTCAGCTCCACGCTTTCCGGATCGACAAGGGCTCGGCCGCCGCACTCTGGCTGGCGCCCGACACGGTGGGGGTCAGCGCCGTGACCCCGCCCCCGTCGGTGGCCGCGGCCGCCACCCGCCTCGCCGCAGCGATGTCGCTCCGCTACGGGGCCTTCGACTTCCTGCTCCGCGCGGGGACACCGGTTTTCCTGGAGGTCAACCCGGACGGCGACTGGCGCTGGGCGGAACGCAAGTCGCACACCACCCCGGTCACCGCGGCAGTGGCCGCCATGCTCGCGGCGCTGCACCGCGACGCGCCGGATCGTCAGGGGTGTGTCCAGTAGACGGCTCCGGCGCGTGAGGCCCATGCCGTGGATGTGCCGGGCGTGGGTCTCGTTCACGATGAGGACGTTGGTCGCGGACCTCGTGGTGGACGCTGCCACCCGGCGCTCGCGCGAGACCACCCCCGGCGGCACCTGGAGCGGCGGGGCAGCCGACAACTCGGCGCCGCCCCGCCCGAGCTGCGCAACTCCCGTGCGTGGAGCGGCTCCACGTCCTGGCCGAGCAGCACCGCCGACAGCCCCGGGCGCCGTTCGCGTGCCGTCAGGGCGGCCGCAATGCAGGCCATGACGAGACCGGCTCGGCCGGACACTTCACGATTACCCACAGCTCGCGTGACCGGGCCGGATGATGTATCGGCACCCGGAAGATCACCGCGTCGGGTTGACGCCCGAGCATCGATCCGGCGCAGGTCGGAGACCAGACCGGCCTGGTGGGCAGGGCGTCCGGCGGGCCGGGCGGATCGTTCGCCCGGCTTCCGGCCGTCCGGCGGCGGCTGCCCGGCCGCGGGTGGGTCGCGTCGGCATGCGCTGTTCCGGAGATCACCACGGACGGTTCGTCGCGGGTTCATTCGGCCGCGTCGGGGGTTTCTTAGCGTCGCTAACAGTTCGCACTGTTCCACAGGGGAGCGGTGAACGAAAGGCGAAGACGCACATGGAAACACCCAGGGAGTCCGACGGCTCGGGCCGTACGGCCGAATCGTCCGACCTCACCCGTCGGAGGTTCGTGGTCGCGGCCGGTGCCGCCGTCGCCGCGGTCGGCATCGGCGCGGGCACCGCCGATGCGGCCACCGGCTCCGCGGTCAAGGCGACCGGCACCGCGAAGGCGGCCACCGCGGCCACCGGCGTCGTCAACGGATCCGACGCCGGCAAGGCCCCCAAGGGCAAGTGGCTGGCAGGCGACACCCACGTCCACGACGACCACTCGTCCGACGGCAGCGGTCCGCGGCAGACGTCCCACCAGACCCTCCCCGGCAACCTGCCCGTCGGCGACCAGATCGGGCAGGGCGAGAGCGCCGGCCTCGACTTCATGCCGCTGACCGACCACAGGACCTACGACCAGGTCTGGGACCCGCAGTGGAAGTCGTCCAAGCTGCTGCTCCTCCCCGGCGAGGAGGCGAACGGCTCGCCGCACGCCATCGTGCTGGGCAACGTCGACGTGATCGTGGACGGCGCCAACCCGCCCGGCTCCGCGAGCTTCCGCCATGTGCAGCAGTCGGTCTGGGACGCCCATGCCCAGGGCGCGGTGTGGTCGCAGGCCCACCCCGACGACGGCGAGTACACCCGGGCCGACGGCCCGAACGACAACGCCAGCGTCCAGGGCGCGAACCTGGTCGAGGTGCTCAACGTCGCCAGCGACCCCGATGTCGAGGTCGAGTACGCGGAGAACCGCTGGAACGCCGGCTTCCGCTTCGGCGTGGCGGCGGCCAGCGACTGCCACTTCCGCGAGCTGTGGGACGTCGACTCCCCCGGTGAGCCGACCACCCACGTCTACGTGGCCGACCGCTCGGTCCTGGGCATCCTCGACGGTTTCCGCAGCGGCCGCACGACGCTCTCGCAGAGCACCGCCGGTCCGTTCGTCACCATCGAGGCGGACGTCGACGGTGACGGTGTGTTCGAGGCGATGGGCGGCGACGAGGTCGTCGTGGCCGACCGCAAGCTGTCCAAGAAGGCCACGCTGCGCGTGAAGGTCAAGGACGGAAAGGGCACCAGCGTCCTGGTCTACGCGGCCCCCGGCCGCTCCGCAGGCCCCTTCGCGACCTTCCGGCCGCAGCGCGCCAACGAGACGTTCGAGATCCCGCTGGTGCTCAAGGGCACCGACCACGGCTGGTACCGGGTCGAGGTCCGCTCCCCGGGCAGCGCCTCCGGTTCCGAGGCCGACCCGAACCTGCCGGACCAGCTCCGCGCCGCCACCTCGCCCATCTTCGTGTCCGTCGGCGCCCCGGCCGACCCCAGGCCCGAGATCGCGCTCCCGGCGGCCGACACCACCGACGACCAGGCGACGCTGATCACCGGCGACCTGGGCACCTTCACCGGCTTCTCGGACGTCGCGGTCGTCGGCGGTGTCACGCACGTCGTGGCCGAGCTGCACGAGAAGCAGGCCAGCAAGGTGGTCTACCGCCGCCTCAACGCCAAGGGCCGGCTCACCAAGTCCGTCACCGTCTCGGGCCGTTCGGCGACCGCGCGCTTCCCGCGCGTCGTCGCCACCGGCGACGACGTCTGGGTGGTGTGGCAGGACGAGCAGGGCAAGGAGCAGCCGCACCGTCCGGTCGTCCTGCTGGCCCACAGCGCAGACGGTGGCGACTCCTTCAAGGCGCCCGACAAGATCAGCAAGGGCAAGGGCCGCGCGATCAACCCGGCACTGGCGCTGATCGAGGACAAGCACCCGCTGGTCGCCTGGTCCGACAACAGCCAGGGCGCGTTCGACGTCTACGCGCAGATCATCGGCGTCGACAAGGCCGCGGTGAACCTCTCCACGGCCGGCAAGGCGACGAGCCCCGGTGTGCCCGCCGACGCCCGCTCCCCGCGCTACCCCGCCTCACTGTTCCCGGTCATCGCGGTCCAGGACGGCAAGCACGCGGTGATCAGCTGGCAGGACGACCGCTACGACCCGGACCCGCTGTGGACCGGCCACACACCACCCGCCGGCCAGCCGGCGAGCGGCGGCACCGACCCCGACAACTGGCAGGTCCTGGCGTCGGTCCGCAAGGCCCAGAACCGCACCTGGGGCAACCCGGTCCAGGTCAGCAAGGTCACCGACCGCGCCGACCGCCACCCGGGCCTGACCGTGGACGCGGACGGCACGTTCGTCGCCATCTGGCAGAGCGGCGCCCTCCAGAGCTCCGGCGCCAACCTCGCGCTCCGCGCCGCGCGTTCCACCGACGGCGGCACCACCTGGACGGCCTTCGAGCAGGTCGCCCCTGCTCCGGACGCGATGAGCCAGCTGGCGAAGCTGGCCGTCGACCCCGACGGCACGGTACGGGCGGTCTGGTACGACTCCCGCTCGGCGGACTGGCGCTGGAAGATCTTCACCGCCACCCTCGACCCGAAGACCGGCTGGACCCCGGCCACCCAGGTGAGCCACCAGGGCAACAACACCTGGCCGGCGCTCCACCAGGGCGTCGTGGTCTTCACCAGCGACCGCGGCGCGACCCGGACGCAGCGTGACGCGACCCAGCAGGTCTTCCTGACCAAGCTGGTCTGATCCCCCCACGCACAACCCACCCCGGGGCGGCCGGCTCCTCCCGCCGTCCGCCCCGGGCCCACACGCCCCTCCGCGGACCGCTCCCGACAGGGACACCATGCAGCGCGACACCGTCCGCTCACTGCGCCTGAACACCGGACGGGCGTCGCCGCCGTCCGGAACGCGCCCGCTCTGTGCCCGTCGTGATCGGCGCCACCCGTTCAGCGGCCCGTCCCGCGCCCCTGGCGGTATCCGCAGAGCGCCGCACGCCACCGCGACCTAGCGTGAGTCGTGGAGCAGTCCGACGAGGAGGGACCCGAGATGACCGACGCTGGACGAGATGGGCGGGAGCACGGTGACAGCCCCTCACTCGCCGAGGGGCGGAGGTGGGAGAAGGGCTCCTCGGACCGGAGCGGGCCGGGCGCCCCGGCGACCCGCGGCCGCACGACGATCGCGGACGGCGTGGTGGAGAAGATCGCCGGCATGGCGGCCAGGGAAGTGGTGGGCGTGCACGCCATGGGCACCGGCATGTCGCGCACGTTCGGGGCGGTCCGGGACCGGGTGCCCGGGGGCAGGACCTCGGTCTCCCGCGGCGTCAAGGCCGAGGTCGGCGAGGTGCAGGCAGCGCTCGACCTGGACCTCGTCGTCGACTACGACGTCTCGATCGTCGAGGTCGCGCGCACGGTGCGGGAGAACGTGATCGCCGCTGTGGAGCGGATGACCGGACTCGAGGTGGTCGAGGTCAACATCGCGGTCGGCGATGTGAGACTCCCCGAAGAAGACGACGAGGACGACGGTCGTGTCCAGTAGGAGAACACGGGGCCCCGTGCAGGCAGCCGCGGACCCCACCACGCGGTCCGCACGCGTCGCGGGGACACGTACCGAGTCTACGGAGAGCGCCGGATGAGCCTCGCGGTGGCAGGGATGATCTACGGGATGGCATGCGGCTTCGCCGGGTACTTCGGCGGATTCGGGGCTTTCGTGGTGGTGGCGGTGGTCGGCGCGTTCGGCGCGATCGTCGGCAAGTTCGCCGACGGCGACTTCGACCCGGCTGAATTCTTCCGTTCAGGCGTCTTCGACCGTCGCCGCGACCGCGACCGGCCGCGCTGATGCCGGCCACCGGACCCGCACGTCTTGCACCAGCGGAGCGGGGCTCACTGCGGATCGCGAACCGGGTGATCACCCGAATGGCCTCCCGTGCCGCCGGAGAGGAGCTCGATCGTGCGCCCGGTGCCGCACTGGTCCCCCGCGCCACCAGGACGAACGCCTCGGTATCCGTGCGGAAGAACACCGCCCGGCTGCGACTCGCCCTCGAGGTCGGCTATCCCGCCGACCTGGGCGCGGTGAGCGCCGCGGTGCGCCGCCATGTCACCGGCCGGATCGAGGCAATGACCGGGATGGCGGTACCCGAGGTCGTCGTCGAGATCGAGCAACCGCATTCGGAGACCGCTCGCAAAGGCAAGGACAGGGTGCGATGAGCCACCCCTATCCGCCCCCGGACCCCGAACCGGACGGCGAGCCGAACGCGGCCGGCGACCAGGCCCCCTCCGAAAGCCTCGGTGGCCCGAAGCAGGACAAGCCGCGAACGGGTCCTGGGACGCCCGCCGCCAAGCGCTTCTGGTCCGGGCGCCGGGTACCGGCGGCGATCACCGCCGCCCTGGTCCTCGGCCTGGACGTCCTCTTCCTCCAGGACATCGTGTCCGTGCGCTCCGGCAACAGGGCACAGCAATGGCGCAGGAGCCTGGCACAGCAGCTTTCGACCCGCCACCTGGACGACACATGGATCATCCTGGGAGCCTCCGTGTGCGCCGCGCTCGGCTTGTGGCTGCTCGTGCTGGCCTCCACCCCGGGGGTACGCCAGGTACTGCCGATGACGCGTCGCGGGCCGTCGGGCGTTCGCGCCGGTCTCGATCGGCGTGCGGCCGAACTGGTGCTCCGGGACCGGGCGATGGAAGTGCAGGGTATCCGCTGGGCCAAGGTCGCCGTCGGCCGCCGTCGCATCAAGACCCATGCGACCTCCCATTTCCGGGACCTGCCGGATGTGCGGGCTGACTTGGACACCGCCCTGACCCAGGCGGTACGGCAACTCGGCCTCGCCAGGCCTCCCCGCCTCAAGGTCCGGTTGCGGCGGGCCCAGAAGAACGCCTGAGGAGGCACCCGGTGCGTCGGACCCCAGCGAACCGGCTCCTGCTGGCCCTCGTCGGCCTGCCGTTGCTCGCCCTGGGCCTGGCCGTCCTCATCGGCAGTGCGGACCTGCAGCGCCACTGGGACTTCACCTTGCCGACCTCATGGCCTTTCGCGGGCCCCGACGACGTGCTGCTCGCCAGGCACGACCAGATCCGCTACCGCTCGGACGGCTGGTGGTGGCCGGTGGTCATCGCCGGGCTCGCGGTGATCCTGCCGGCCTGCGTGTGGTGGCTGCTGACACAGCTCCGCACCCGCCGGTTGCGCCACCTCTCCATCGACAGCGGTGACCGGCAGGGCGCGCTGGTCGGCGGCCGGGCGCTGGAAAGCGTGCTGACCGCCGAATCGCAGGCCTACGAAGGCGTGAAGCGGGCGGGTGCCACCCTCAGGCTCCGCCGTGGCCGGCCACGGGCCCGGTTCGTCCTCGGTCTGGCCCCGAACGCTGCCCCGGACGATGTCGTGGCCGGCCTGGACGACGAAGTGCTGGCTCACGCCCGCACCTCGACCGGACTGGCCGAACTCCCCGCCGAGGCACGACTGCGGGCCGTCCGGCACCGCGCCCGGCGGGCGAGCTGAGAACGTTCTCGCGCGGGCTCCCGCAGGAGCCTTCTCGACCATTGGGATGGTGCGCCGCGTGACGCGGACCGCCGAGCCGGGCGCGGCGAGTTCGGCCGCCTGTGGGCCTGGCGTCCAGTACGGCGACGAAGTGGTCGCGGCGCGCGGTCCTCCGCTTCGGTCGTCAGACCGCCGGAGCGGCAAGGACACGGCAGGGGTCAGTGTTCGGTGAGCAGTCCGGCGCGGAGCTTGGCCAGCGCCGCGTTCGGAAGTCGGGAGACGTGCATCTGGGAGCAGCCCAGTTCGGCGCCGATCTCGCGCTGGGCCATGTCCTGGCCGAAGCGCAGCTGCAGGATGCGCCGCTCGCGGTCGTCAAGTCCGCCGAGCGGCGGGGCCAGAGCATGCAGATTCTCCAGAAGTTCCATGGCCGGGTCACAGGCGCCGATGCTGTCGGCATAGGCGGGGCCGGTGTCCCCGAACTCGGCACCGCCTCGGGGCAGGTCGATGGTGCATGCGGTGTACCCGTTGGCGGCGACCATGGCCCGGAGGACCTCGTCCTCACCGACCTCCATGTGGGCCGCGAACGTCAGGGCCGCACGGGGGACATCACGTGGTGGCCCCGCTGACCCGGAGCCCGAAGGGGAACGGCACTGGAGTGCTCCAACGCGGCTCGCAAGGGAGCGGCGCCCCCGTCCCACCGGACCGATCGCTCCAAGAGAGGCACCACCGTGAAGGCACTGACCTGGCACGGCAAGCACGACGTGCGCGTCGACACCGTCCCGGACCCGGTGATCCAGGAACCCGCGGACATCGTCGTCAAGGTGACAACTACTGGTCTGTGCGGCTCCGACCTGCACCTGTACGAGGTCTTGGGCCCCTTCCTCGACGCGGGCGACATCCTGGGACACGAACCGATGGGCATCGTGGAGGAAGTCGGACCCGACGTCACGGCGCTAAGGGTGGGCGACCGGGTGGTCGTGCCGTTCAACGTCTCCTGCGGTACCTGCTTCATGTGCGAGCAGGGCCTGCACTCCCAGTGCGAGACGACGCAGGTCCACGAGCACGGCAGCGGCGGGTCTCTCTTCGGGTACACCAAACTCTACGGTCAGGTGCCGGGCGGTCAGGCGGAGTACCTGCGGGTCCCCTTCGGGAACACCCTCCCCATCGCCGTCCCGCCCGGCCCCGCTGACGACCGGTTCGTCTACCTCTCCGACGTCCTGCCCACTGCGTGGCAGGCCGTCGACTACGCCGCTGTGCCCCCGGAGGGCACGGTGGCCGTGCTCGGCCTCGGCCCGATCGGGGACATGGCCGCCCGCATCGCCGCCCACCGCGGCGCCGGCCAGGTCATCGGCATCGACATCGTGCCGGAGCGCCTGCGCCGCGCTCAGGCTCGCGGGGTGCACACCTTCGACCTCACCGAGTACGGCGACAAGATCACCGATGCCGTCCGGGAGGCCACCGGTGGCCGCGGTCCCGACTCGGTCATCGACGCCGTGGGAATGGAGGCCCACGGGGCACCCCTGGCCAAGGGCATGCAGCAGGTGACCACCCTGCTGCCGGACGCGCTCGCCTCGCGGATGATGCAGCGGGCCGGCGTCGACCGCCTGACCGCTCTCCACCTCGCCATCGAACTGGTCCGGCGGGGCGGCACCATCTCCCTGTCGGGCGTCTACGGCGGGATGGCCGATCCCCTCCCCCTGCTGACCATGTTCGACAAGCAGATCCAGCTGCGCATGGGCCAGGCCAACGTCTGGCGCTGGGTGGACGACCTCCTCCCCCTCCTGACCGACGCCGACCCCTTGGGCGTCGACGACTTCGCCACCCACCGGCTGCCTCTGGCCGAGGCCCCGCACGCGTACGAGATGTTCCAGAAGAAGCAGGACGGGGCGGTCAAGGTGCTGTTCACGCCCTGACCGCACGCTTCGACGCGCCACCGTCCCGCGCCGCTGCGGTGATCGAGCGGACGCCCCATCGTGCGGCCGGAGAGTCTGCGGACGGCGACGATCGATAGAACCCCTCTTGGAAGGCGATCTCTCATGAAGAAGGCGTACCCCGGCTCCGCGCTGGCCGGTCTGCTGCCCGATGCCGGAGGGCCCGGGCGCGTCCTCGCCGCGATGGGCGCGCTGGAGGGTGCCGAGGCGCTGGACGGCGTGGCGGGTTCCTTGCGGCGGGTCGTGCGAGCGCTGCCGCTGGGCCGGTGCAGGGACGTGCTGCACGGCCGGTGGCTGGGGCACCCGGTGCACCCCCTGCTCGTGCAGGTACCCATGGGCGCCTGGCTGTCGTCCGCGGTTCTGGATCTGGTGCCGGGTGCGCGGCGCCAGTCGGCGCTCCTGCTGGGAGTGGGCTTGGCGGGGGCGGGGCCCGCCGCGCTGGCCGGCTGGGCCGACTGGGCCGAGCTGGAAAAAGAGCAGGCACGCGTCGGCCTGGCCCACGCCGCGCTCAACACGGTGGCCATCAGCTGCTATGCCGGATCGCTGGGGCTCCGGCTGACCGGCCGGCACCGGCGGGGGCGGCTCCTGGCCCTCGCCGGTCTCACCACCGTCTCTCTCAGCGGAGCCTTGGGCGGCCACCTCGCCTACCGCCAGGCGGCGGGCGCGAATCACGCCGAGGCCGTTCCCCGTCTGGTGGCGCCAGGCTGGCACGCGATCGGCGCGCTGACCGAACTGCCGGTCGGACAGCCGGTGCGCCGGCTCGTCGATGACACCGCGGTCGTCGTGGTCAGGCAGCATGACGACGAGCTGCACGTGCTGGCAGACCGCTGCAGCCATCTGGGCGGCCCGCTGTCCGAAGGAGAAGTCGCCGGCGGATGTGTGACGTGCCCCTGGCACGGCAGCACATTCCGCCTGGCGGACGGGTGGAACGTGACCGGCCCGGCAACGGCCCCGCAGCCCGCCTTCGACACCCGGGTCGAAGGCGGGCTGGTCCAGGTGCGCCTACGGGACGGAGCAGAACCACGGAGCTGAAGGCATCCATCCCGCCGCCCCGCGGCAGCCGCGCGTCAGCACGTGCCGCGCCCTGCCGTGATCGCGGAAGGAAACGCGCACCATCATGGGGCCACTCGGAAGCTCCCGTCCTGGACGCCATACCGGCCTACCAGGAACCGCACCAGCCGGCCCTTCACTCCGCCGGAGCACAAGCAGGGGCGCGGCGCCGATCCCCGGGTGCGTGCCGTACGTGGATCAGGTGCGCATGGGCCGCCGTCGGTTGCGGTCCGACAACGCCTGCCAGATGACCAGGAGCTCGTTGGAGGACATCCACGACGGCGAGTCCTACGCCGCCATCGCCGCCATGACCGCCGGCCCGGCTCAACCGCTTGCCGACCGCGGCATCCGCGCCGACGGCGTCGCCCCTGGACCGGACGGTGCGGGTCAGTTCTCGCTGAGCATCCCGGCCCGGAGCTTCTTCAGGGTGCGGGACAGCAGGCGGGAGACGTGCATCTGGGAGTAGCCGAGCTGCTCGCCGATCTCGGCCTGGGTGAGTTCCTGGCCGAAGCGCAGTTGCAGCAGCAGGCGCTCACGGTCGTCGAGGCGGCCGAGGAGGGGGGCCAGTGCGTGGAAGTCCTCGACCAGTTCCATGGCCGGGTCGCAGGCGCCGATGGTCTCGGCGTAGGAACGGCCGGAGTCCGCGCCGGCTTCTTCGGCGTCACCGGCGGGCAGGTCCAGCGAGCCGGCGGTGTAGCCGTTGGAGGCCACCAGGCCCTCGATGACCTCCTCCTCGCTGATCTCCAGGTAGGCGGCCAGCTCGGCGACGGTCGGCGGTGCGTCCAGGACCGAGGTGAGGTGGTCGCGGGCCTTGGCCAGCTCCACCCGCAGCTCCTGAAGCCGCCGCGGCACATGGACGGCCCAGGTGGTGTCGCGGAAGAAGCGCTTCATCTCGCCGACGATGTACGGCACCGCGAAGGTGGTGAACTCCACCTCGCGGCTGAGCTCGAAGCGGTCGATCGCCTTGATCAGACCGATCGTGCCGACCTGGAGGATGTCCTCCCACTCCTCCGGACTGCGTCCTCGGAAGCGGCGGGCGCTGAACTGGACCAGCGACATGTTCATCTCGATCAGGGTGTTCCGCGCGTACGAATACGCCGCGGTGCCCTCCTCCAGGGTCTGCAACCGGTCGAAGAACAGCCGGGACAGCTCCCGGGCGTCCTTCGGGGCGACCTTGCCGGCGTCCTCGACCCACGGCAGGCCGGCCATCTCCCGGTCCGTCGTCCAGGCACCCGTGCCCGAGACAGCGGCCGCGTCCTTCACAGCATGGTCAATGGTCATGTCATCACCTCTCGGGCTCCGGTTCAGGCGTCCTGATGCCCCCACGGGCACCAGTCATGCACACAATCTCGGTGCAGTTTGCCAGGCAGCCGGTCAGGCAGCTTGGGCGAGTTCCGCCTGTCCGAACAACAGGGCGTAGTTGCAGGGGAGTTCGGCGAGAACGCGGGTGAGCAGATCAGCGGGCACCAGCGCGGCGACAGCGCTGAGCACGGCACTGGCATTCCAGCGGGCGACGGCCGGGCTCACATCGGTGCGGGCGGCGAGGTCCTGCACGAAGCCCCAGCCGGTGAGGGATCGCGGGGCGGGAGCTCCCGCGTCCAGGGCGCGGACGGCCTCGGCGGGCAGGTGCGCGGCGAGTTCGCCGCGCAGGCCGCCGCCGAGTTGGGCCCCCAGCGCCCCGAGTACGGAACGTGTGACCTCGTCGGCCCGTTCCCGGGTCGGGTAGGCGCCGTCGTAGCGGATGCGTTCGAGCATCAGGTCGTAGCTGAGCGCCGGTGCGATCCGGCGCTGTCCGGGCTGCGCGGACATGGGTGGAGAGCGAGCCTTTCGTCTCGGCCGGTGGCCGGCCCGCAGAACGGGCCGGCCACCGGCAGGGGGAAGGGGGAAGGGGGACGGCCGGGGCGGCGTACCGGGAGACGCAGCCGCCCTCGGCCGGCGACGGGCCGGGAGTCAGCCGGTGATCTCCTGCCGGGCCGCTCCCGCGCCGACGGTGACCTTGCGGGCCTTGGCACGCTCGGCGATCGGGATGCGCAGCGTCAGCACCCCGGCCTCGTAGTCGGCCCGGATGCGCTCGGTATCCAGGGCGTCGGCCAGCAGGATCCGGCGGGAGAAGACGCCGAGCGGCCGCTCGGACACGTCCACCTGCACAGCGTCGCCCTGCGGGGCGGGGCGCCGCTCGGCCTTGACGGTCAGGGTGTCGCGCTCGATGTCGATGTCGATCGCCTCCGGGGACACCCCGGGCAGATCGAAGGACACCACGTACTCCTCGCCGTCGCGGTACGCGTCCATGGGCATCGCCGCCGGCCTCGTCCAGGTGCCGGAGCGCATGAGCTGCTCGGTGAGTCGGTCCAGTTCACGGAAGGGGTCGGTACGCATCAGCATCGCGGAACACCTCCAGGAAGTCGGGCAGTTTCTGCCGGGTGTCGTTCACCTGCCCACTGTTGTAGCATGTCATCCATCGGATGACAAACAACCTCGTCACCCGGAGGGTGACACCAAAGGAGAGGCACCGTGACAGCAGACCCCACGCCACCGCCCCCACCGCCGCAACACGGCACGGCCACCTCATTCCTCGCGGCCGCCGCAGCGCTGGAGACCATCAGGACAGCGCTGCGCCACGCCAGTACCGCGCAGCCCGGCGCCGACCCGGAACCCGGCGAAGGCGCGCAGCAGGCCCTGGACTCCCTGCTCCTGCTGCGCGAAGTGCGCGAACAGCTCGCCGGATGGGAAACCGGCCTCATCGAGACGGCCCGAACGGCCGGAGCCAGCTGGGCCGACCTGGCGAACCCCCTGGGCGTCGCCAGCCGCCAGGCCGCGGAACGCCGCTACCTGCGCCTGCGCCCCGGCCCACCCGGCTCCACCGGCGAGGAACGCGTCAACGCCACCCGCAACCAGCGCGCCGCCGACCGGACCGTCGACACCTGGGCCAGAAGCAACGCGGCCGACCTGCGCCGACTCGCCGGCCAGATCACCACGCTCACCGACCTACCCGCCGCCGCCCGCACCGCCCTCGGCGACCTCGACACGGCACTCGCCGCGGACGACACCGCCAGCCTGCTCAGCCCCCTGACAGCCATCCGCCCCCACCTGCGAAGCGGCCACCCCGACCTCGCCACCCGCGTCGACGACGTCACCCGGCACACCGACCGCCTCCGCGACACCCGCGGCGGCGACGCCCGCAAGCCCTGAACGGGAGCGGCGATCCCAGCTGCGGTCAGTCGACCGCGATCCCCGCGGTTCCTGCCCTCCCCCAGGCGGACACGCCGGCGCAGAGAGCCCACGCAGCTCCCAGGCGGCAGATGGTGCAGCCGGCCGGACGGTCGACGCTTCTCCGCAGGAACCGCGGTACGAGGTGCGCAGCTGCTGCGCCAGCTCACCCGGTCACCTCGGAGATCGTCGCGTGTGTGACCATGCCGCGCTCCTGTCCGCCGATCCCCTTCCACGATTACCCCGAAATGCACTATTTGATCGAGCCGGCAGGATTCGTCGCACTCCAACGCCCACCACCGGCGATGACGAAATATCCCTCATCGGTATTTTCACGGATTTCACCCCGTTTCATACCGCATCATTCCCTGCCACCACGCACCCTCGCGCAGCCCGACCACCGGTCCCTGCCCACTCCGCGGCCAGGGACCGGTGCATGTGCTCTCAGGCATCGCCAGAGCTACACACCGTCGTTCGGGGCAGGCTCAAGTGCAGGATTCGCGGGGGAAGGACCCCGGACCGCCACCCACAGGGAGCTGTGCGGGGCGGTCGGCACCGGCTGCGGGCAGCCGGGCCAGGGCCTTCCGTCGTCGAGCAGTGAGGAGTAGAGCGTGAACGCGGAGGAGACGAAAGAGGGCGAACAGCCCGACCTGACCAGCGGCGGGGACCGCCGGGACGGAGCAACGACGCTGGCGGGGGTGCTGGCGGCGGCGGAGGCCGCAGCGCCCGTGGAGTCCCTCGATGTGGTCGCGCGGCTGCTCAAGGATCGCCTCGGCGCGGAGTCGGTGTCGTTCCTGATCACCGATTTCTCCGGAAGTTCGGTCGTCCGGCTCGGGGCCGCGGGCAGCATCGAGACCGGAGAGCCGGCCCGGCGCATCCCCCTGCGGGGCACCCTGTACGACGACGTGATCCGCACCCAGCAGCCGCAGGTGCGGGACAGGGGCAGGGGGACCTACGTCCGCGTCGTCGCCCCGGTGACCAACCGCGGGGACGCCATCGGACTCCTGGAGCTGTTCCTGCCCTCGGCGCCGGACGGGGAGGTGATGCGGGAGATCGCCGAGAGCGCGCACGCGCTGGCCTACATCGTCATCGCCAACCGCTCCTACACCGATGTCTACCAGTGGGGCCGCCGTACCGTCCCGCTGAGCCTGGCCGCGGAGATCCAGCACCGCCTGCTCCCGACCTCTCTGGCATGCGAGGCGGCGCAGTTCGCCGTCGCCGGGGCCCTGGAACCCGCCGAGCACGTCGGAGGCGACACGTTCGACTACGTGCTCGACCGTGACACCGTCCAGCTCTCTGTCACCGACGCCATGGGCCACGACGTGCGGGCGGCACTCCTGGCCACCCTCGTCGTGGGGGCTCTGCGGCGGGCGCGGCGGGCGGGCGCCGCCCTCGTGGAGCAGGCCCGCCAGGCCGACCAGGCCATGCAGGACCATGCCCGCGAGGGCTACGTCACCGGTCAGCTGCTGCGCATCAGCCTGCTCGACGGTGCGGCGGAGTTCGTCAACGCCGGGCACCCCTGGCCGCTGCGGATCCGGGACGGCAGCGTGTCGCAGATCAGCCCCAAGGTCGATCTGCCGTTCGGCGTCCGGCTCCGGCACACCTACCGCGTGCAGTCGCTGGACCTGAGGCCAGGCGACCGCCTGGTGATGCTCACCGACGGCATGCTGGAACGAAACGCCCAGGGCCTGGACCTGTCGGACCTGATCATCGAGACCCGTGCACTGCACCCCCGCGAGGCCGCCCGCGCCCTGATCGCAGCGGTGGTCGACGCCAACGAGGGCCACCTCAGGGACGACGCGACCGTGATGTGCCTGGACTGGCACGGGGCCGGCCGCTCACGCCGCGACGCCGCCGCCGGTGCCGACGTCGCCGGCGCTTCGCACCCCGCGACCGGACTGACCCGATCCGGGCGGTGACAGCCCGGGGCGGCAGGGCACCGCGGCCGCTTCGATCCGACGTGTCCTGCGCGGGGGTACGGGAGGGCTTCGCCGGGCCGCTGATGAGGTCCGCCCATGTTTTTGCGCCCACATGCGGATAGGACGGGCCGACGGGGACAGGCGAAGCGGTCAGGGGCGGGTGAAGCTTGGGACAACAGGCGTCAGCCCAGGGGTCGACAGCGGCTCTCCGGCCGGAGAGCCGGACCAGCGACCCGCGCGAGCCCTTCCCCCCAGCTCAGCTCTCACATTGCACGCCGGAGAGCGCCCGGAGAGCACGGGCCACGTGCACCGGCCGGCGCCGCACACCCGATGGAGGTTTCAGGTGTCCGTTTCATCCGCGTCCTCTCCCGAGTCCGATCCGCTTGCCCTTCTGTCCGCCGCAGGGGTGTCCGTGTGGTTGGACGATCTCTCACGCGAGTTGCTGGCCGGCGGTGAGCTGCAGAGGCTTGTCACGGACCGGCATGTGGTGGGAGTGACGACAAATCCCACGATCTTCGCCTCGGCGCTGTCAAAGGGCGAGCGGTACAACGAGCAATTGCGTGCTCTGGGCGCCAAGGGCGGGAGCGTCGACGACGCGGTGTTCGCGCTGACCACCGACGACGTCCGGGAGGGTTGCGATGTTCTCGCCCCGGTGCATGAGCGCACCGGCGGGGTCGACGGGCGGGTCTCGATCGAGGTCGACCCCCGGTCGGCACGTGACGCCGACGCCACCATCGAGCAGGCGCGCAGACTGTGGGAGACGGTCGACCGGCCGAACCTGCTGGTGAAGATCCCTGCCACCCGCGAGGGGCTGGCCGCGATCACCGCGGCCACCGCCGCAGGCATCAGCGTCAACGTCACCCTGATCTTCTCCCTGGACCGCTACCGCGCGGTGATGGACGCCTATCTCACCGGGCTGGAGCAGGCGCAACAGGCCGGACACGACCTCTCACGGATCCACTCCGTCGCCTCGTTCTTCGTCTCGCGGGTCGACACCGAGACCGACCGCCGCCTGGACGGGATCGGCACCCCCGAGGCGGCGGCGTTGAAGGGCAAGGCCGCCGTCGCCAACGCCCGCCTGGCCCACCAGGCCTACGAGGAGATGACGGCGGGGCCGCGCTGGCAGGCCCTGGCCGCCGCCGGCGCCCGTCCGCAGCGGCCCTTGTGGGCGTCCACCGGCGTCAAGAACAAGGACTACCCCGACACCCTGTACGTCCGCGAGCTCGCCGTCCCCGGCACCGTGAACACCATGCCCGGCAGCACCCTGGAAGCCTTCGCCGATCACGGCACCCTCCCCGCCCAGCCCCCGGCCACCATCGGCTACGGCGCCGCGGCCGCCCACCTCGAAGCCCTGGCGGCGATCGGTATCGACTTCACGGACGTCACCGACACCCTGGAACGCGAAGGACTGACCAAATTCGAGGACAGCTGGGCCGAACTCGGCGAAACCGTCCACCGCGAAATGCACCCCACCGAAGACGACCGAGCCCGGCAGCGGGGAGGCGGACCGGCGAAAGCCGCACCCGCCGGTGCGGGCCTGCTCGCCGTCTACCTCAACGACCACCTGTCAGGAGCGACGGCCGGCCTTGAGCTCTTCCGCCGGGCCGCGCAGACACAGCAGGGCCGGGAGTACGGCTCGGAGTTGGCCGAACTGAGCCGCCAGGTGGAGCAGGATCGCGACTCGCTGACGCAGATCATGGCCGACCTGGGTGTGTCCACCGACCAGGCCAAGGTCGCACTCGGCTGGCTGGCCGAGAAGGCAGGCCGCCTCAAGCCCAACGGCCATATCTTCTCCCGCTCCCCGCTCAGCGACCTGCTGGAACTGGAATCCATGCTGCTGGGTGTCCAGGGCAAGGCAGCGTGCTGGCGCACCCTGCGCGCCCTGGCGGACGCAGACGAGCGCCTGTACGCCGAGCACCTCGACACCCTCGTGGAGCGCGCCGAACAGCAGAGCGCGGCCCTGGAGCAATTCCGGCTCGCCGCAGCCGAACGTGTCCTGCCCACCGCACGGCCCTCCGCGTGACCTGTTCCCGCGTTCCGGCCGTCCGGGGCCGCGGAAAAGCTTGTGGTGATCCGTGCGCGACGACGCTGAAGCCCCACCGTATCCGGCTCGATCGAGGCGGCACGCTCCCGGCGCAAGGAGCCGTGTCCGTCACCGGCAATCGCGCAGGGCACCGGCGCACCGTGAACCCCTCCACCAAACAGGTGACGGCAGACCTGATCGGATGAATTCGTGCGCCTCCCGGGTGCGCTGCCGCGTCGCATCCATCGATGCGGGTAACCGCATCCTGCGAACCCACAGACCCCTCTCGTGACACACCGCTTCACTCCCTCCCCGACGATCGGAACCTCGTGAGCGCCAAGAAGAAGAATCCCGTGACGGCTGCCGCCGACAAGGTCGTCGAGAAGGTCCAGGAGGCCGCGCACCCGGGGAACGAGATCCCGGGCTCCCCCGGCCCGCAGGCGCCCTCCCTGGCGGAGCCGACCGAGCCGGCGGGACCGCTGCCGCCGAAGCCGGACCAGCGCGGGCCGGAGACCTACAGCCCCACCGGCCAGCCGACGCGGACCGCGCAGGCCAGGGTCGCGCAGGGCGGTGAGTTCCTCACCACGGCGCAAGGCACACGGCTGCACGACACCGACCACTCGCTCAAGGCCGGCCCCCGCGGGCCGGTACTGCTGCAGGACCACCACCTGCGGGAGAAGATCACCCACTTCGACCACGAGCGCATCCCCGAGCGGGTGGTGCACGCGCGCGGGGCGGCGGCGCACGGCGTCTTCACCGGCTACGGCACCGCCGAGGGGATCAGCAAGGCCGCCTTCCTCGCCAAGGACGCCGAGACACCGGTCTTCGTCCGCTTCTCGACCGTGCTCGGCTCGCGCGGCTCCGCGGACACCGTCAGGGACACCAGGGGCTTCGCGACGAAGTTCTACACCGCCGAGGGCGTCTTCGACCTGGTCGGCAACAACATCCCGGTGTTCTTCATCCAGGACGCGATCAAGTTCCCCGATGTCATCCACGCCGGCAAGCCGCACCCGGACCGGGAGATCCCGCAGGCGCAGAGCGCCCACGACACCTTCTGGGACTTCGTCACCCTGCACACCGAAGCGACCCACCACACGCTGTGGAACATGTCCGACCGCGGCATCCCGCGCTCGTACCGCATGATGGAGGGCTTCGGCGTCCACACCTTCCGCCTGGTCAACGCCGAAGGCGCCACCACTCTGGTGAAGTTCCACTGGAAGCCGAAGCTCGGCGTGCACTCCCTGGTGTGGGAGGAGGCGCAGATCACCGCGGGCATGGACCCCGACTTCCACCGGCGCGACCTCGCGGACGCCATCGAGGCCGGCGCCCACCCGCAGTGGGAGCTGGGGGTGCAGACCTTCCCCGACACCGAGGACCAGATGTTCCACGGGATCGACCTGCTGGACCCGACGAAGATCGTGCCCGAGGAGCTGGCCGAGGTCCGGCCGATCGGGCTGATGACACTCGACGCCAACCCCTCGAACTACTTCGCCGAGACCGAGCAGGTCGCCTTCCACGTCGGCCACCTCGTCCCCGGCATCGACCTCACCGACGACCCGCTGCTGCAGGGCCGCCTCTTCTCGTACCTCGACACGCAGATCAGCCGGCTCGGCGGTCCCAACTTCGGCCAGCTGCCGATCAACCGCACCCACGCGCCGGTCAACGACATGCTGCGGGACGGCATGCACCAGACCGCCGTGCACAGCGGGGTGGCGCCCTACCGCCCCAACTCCCTCGACGGCGGCTGCCCGTTCGTGGCGGGCGCCGACACCGGCGCCTACATCGAGGTACCGGCGGAGGTGCAGCGGGGGCCCAAGGTCCGCGCGGCGGCCGCCTCGTTCGACGACCACTTCAGCCAGGCCCGGCTGTTCTGGCTGAGCATGACGCCCACCGAGCGCGAACACATCGTCGCCGCCTACGCCTTCGAGCTGAACAAGTGCTGGGAGCAGGCGGTCAAGGAGCGGGCGCTGCTCGTGCTTGCCAACATCGACGGCGATCTGTGCGCCCAGGTCGCCGCCGGCCTCGGGCTGCCCGCGCCCGAGGCGACCGTGGCCCTGGCCGACCCGCAGCCCAGTCCCGCGCTGTCCCAACTGGGCGGCCGGTGGCCGGTGGACGGGCGGGTCGTGGGCATCGTCACCGCGGGCGGCGCGGACCTGGCCGACGTGCGGCAGGTCCGCAGGGCGGCGCTGGACGCCGGCATGGTCCCGCTGGTCGTCGCCGCGGCCGGCGGGACCCTCGACCAGGACGGCGACCCCGTCACCGTGCAGCGCACCTTCGCCACCGCCCGCTCCACCGAGTTCGACGCCATCGTGATCGCGGGCGCGCCCGTTCCCGGCGCCGACGCCTACGGGGCCCGCGACGCCAAGGTCGACGACGACGCCGCGGCCACCACCGGTCTCGACCCGCGGGTGCTGCTGCTGGTCACCGAGGCCTACCGGCACGGCAAGGCCCTGGGCGTCTGGGCGGACGGCGCAGACATCCTCGAAGCGGCCGGCATCGCGCCGGAGGCGCCCGGAGTTGTGACCGCCACCGATCCCGGCGCCGCACTGGACGCCCTCACCGAACTCCTCACCCGCCACCGCGTCTGGGACCGCTTCACCCCGGCCGTCTGAGCCCGCGCCCCGCGGCTCCCGCCCCGCGGGGCGGGAGCCGCGGCCACCCGCGAGGAGAGACGGCCACCTGTCAGGCTCCGGTACCGCACGTGCCGATGCCCGAAGCGCTTGGCCGCAGGTCCGAGTCCTGCCGGGGCGCCCGCCCGCTTCCCTCACCCGACCACGGGGGAGGCGCGTTTGTGCGGGTCGGACACCCTCACGCGATCGCCCCGGTTGCGCTGAGGGCCCGCCCTGCCAGGACTCAGCGGTGGCACATGTACGGCCATCGCGGTGTCCCTGCCGCCTGCCAGTCGGCAGGCCGGCTGCGGGCGGGGCGCCGGCGCCCCGAACCGCGGTCCCGGGGCGCGTGCTGCCTGCGCGGTCACGCGCAGCGGCCGGGCCGCACCGAACCCGGCGGCCGGTGCTCAGCCCCTCGCGCCGTCGTCAGGAGGGTCGAGCCGGGCCGCGAGGTAGGGCGCGGTGGCGCTGCGGCGGGCCTTCGCGACCTTGGCCGGCGGGCCCGCCGCGACGACGCGCCCGCCCGCGTCGCCGCCGCCCGGCCCGAGGTCGATGACCCAGTCGGCCGTGGCGATCGTGTCGAGGTCGTGCTCGACGAGGACGACCGTGTTGCCGGCGTCGACGAGCCGGTGCAGCTGCCTCAGCAGCAGCGCGATGTCCGCGGGGTGCAGCCCCGCCGTCGGCTCGTCGAGCAGGTAGAGGGCGTGCCCGCGGCGGGCCCGCTGCAATTCGGTGGCCAGCTTGATGCGCTGCGCCTCACCGCCGCTGAGTTCCGTCGCGGGCTGCCCCAACCGCAGGTAACCCAGTCCCACCTCGCGCAATGTCTCCAGACTGCGGGAGGCGGCCGGGACTGCGGACAGGAAATCGGCGGCGGCGTCGACGGACAGTCCCAGCACGTCCGCGATGTTCTTGCCGCGGTAGGTGACTTCCAGCGTCTCGGCGTTGTACCGGGCGCCGTGGCAGGTCGGGCACGGCGCGTAGGTGCCGGGCAGGAAGAGCAGTTCCACCGCGACGAACCCTTCGCCCTGGCAGGTCTCGCACCGCCCTTCGGGCACGTTGAAGGAGAACCGCCCGGCCGAGTAGCCGCGCGCCCTGGCCGCGTCCGTCCCCGCGTACAGTTTGCGCACCGCGTCGAACATCCCTGTGTACGTGGCCAGGTTGGACCGGGGAGTCCGGCCGATGGGCCGCTGGTCGACCCGGACCAGCCGGTCGAACGCCTCGACCCCCGAGGCGTCCCGCACGTCGATCTCCAGTCGCGCCTCGTCGGGCTCCTCCGGCTCCTCGGGTACGAGTCCGAGGTGGCCGCGGACGACCTCGGCGAGGACCTGCGTCACCAGCGTCGACTTTCCTGAACCGGACACGCCCGTCACCGCCGTCAGGACGCAGAGCGGGACGTCGACGGACACGTTGTCCAGGTTGTGGCGTGAGACGCCCCTCAGGCGCAGCCAGCCGTGCGGCGTGCGCGGGCGGTGATCGAGCGGCTGGGCGCGCCCGAACAGGTACTGGCTCGTGGCCGACTCCCCGACCCGCTCAAGACCGGCGACCGGGCCGCTGTACAGCACGCGTCCGCCGCCCTCCCCCGCGCCGGGGCCGATGTCGACCACCCAGTCCGCCCGCCGTACGACGTCCATGTCGTGCTCCACGACGAACAGCGAATTGCCCGCCGCCTTCAGGCGGTCCAGCACGTCCAGCAGCGGTTCCGCGTCGGCCGGATGCAGGCCCGCGGAGGGTTCGTCGAGGACGTAGACGACACCGAACAGCCCCGAGCGCAGTTGGGTGGCGATCCGCAGCCGCTGCGCCTCGCCGGGCGACAGGGTCGTCGAAGGGCGCCCGAGGCTGAGGTATCCGAGGCCCAGGTCGAGTAGTACGTCGACGCGCGCGACGAGATCGCCGCAGATCCGGACCGCGACCTCGGTCGTCTCCCCTGAGCGGGCGGTCGACGTGGTGGCGTCGGCCTCGGAGCGCGCCGCGACGGGCCGCAGCAGCGCCACGGCCTCGGTGAGCGGCATCGCGTTGACCTCGGCGATGGAACGTCCGGCGAAGGTCACGGCGAGCGCCTCGGGCCGCAGCCCGCTGCCGTGGCACTCGGGGCAGGGCACACTCCTGACGAACCGGAGCGCCCGTTCGCGCATCCTGTCGCTCTTGGAGTCCGCGAGGACGTGCATGACGTGCTTGCGGGCACTCCAGAACGTGCCCTGGTAGCCGTAGTCGACGCGGTCCCGCTCCGGCTCGATGTACACGGAGGGCTGCTCGTCGGTGTACAGCAGCCAGTCCCGGTCCTTCTTCCTGAGCCTGCGCCACGGCCGGTCGATGTCGATCCCGAGGCCGCTCACGACACTGCGCAGGTTGGCGCCCTGCCAGGCGCCCGGCCACGCGGCGATCGCCCCCTCGCGGACGCTCAGCGAGGGGTCGGGGACCAGCAGGTCCTCGGCGACGTCGTGCACGACCCCCAGCCCGTGGCACACCGGGCAGGCACCGGCCGCGGTGTTGGGCGAGAAGGACTCGGCCTCCAGCCGTGCGGCCCCGGGCGGATAGGTGCCGGCGCGGGAGTACAGCATGCGCAGCAGGTTGGACAGCGTGGTGATGGTGCCGACCGACGAGCGCGAGCTGGGCGCCCCGCGTCGCTGCTGCAGGGCCACGGCCGGCGGCAGTCCGGTGATCTCCCGCACGTGCGGTGCACCGACCTGCTGCAGCAGCCGTCGGGCGTACGGTGCCACGGACTCGAAATAGCGCCGCTGGGCCTCCGCGTAGAGCGTGCCGAACGCGAGCGAGGACTTTCCCGAACCGGAGACGCCGGTGAAGGCGACCATCGCGTCCCGCGGAACGTCGACATCGATGTTCCGCAGGTTGTTCTCACTGGCGCCCCGGACATGCACGAAAGGGTCGGTCGCGTCCTTGTCCACCGCTCCTGATTACCCCATCGCGCCGGAAACCGCGCGACAGGGCCGTCACCAGGACCTCACACCAGCATCCGAACCACCCCGGATCCCATTTCGATACACGGCCCAGCGTGATCTTTCACCTGTACGGCGGGGCCCGCGGCAGCCGGATGCCGACGTCGGACACACCCTGGTGTCAACCGCATCCCGCCGCCGGCGACCACCCGCACCCGCTGGTCCTCCAGGCAGCGGCCGCCTTCGTCCGCGCCTGTGGCGTGGGAGATGCTCGCCGACGGCTCCCACGATACCGACGCGCCGATTACCACGCCCTTCGCTCCCAGTCCTCCTGCTGACGGCTGGATCACCATCCGTCCCCTCCGCAGGCGCGGCTGGAAGAGCAGCTCCACCCGCGGTTCTATGTGCGGAAAACAAGGGCCCCGGCGACCGCGCAGGCGACCGCCGGGGCCCTCAAGGAGTGGGCCGGAGTGCTACCTCAGCGCGATCGAGTAGATTCCGCGGCCGTGGGTGGCGGCGTAGATCCGCCCGTCCGGGCCGGTTTTGAGCTGGAGGACGGCCACGGCCGGCAGGTTGCCGACACGGCTCCAGGTGGTGTGGTGCGGGGCGCGGTAGACGACGCCGAGGTCGGTGGCCAGGGCCAGTCCACCGCCGGGCAGGGCCAGCAGGGAGTCGGTGGGCACGTCGGGCAGGTTGGCGGAGACGTCCTTCCACTTGGTGCCGCCGTCGGTGGACTCGAAGACGTGGCCGATGCCGGCGCCGGGGCCTTCGGTCCAGTGGCGGGAGAAGCCGTTGACGGCAAGGTAGACGTGGTCGGAGTTGGCCGGGTCGATGGCCAGGCCGGCCAGGTAGCGGTTGGGTACGGTGCCGTCGGCGCCGGTGGCGGGCAGGCTGACCTGGTGCCAGCCGGTGCCGTCGGCGTTGCCGACCGCGATGCCGCGGGTGAAGCCCTGGTTGTTGCAGGGCCCGCACCAGGCGGCGTAGACCTTGCCGCCCTGGGCTGCCACCGCGGTGGCGGTGTGGCCGTCGCCGAGGTCGAAGGCGTCCGTCCACTCGTCGCCGCTGCGGATGGCGTATCCGTGGGTCTGGACCCAGACGTGCTGGCCGCCGGCGATCCAGGTGCTGCTGTTGCGGGTGTCCGTGGTCAGCGGGGCAATGAAGCGGGCGGCGCCGGTCTCGTTGTCGGGCGGGGCGACGTCGTAGCTGGTGACCTTGGTCGGGTCGTCGACCCAGGCTCCGTTGTTGACCGCGCAGTTCTGGGTGACGTTGACGGCGAGATAGACGTATTCCTGGGCGATGTTGCAGCCGTTGGCCGGGTCGGTGAGGGTGTCACCGCCGTCGCCGCCGAAGTTGGAGCCCATCACCTTGTCGCCGGGCCGCAGGATGGACTGGCCGTTGTCCTGCAGGCCGCCGTTGAACGACACGCCGTGCTTGGCGGGGTCGGTGCCGATGCCCACGGAGTAGTACTGGAGGGTGTCGATGGTGCCGTCGTTGGTGGACACCCAGTCGGTGGCGTGCCCGTCCGCGTCGGTTTGCCCCCTGAGCGGGCGCTTGTAGACGCCGCCGTCGTTGCCCACGTAGACGTACGCCTTGCCGTGGTTGCTGCCGATGGTGACCGCGTGCTGGTCGGAGTGGGTGGTGGGATTGCAGTCACCGGTCTGCTTGGCCGGGTCGATGCTCCAGCAGGGGAAGCCGAAGTTCCAGTAGGGGCCCACCGTCGACCAGTTGGCGCCGGTGTCCTTGGTCTCGTAGACCTCTTCAAGGCCGGCGTAGACGTGGTCGGCGTTGGTGGGGTCGACCTGGAGGAATTCGTTGTACCAGGCCTGGACGCCCGGCATGAAGCCCGGCTCGTCCAGCGCGGAGCCGGAGGCGGCCAGCGTCTCGGTGTCCGCGATGCGGGTCCAGCTGCCGAACGGGTCACCGGCCTTGGAGACGTAGATGCCGTCCAGATTGCTGTCCGGGTCGGTGTTCAGCGCGGTCGGGGACTGGTTGATCGCGTAGTAGCGCGAGCCGTCCTTGGACCGGGCGAAGGTCACGTTGCCGACCGTGTCCGCGTCGGTGGGCAGGGCGCCCAGCGAGTTCACGCGGGTCCAGGTGCCGCCGGTCTTGCGGTAGAAGCCGTTGTAGGTGTCGCCGCTGCGCCAGCCGATCGCCAGCAGTACGTTCGACGGGTTCTTTGGGTCGATCGCGACGTCGTTGGCGATGTTCTTGTAGGGCGCGTTCGGGTCGCTCGCCAGCGAACCGCCGGGCAGGTAGGCGGGGTTGGGGGCGAACTCCAGCTTCCACGGGCCGTGCAGATCGGTCGTGGAGTGGCTCCACACGCCGCGGCTCGTCGAGGCCCAGACCTTGTCGCCGCCGAAGCGCAGGGTGTGGATGGTGGTGGAGTCCAGTTCGCCGCCACCGACCCGGTCGTGCGTGGTGAAAGTGCCGTTGTGCGGATGTGCCAGCAGGTACACCCCGCTGCCCAGGTAGGCGTCCGCGTTCGTCGTCGCCTCGCCGGTGCCCAGCCAAAGCCGGCCCCGGCTGTCCAAGGCGAGGGCACCTGTGGCCTGGGAGGGCAGCGCGTCACTGATCGGCTGCCAGTGGCCACCGCCGGTCGCCGACCGCCAGACACCGCCGCCGGCGCTGCCCTCGTAGACGTACCCGTCGTCGTCGGCCGCGAGGGCGGCGGCGCGTCCGGTCACCAGACCCGAGCCACCACTGGAGTTGGAGCTGAAGTCGCGGTAGCGGGGGTCGTCGGAGTTGTACGGCAGGCCGGTCAGGTGTCTCCAGCTGCCGCCGTATTCAGGCAGCTTGTTCAGCGCGTCCCACGCGGCGGAGAAGGCTCCGGGGGCGATGGTCCCCGGAGAGGTACGCGCTTCGGCGAACTGGTCGGCACCCTCGGCGATCTCGTCTGACTCCTCGCCGCCGTCGTCGTCGCCACCTCCGTCAGCCGCGGTGACGGTGGCGCTGAACGCCCGTGGATGGGTGGCCGGATGCCCGGGCGCGGCCCCGGCCGGTATCGCGAACAACGCTGCCAGCGCGGTGACGGCCGAGATCGTCAGCCAGTGTCTCTTGCGGGATCGTGCGTGCACGGAGTCTCCCCAACGAACGTGGATGTGGACCGTTCGAAGCCACACGATCACGTCCGCAGGCAGCAAAGCGCCCGAGAGAAAAGAGATTTGGGCAAGATTTTTGACAAGAACCTGCCATCGCGAGCCAGGCTCGGAGGGTGACCGGGAGAAGCATGCCGGCCCCTGCCCCGACACGATCCTGCGCCGGCACCGCGACCTGCTCAAGTGACGCCAGGCTGCCACCTGCGTACCGAAGGGGCTTCGCAAGGCTCGACACGATGTCCGGGCGGAAGCAGCCGCCGTTCACGGTGATGGGCAAGGACGAACTGCGCTTCCTGATCCAGCTGATCGGCGAGCGAGAAACGGTGGCTGATCGGCACCAACGGCGAGGTGCCGGAGCTGGAGGGGGCCGGACCGACCGCCTCGACGTACGAAAACGCGACCGACTCGGCGGCATCCTCCACGGGTACGACCACGCCGCCTGACCGCGCGAGGTGATCGACCGTCACCCGCACAGTGGTAGGTGGAACCGCTTCGTCTTTCGCCCGCCACGAATTCCGTGACCGAGGTCCTCCGCCGTATCGCGGAGGTCCCTGTGCGGTGATCGAGCACACCAGCCGGTGCATCCGCATCCTGGCGCGGCACCGTGCCTGTCAGGCGCCCTCCCCACGGTGCCACCAGGTGATACCTTCACCGATCTGCCGGAAGCCCCTGGCGCTGTAGAGAAGCTTTCCCTCGGGGGTGGCGTTGAGGACGGCGTGCTTCGCACCCGCCTGCCGTGCGGCCGCGCATACGGTGGCCAGCAGGCCGCTTCCCAGGCCGCGCCGTTGGAATCCGGGCCAGACTTCCATGTCGAAGACGCCCGCGAGGTCCCTGTCCCGGAACGACCATGCACGTCCGGCGAATCGGCCGCTCTCCGGGGTGTGGGCGGCTGCGTACCAGGCGATTGGCGGTTGGAGCAAGGAGAGGGCCAACTGGTCCCGGTAGGAGGCGTGTTCACCCCGGTAGTCCAGGCTGTCCTGCTCGAGCCTGACGCGCGGATCCCGCGTCTGGGGGACGTCTGCGAGGTCAGCGGTCATCCACCACGGTGACCAACCCCGTTCGAATCCGGCCTCGGCCAGCGGGGCCGGGTCGACGTCGGTGCCGAGCCAGGCTCCGACTATGCCGCGGCCGCGCGCCCGGTCGACGCCCCGGCGCACTGCCGCTGTCGTGAGTGCCCGCGGGAACATCAGGTTCACTCCGTCGGGACCGTCGGTCCACAGCAGGCCCCCATCGGTCCAGACCCTGCCGCCGAGCTCCGTCGCCCGAATCCGGAACCAGTTGGTCTGCACCCGCTCGCAGTCGGCGACCGTCACCATGGCTGCCATCATGCCAGTCGCCGGGCGTCGCAGTACGAACCCGGGTCCGAACCAGCACCCACACGCGCCGCTTGACGGTTAAGGCCCGGTCGTCGCCTTCTCCACGCTGCCCCTGCCGAAACCTCATTCATGCAGCTCACCGCCGCTTTGAGCCCGCCCCGGGTGAGCATCGAATGCGATTCATTCGAACGCGATCAAGGGAAGGCCAGCTCAACATGAACACGTTCGGAAAGGCCGTCCCCTTCCAGTTCCGCAGGAGCGCCGCGGTCAACACCACCGGCCTCTTCTTCTGCGAACCCGACGACCTGCAGCAGGCGTCGGGCTGAGGTGCGTCCGCCGCGACGTCACAAGATCGCCTCTGCCGGACTAACAGGGCCTGGACCTGGCAGGATGCCTGAGTGCACATATCCAAGGTGGTGGGCTGCGTGGGCGTGCTGGTCGCTCTCGCAGGATGCGGTGGCCCAGCGGGTGCTGCCCCAGTCCCGGCTCACAAAGCGCGTGTGGAGGCGACGGCTTCGATGGAACCGAACTCGATGAGTGTGCTGGTGACGTTCGTCGGGGGGCCGGCCGACGGGCGGACTGAGTACTTGCCCCTCGACCAGGCGACGGGGAAGGTCACTGTCTCGGGCGTGACCTATGAGGGCAACCACGTCCCGCCAGGGGAAGTGGAGGACACTCCGGAGGGTGCGGCTGAGGTCATGCGGCCTGTCTGACGATCCGGCGGCGATCGAGCGGCCCCCCGGTCCGGACTCGCTGCCTGAGGACGGCGTCGGGGGAACCTTTCGGTGGGTGGTCCTGCCCGGCTGGGCTGGACCTGTGGGGCTCGTGGCGGATCCGGGGCCGGGTTCCTCGAACACGGCACCCGGCGGCTGCCCACCACCGGCGTCACCGCCCACCCCACCCGGGAGTGGGCGGTTCAGCAGGCCCGGAACCTGACCGCCGACCTCGTCACGCGCATGGACTCCCCACGCTTCCTGCCGCGTGACCGCGACTTCAGCCGGCGTTGTGTCGGACCTTTCGATCCGTATGGGGGAGCGTGCCGACGGACCGGAATCCCTCAGGAATCGCCGATGCGACGGCTTGCGCCCTTTGCGCACGTGACCGCAGTCGAGCGAGACAGTGGTGGAAGCAGGCTCCCAACACGGCCCCCAGGATCGGGGCGACCAGGTAGATCCACAGATCGGTGCCCTGTCCGGCCATTGCCGCGGGACCGAACTGCCGGGCGGGATTGATCGATCCGCCGCTGCGTGGTCCGAGGAGGGCGATCACCAGGGCGACGGCTGAGCCTATGAGGTACGGCAGGAAGCGCGCGCTGCGGGGTCGTGCCACGAACCCCACGGCGACGATGATCGCCGCCATGCTGCCCGCTTCGGCGAGGAAGACCGCCGGCGGCGACCAGTCAGGAGCCGGCGCGATCGCCGCGTAGTCGACCGATGAAACGGAGACGGTGTGTCCCCATGCCGCCCGCGCCAGGACTGTTCCTGTCGCCGATCCCGCGAGTTGGGCCAGGACGTAGGGCACGACGGAGGGGCCGGGGAATGCGCCCATCAACCACAGGGAGACGGTCACGGCGGGATTCATGTGGCCGCCGCTGCGTCTGCCCAGTGGGGTGAGGATCAGCCCGGTGAGGATGGCTCCGCTGAGAACACCGATGACAGCCAGTGCGGCGTCGAGGTCCGCGATGTGGAGGGGGGAGCCCGGATCACGCACCCATCTGACGATCGTCACCGCCAGGAACAGCATGACGGTGGCGAGAACGAACTCGTCAGCGGGGCGCGTGAGGGCCGGTCGGTGGAGGAGTGATAGCACGGGACTCGCCACGATTTCCTGGTCGGGGTGCTGGGCGGGATGGAGCCGTACGACGTGGTGTGGCCGCCGCCGCTGCGAGTGGCGATGTCCGGTCGCGTCGTCGGTTCAGGTGGTGGGCGTGTAGTGGCCCGGGACGAGCCGGGTGGACACGCCGAAGCGGTTCCAGGCGTTGATCGTCGTGATGGCGACGATGAGGCGTGCCAGTTCTCCCTCGTCGAATGCGCCGGCAGCCCTGGCGTACACCTCGTCGGGGACGAAGCCGTCGGTGATCTCGGTTATCGCCTCGGTGAGCTCGATGGCCGCGACCTCCCTGGCTGTGTAGAAGTGCCGCGACTCGCGCCAGGCGTCGAGCTGGATGATCCGCTCCGCGGTCTCGCCGGCTGCCAGGGCGTCCTTGCTGTGCATGTCCAGGCAGAAGGCGCAATGGTTGATCTGGGAGGCGCGGATCTTGACCAGGTTGAGCAGAGGGGGCTCGATGCCGAGCTTGGCGGCGGTGTCCAGGCGGACCATCGCTTTGAAGGCCTCCGGGGCGAGTTTCGCCCAGTCCAGACGGGGGGCGTGCTCGGGGACGCGCTGGGTGCGCTCGTGCGCTTCGTTCGTTGTCATACCTGCAACGCTAAGCATGAAATGGCACTGAGGTAGGATCCATTGCGATGGCAAATCACCAGACCAATTCCACGTCCGCCCCGCCGGTCGAGCCGGGCGCTGATCTGCATCTGGAGCTGAGCGGGCCGGGGCTGCGCATCGGACTTGCCAACGCGCTGCGCGACGCCGTACGGACCGGCAGGCTGGGGCCGGGCACGCGGCTGCCTGCATCGCGCACCCTCGCCGCGGATCTCGGCGTCTCCCGCAACACCGTGACGGACGCATACGCCGAACTGGTGGCCGAGGGCTGGCTCACCGCGCAGCAGGGGTCCGGGACCCGCGTGGCCGACCAAGCCCAGGCGCACACGGCGGAAGCGTCTGCGCCACGCACGAAGGCAGCTCAGCACCGCCCCGCCTACGGTCTGAAGCCGGGCTCGCCCGACCTGGCGAACTTTCCCCGCGCGCAGTGGCTCACCGCTGCCCGCCGGGCACTCACCGCCGCGCCCAATGAGGCCTTCGGCTACGGCGATGCCCTCGGCCAGGAGCAGCTGCGGTCGGCCCTCGCGGACTACCTGGCACGGGCCCGCGGCGTGTACGCCCATCCGGAGCGCATCATCGTCTGTTCCGGTTTCCACCACGGGCTTGCGCTGATGGCTCAGGCACTCAGATCGCGTCAGGTACGGGCGGTGGCCGTCGAGGCGTACGGTCTCGACCTGTATCGCGACCTGCTGACCAGCGCCGGCCTCGACACCCCGCCCGTGCGGGTCGACGAGTTCGGAGCGCTTACGAGCGATCTGCCGCTGCTGCGGGAAGCCGGCGCGGTACTGCTGACGCCGGCGCACCAGTACCCGATCGGAGTGGCGCTGCATCCCGACCGCCGGGTGGCGGCTGTCGACTGGGCACGCGCCAGCGGCGGACTGATCTTGGAGGACGACTACGACGGCGAATTCAGATACGACCGTCAACCGGTGGGCGCCCTCCAGGGCCTTGACCCTGACCGGGTGGTCTACTTCGGCTCGGTGAGCAAGTCGCTGGCGCCGGGGCTGCGGCTCGGCTGGATGGTGCTGCCGGAGGAACTGGTCCCGCAGGTTGTGGCGGCCAAAGGGCACGGCGACTACATGTCGAGCGCGCTGGATCAGATGACTCTCGCGGAGTTCATCACTTCGGGCAGCTACGACCGGCACGTGCGGTCGATGCGGCAGCGCTACAGGCGCCGCCGCGATCAACTCGTCACGGCCCTGGCGCACAGTGCGCCTGCCGTCCGTGTCACCGGTATGGCCGCCGGGCTGCAAGCGGTCGTCGAACTGCCTCGTGGGACCGAAGGCGAGGTCGTCCAGTCGGCCGCCCGGCGAGGCCTTGAGGTCAGCGGGCTCTCGGAGTTCTTCCACCCAGGGGCGGAGCGCGACCGCCGGGGGCCCGAGCAGGACGCGCTCGTGGTCAACTTCGCGGCTTCCTCCGACAGCGCGTGGACAGGCGCGCTGGAAACGCTGCGCAGCGTCATGCCGTAGGCACACGCGCAGTGCGCCAATGCGCTCGAACCTCTCCACCCTCCACGGTTCTCCCTGATCCTCAGGGCTGCCCGCTGTGTCGCCGCTGTGCGAGGCACCTCTCCAGGTACGCCAGCGCACCGGCCCCCTCGCTCGCCACGAAGAGCAGCTCGGACAGCGGAACCGGCAGAAAGCCGTCCCCCTCCATCCGCCGGAGCTGAAGGACGAATCCGTCGTAGAAGCCCGCGGTATTCAGCAGTACCACCGGCTTGGTGTGCAGTCCGTGCTTCCTCAGCTCGAGAACCTCGGTCACCTCGTCCAGCGTGCCCAGCCCGCCGGCCAGCACCACAACCGCGTCGGACGCGGCCAGCAGCGATGCCTTCCGCTCGGCGAGATCCTCGGCCACCACCATCTGGTCGGCGTCACCCCTGGCCCAATGCCGGAGAAAGCTGACCGAGATCCCGACCAGCTGTCCTCCGCCGGCCCGCACTCCGTCAGCGACGACCTTCATCAGCCCGGTGTCGGAACCGCCCCATACCAGGGTGTGACCATGCTTGCCGACAAGCTCCGCGAACTCGCGAGCCGGACGGGTGTGGACCTCGTCGAGGTCCGCGGCGGACATGAAGACACAGATGTTCATAGCCATGGGCGTTGTCCCGGTCATGGTCACGACACTATGCGCACAACAGTCCAGGTATGCGGGCCATTGGCGAAGCGAAAGAGGGGACCTATCGCCCGGGAACATCGGTCATCGAGGCGAGCCGGCCCGGCTGCCCCCACCCGTGCGCGGGACTCGGGGGCATCAGACAACGGAGATGGCGTACTCCCACAGGCGATCCGCCGCGGCCGGGTCGACGGACCAGTCGGCGACCAGGCCGACGGTCGCCTCGGGGCCACCGGCCAGGATCCCTGGATCTCCCTTGATGACCTCGGCTTCCTGGTTGTTCTCGAAGTAGCGTCCCGTCACACCGTCCAGGAGTGGTGATGCTGCCAGCAGGGCACTCGTGGCAGCACCCTGCTCAGGCGTTTTGAAGTGGCTCGGGGTCAGTCGGTTGCCGTCCGCGTCCTGGGCACCGAGCGCTTGGAGAGTGGCCGCGTCCAGATGGCGTGCCAGGTTCGTGTGGACCACCCCGGGAGCGCTGGTGTTGGCGGTGATGCCGTCCGCGGCCCAGCGGCGGCTGATACCGACCGCCAGCAACACGTCGGCGGTCTTCGACTGTGCATACGCCGTCAGGGGGTCATATGTGCGGCGCTCGTACTGGGGATCGTCGAAATCGAACCCTGCCAGCAGGTTCGCCCCCGAGCTGACGGTGACCACCCGCCCTCGCTCCGCGGATCGGAGGGCCCCGTGCAGGCCGGTCACCAGGGCGAAGTGTCCAAGGTAGTTGGTGGCCAGCTGCATCTCCCAACCCACCGCGTTGACCTGCCTCTCGGGCAGCATCATGACACCCGCGTTGGCCACGATCGCGTCGACCGGCCCATCCCAGGCGGAACAGAAGGCCTTCACTGATCCGAGGTCGGCCAGGTCGAGTGCGGCGACCTCGGTGTCCGGGAACTCCTCGGTCATCGCCATCGCCGTAGCCGGGTTGCGCGTCGCGATGGTGACGTGTGCGCCGGCCCGGGCCAGGGCGCGGACGGTCTCTGCCCCCAATCCTGACGCCCCTCCGGTGACGATCATCCGTCGCCCGGTCAGGTCGACTCCGGCCAGAACCTCCGTGGCGGTGGTACGCGGGCTGAAAGGGGTGGTGGCTCGTGTCATTGCTGCATGATCCTTGCTCGACGAAGTGATGCTTTGCTGGGTATGCGCACCGCGCACCAAAGACCGGGCACGGCTGCGGCGGCCCGGAGTCCCGCTGCCCTGGCGGTCACAAGTCCGCGGGCGACTGCGCATCGGCCGGTGGCGCGATGGTCGGCCGTCGATCGAGCCATCCGGGTCCCTGTGGACGCCGGACGTGCGATGGACCGAGTCCGGGCGCTGCGTGTGCTTGGCAAGGTGGTCAGAGGTGGTCACGTGGCCATGCTGGTAACGCTATGTCGACCGCGGACCGTCACATGGGTCCATTTCTGCCTCTGTCCAGGGGGCCACTTGCCCTCGCGGGAGTCCGGGCCGCCGCTGACGGCCGCTAGGTCTCGCGAGTATTCACAGCGGGTCAGCCGCCGCTCAAACCTGCCTTGCCAGGCACCAGCGGAGGGTTTCCGCTCCCTCGGAGCGTCGTCCCGCGGCGCCGCAGTGCCCGCGCCCGCGTTTCGATGCTCCCCCCGGCGTCCTGCGGGCCAGGCTTCATCCTCTACGGTGAGCGAGCGGGCAGATGTCCCATTTGACAGGGATGGTGCGCAACACTGGTTGTTCAGTGACCGGTAAATATTTGCGCTGACGTGTTCGCCGGTCGAACCCGGGGCGCTACGGTCCGCCGTCATGGTTCCCCACGTCGTCGACTGCGCCGGGATTTACCGGCAGTGAACCCATCGGCAGCCGGCGCCGTCACCCCTGTACTCGACGGTGACATCCGACGGTGACCCTGACGCGCCGAACAGGAAGTAAAGAGCATCCATGAGCGTATCGGACTACATCTACACGACCGCGGTCGAACTGACCGCGGCAATGGACGCCGGCGAGGTGTCGGCCGTTGAACTCACCCAGGCGGCGATTGAGCGGATCGAGCACTACGACACCGACATCAACGCGGTCTGCGTCCACGACTTCGATCGCGCCCTGACCGGCGCCCGTGACGCTGACGAGGTCCGGGCCAGAGGAGGGCGGCGAGCACCCCTCCTCGGGGTCCCGATGACGGTCAAGGAGTCCTTCAACGTCGCAGGGCTGCCGACGACCTGGGGAATCCCGCCGTTCCGGAATTTCGTGGCAGACGACGATGCGGTCGCCGTGAAGCGGCTCCGTGCGGCGGGCGCCGTCATCCTTGGCAAGACGAACGTGCCTGTCGCACTCGGGGACTTGCAGACATACAACCCGGTCTACGGCACGACGAAGAACCCGTGGGACGTCCGGCGGACCCCTGGGGGATCTTCCGGGGGGTCAGCTGCAGCGCTCGCGTCCGGATTCGGCGCCGTCTCCCTCGGTTCCGACATCGCCGGCTCGCTGCGCATCCCGGCCCACTTCTCGGGTGTGTACGCGCACAAGCCTTCCTTCGGCCTCCTTCCCACCCGTGGGCACACGCCCCCTCCGGCTCCACCGCTGGCGTACGACCGCGACCTCACCGTGATCGGGCCCATGGCCCGCAGCGCCGGTGACCTGGCAGTCATGCTCGACCTGTTGGCCGACCCCGACGAGACGGCAGTCGGCATCGCCCACCGCCTTGCACTGCGAACCGCCCGGCACGACGACCTCAGCAGCTACCGCGTTCTCGTCCTGGACACGCATCCGCTCATTCCCACCTCGGACGAGGTCCGCGCCGCCATCGAGCACCTCGCCTCCCTACTGGCCGCCGCCGGCGCGAGAGTCGAGCGACACAGCCCCCTACTGCCCGACCCGATCGAGGCGGCCCGCATCTACATGCGACTCCTGCTTGCCGCCATGGCCGCCGCCTACCCGCCGGACTCCTACCAGCAGGCTCTCGACGCTGCGCAACGCATCGACGCGAGCGACACGAGTCTCGCCGCAGAACGCGTCCGAGGAGCGGCGCTCAGCCACCGGGACTGGATCGCGACCGACAACCTCCGGGCTCGGCACCGGGCAGGGTGGAGCGAACTTTTCACCCGGTTCGACATCGTGGTGTGCCCCGCATCGCCCACCGTCGCCTTCCCCCACGATCACAGTGCCGATCAGTGGGGACGCAGCATCGAGATCAACGGCGCGGACCACGCCTACCCGGACCAACTCGTCTGGGCGGGCGTCGCCACGACACCGGGTCTCCCGGCGACCGTCGCGCCGATCGGCAGATCCAACGAGGGGCTCCCGATCGGCGCGCAGTTCATCGGGCCGTTGTATGAGGACCGTACGCCCATACGATTTGCCGAACTTCTGGAGAGGGAGACCGGTGGTTTCACCCCACCCCAGTTCCCCTGACCTCCGGCCGGACCATTGCACCGCAGACACCGTAAGATGCATTCGAACACGCGTACGACATTCGTCGCGTCGCAGGTGGCTGGCGTACCTTGGCGAGGACTACAAGCCTGCTTCGGGAGCGGAGGCGATCATGACAGGGGGACGGCCGCGCACCTTCGACAGCGACGCGGCCCTCGATCGGGCGCTGGAGGTCTTCTGGCGGCAGGGCTACGAGGGCACCGGGATATCCGACCTCATCAAGGCGATGGGCATCAAAAACGCGCCCAGCCTGTACAACGCCTTCGGAAACAAGGAGCAGCTGTTCCGCAAGGCGCTGGATCGTTATGCCGACGGCCCTGCCGGCTACATTCGCGAGGCGTTCGGTGAGCCGACCGCCCGGGCGGCCGTCGAAGCGCTCCTGCACGGCGCCGCTGACGCGACCACGGATCCCGACCATCCCCGCGGCTGCATCACCGTCCAGGGTGCTCTGGCATGCTCGCCGGGCGCGGAGACGGCACGTGACGAACTTGCCGCGCGCAGGGCGGGCGGCGAGGCGGCCCTGCGGGAACGGCTGCAACAGGCGAGCCGAAGTGGCGAACTGCCGGCCGACGCCGACCCTGAGGGCCTTGCCCGCTACTTTGCGACCATCTACCAGGGCATCGCGGTCCAGGCGGCCGGTGGAGCGACCCGGGAGCAGCTCCACCAGATCGTGAACACGGCAATGACCGTTTGGCCGCAGAGCCCCGGCACCTGACACCACCCTCGCGCCCACGCCGACGGCTTCGCTTCGAGGCAACCGTCCCTGAGAAGCGTCGACTGGACGGCGCTCACCTCCGGCAGGCGGCGCCTCGGCTGGGCAGGCCGCTGCGTTGATCACCATCGCGCGACTCAAAGGCGCAGTCGCCATGCTTGACATGGAGCTCTTGCCGCCGTAGTTTTTTAGTGGTCGCTAAAAAATGCACTGCCGGGAGTGCTTTTCCCGGAGCGACGAGTCACGCACACCAAGACTTGAGGGAGCGTCTCCCATGGGACAACTTGACGGAAAAACAGCCATCGTGACCGGTGGCACCAGTGGAATCGGTCTGGCCACCGCGGTGCGCTTCGCGGCCGAGGGGGCGCACGTCTTCGTCACCGGTCGCCGCCAGGACGCACTCGATGCGGCGGTGGCGAAGATCGGCCGCACGGCGACCGGCGTGCAGGGCGACGTCTCCGATCTGGCCGATCTCGACCGGCTCTACGCCGCTGTCGCCGCCCAGGACCGGAGGATCGACGTCCTGTACGCCAACGCGGGAGGCGGAGAGTTCGCCACGCTGGAGCAGGTCACCGAGAAGCACTTCGACGAGACGTTCGGTATCAACACCAAGGGCGTGCTCTTCACCGTCCAAAAGGCGCTGCCCCTGCTGAACGACGGCGCCTCGATCATCTTGCAGGCATCCACCGCCGGGTCCGCCGGCAATGCCTCCTTCGGTGTGTACGGAGCCACCAAAGCAGCAGTGCGGTCCTTCGCCCGGACATGGGCCGTCGAACTCAAGGATCGCTCGATCCGCGTCAACGCGGTCAGTCCCGGCACCATCGACACCCCCGGTATCGACGGCCTCAGCCCCGACCCGGAACAGCTCAAGGGTTACCTGGCCGGCTCGATCCCGCTGGGACGTATCGGGCGGCCGGAAGAGGTCGCCGACGCGGTCTTGTTCCTCGCCTCGGACCAGAGCACCTTCATCACCGGCATCGAGCTCTTCGTCGACGGCGGCACCAACCAGGTCTAGCCACCGAGCACCACCCCCGCCCCGGACCGGAAAACGCTCGCCGAGTGAGGCACCAGCGCGCCCGGCACCCTTGCCTGGGGCGGGCTCGGCATCACCGCGGAGCCTGCGCCAGGCCGGGATGCACCGGCTGAAGCGGACATCCATCGGCAGGGGCCACCCGGCTCCTGCCGGGCACCTTCACAGACAGGGCAGAACACATGCGGTTGGGTCTGACAGGGATCTGGAGCATCGAACTGCGGACGGCCGATCCAAGCGAGATCACCGACGCCGCCGCCGAACTCGATGACCACGGATTCGGAGCCCTGTGGATACCGGGACTGGGAGGCGGCGACATCCTCGGCGACTCGGAGCGGCTGCTACGGGCCACACGCAAGACGACGGTGGCTGTGGGCGTCGCCAGCATCTGGCGGCATCGGCCCTCCGAGATGGCAGCCGGACACGCCCACCTTCAGAACACCTACGGCCGCAGGCACCTGCTCGGCCTCGGCGTCAGCGATCCGGCAGCCGCCCAGAGCGAAGGAGGCCCCTTCCGGCCCCTTGCCGACATGAACGCCTACCTGGACACGCTGGAAGGGGCCCCCGCACCGGTGCCCGCCGGCGAACGCGTCCTGGCGGCACTCGGCCCCAGGATGATCGAACTGGCCGGACGACGCACGGCCGGCATCCATCCGTTCATGGTCGCCCCGGAATACTCGGCAGCAGCGCGCAAACAACTGGGCGAGGGGCACCTCATAGCGCCCTACCAGGCCGTGGTCCTCGAAGAGGATCCCGGGAAGGCCCGCGGCGCAGCACGTGACTTCCTGGGCGCATTCCTTGGCATGAAGCACTATGTGCAGAACCTGCTCCGCCAGGGATTCACCGAGGAGGACGTCAGCCACGGCGGAAGCGACCGCCTGATCGACAGCGTGGTGGCCTGGGGGAACCTGGAGGCCATCGGCGCACGTATCCGCGCACACCACCAGGCAGGTGCCGACCACGTTTGCCTGCACGTCGTGGGTGCAGGACAGGCGATGCCCCTGCGCCACTGGCGAGAGCTGGCACAGCTCAACTCCTGACGGCCGCCCCGTGCGCGATTCGCGCCTGAAATGCGCCCTGGGGCGGCGCTCCGATGCGAAAGTGGGCCACTGGCCGGACATCCGCGTCCTTCGCGGACGCCCCGGGGATCTCCAAGACGTGCGTCCCGGCCGGCGCCGGTAAGGGAAGGTGTGTCGAGCACCGCCCCTCCCCTGCCGCCGCGGCGGCTGCCACTGGGGCGCACCGTCGACGAATTCGTTCTCACCTCCACCCGCGACCGGCCCCGGTACGGAAATGGACCGGCGAACCGGAGGTGAAATGGACCAGACCTCTCACCCGCCCGGATCCGTACTGTGGGTGATGTGCGGCAATGAGGACCAGGCCCGGACCCGCTCAGGGACGTGCCTCGGCCCCTCACCCGTGGGACGGCCAGGGGCACGGCGGGCTGTTTGACGCGGCGCGGCCGGGGAGCCGAGCCGCCCACGGCAACTCGTCACCGGCACGGCCACGACAGGCCGTTTCGCCGAGCAACCGCCCGCCTCATCGTCACGCGGCATCCAGGCAGCGGGCCGCTCGCGGATGCAGCACCCCAGGGCTGTCCGGGAGCCTCGCCGCAAGAATCCCGGCCACATCCGATCAACGGACAAGGACACAAGTGATGACAACCAATGCGACGACGTCCCGGCGGGTGGCCGAGGAGCTGGTCAAGCGACTCGGCGAGCAGGACCAGGAGGGTATCCAGGAATTGTTCGCGCCGGAGATCGACTGGTTCGTGCCGGGCAGTGCCCGGTTGCCCTGGACCGGTCGCCGCACGCGCCGCGAGGAGGTGGCCCCTTTCTTCACCACCATGTGGTCGGCCTTCAAACAGGGCATGAGCAAGGTCGTGCCCGAACGCATGATCGTCGACAGCGGTGACGTGATGCTGCTGGGGACTTTCACCCATACGGCCGCGGACACGGGAAAGGAATTCACGACACCGTCCGCCATGCACTTGCTGATCGAGGACGGCCAGATCGTCCGCCTGCACCTGTATGAGGACACACTGGCCGTGGAGCAGGCGTTCAGCACTGACTGAGCCTTTCCCAACCTGCTGTGCGCCTTCGGTAGTTGGCGTGACAGACGAGTGGAGCCCCCGGTGGACGGGTTCGCAGCCCAGATCCCCCGTGCCACCAGAGGCTTCACGTGTTTGTTCACCCGTCCGGGCTGGGCCTGTCCAGCTCGCGTCTGCGCTCCTCACCGCCCGTCTGCGCGACCGTCGCCATGCGATATGGACAGCCGGTGGTGCCGGTTGAGCGCCGGCCGACAGGCCACTTCGCACGTCGCCACTTCTGATCCGCCGGCCCAGGCGAGGCGTCGGCGTGATCGACGAAGAGCCTCCCCACCCTCCGGCCGGCCGGTGCTCCGGAACCTCCACGACCTCCGTCTACACACCTGTAGACCCGCCTGCTAAGGTTTGCCTAAGCTAATGGGCCGGAGTCCGGCTGAACCGACCCGGGGAGGGCACCTTCATGTGGGACAACGCGTTCCCCAACTTCCTCATAGGCCTGCGGGAAGGCCTGGAGGCAGGGCTCGTCGTCTCGATCCTGGTGGCCACCCTGATTCGCGGGGGCAACAGCCAGCGGCTGCCCCAGGTCTGGACCGGTGTGGGCGCCGCGGTCGGGCTGTCGCTCAGCTTCGGAGCGGTACTGACGTTCGGCTCGCAGCAGATGCCCACCACCGCCCAGGAGGCTTTCGGCGGCTTCCTCTCGATAGTCGCGGTGGCCTTCGTCACCTTGATGATCTTCTGGATGCGCCGGAACGCGCGCAGTCTGTCGGGTGAGATCAAGGAGAAGGTGGCCGCGGCGCTCACCATGGGCGCCGGCGCGCTGGTCGTCACCAGCTTCCTCGCGGTCGGCCGTGAGGGCCTGGAGACCGCCCTGTTCCTGTGGACCAACGCGCAGACCGCGCACGGTTCCAGCGCAGGGCCGCTGCTCGGCGGGGCCGTCGGGCTCGTGGTGGCGACCGGACTGTGCTGGGCGCTCTACAAACGCGTCCTGAGGATCAACCTGACCAGGTTCTTCACCTGGACCGGCTTCGGCCTGATCGTCATCGCGGCCGGCGTGCTCGGCTACGGCCTGCGCGACCTCCAGGAGGGCAAGGTTCTTCCGGGCGGCGGCTCGTACCTCGTGGACGTCTCGGCGCACATCGACGCGACCTCGTGGTACGCGCAACTCGTCCAGGGAGTGCTGAACCTCACGACGCAGATGACGTGGCTTCAGGTCGTGGCATACGTGGTGTACCTGGCCGTGGTCATGAGCCTGTTCGTGCGGGGGCTGCGGGCCGCCCCGGTGGCGGCGAAGCAGGAGGCCGCCGCGGCGCCCGCGGCCAGAGCCGCTGCCCGGCGCGTGCCGCGCTGGACCGTACCGGTGGCCGTCGTCGCCATCCCGGCTGTCGCCGCCGGCGTCGTCATCGCCGCGTCCGGCGGGAAGAAGGCCGCGGCCTTGACCGTGAGCGTGTCGGAATCGGACTGCGGCAGGGGTTTCACGGCCCCGCAGCCCGGCCGCCAGACGTTCCGCATGCACAACACCGGCAGCAAGGCGTCGGAGGTCTACCTCATCGACCCGGCCAGCAACGCGGTGTACGGCGAGATCGAGGGCCTGGCCCCCGGCACCACCCGCGACCTGGTCGCCACCCTCGGCAGCGGCGCGTACGCCTGGCGCTGCGTACCGACCGGCGGCAAGGCCGTGACCTCCGCGACAGCGCGGGTCAGCGGCGGCGGTTCCGCCAAGCCCGTGCTGCCGCTCGCCGCCGCCGAGCTGGAGCCCCCGCTCGCCGCCTACCGGACGTACGTGGACGCCGGGCTCGACAGGCTCCAGGCGCAGACCGCGAAGCTCGCCGGCGCCCTCACAACCGGCGACCTCGCCGCAGCGCGCACCGCCTGGCTGAGCGCGCACCTCACATACTCCTCGCTCGGTGCCGCATACGGCACCTTCGCCGGCTTCGACGCGAAGATCGACGGCCGCAAGGACGGCCTGCCCGAAGGCCTCACCAGCCCGGACTTCACCGGCTTCCACCGCATCGAGTACGGCCTGTGGCACGGGCAGTCCGCCGCGACCCTGCGCCCCCTTGCCGACCAGCTCGCCACGGACGTCTCCGGGCTGCGCAAGGCGTTCCCCACACAGGACTTCGACCCGTCCGACCTGCCGCTGCGCAGCCACGAGATCCTCGAGAACACCCTCCAGTTCGAGCTGACCGGCGACACCGACCAGGGCAGCGGCAGCAACCTGGCCACCGCCGACGCCAACCTGGCAGGAACCCGCGAGCTGCTCCACGTGCTGAGCCCGCTGATCACGCGCCGGGCACCGCAGCAGCTGACCGTCATCGACGCCGACATCGCCCGGCTGCAGGGCCTGCTGGACGCCGCGCACCACGGCGCCGCCTGGACGCCGGTGGAGCAACTGGACACGACAGCGCGGCAGAAGATCAACGGCGCGACCGGGCAACTGCTGGAGGACCTGGCGCCGGTGCCAGACCTCCTGGAGATCCGGAAGTCCGCGTGACGGGCAGGCCCGCTCCGCAACCGGGCGCCCCAGATCCGCAGGACGGCGCGTCAGGAGAGCGGGCACCGCACGGCGGCGTGCGGTGGACACCGCCGGACACCGCCACCCACCACAACCTCACCCGCCCGCCCCTCCCCGAAGGGAAATCCGCGATGTCCGCCGAATCCGCACACCCCCGGGGCCGCACCGCCGACGCGCCCCCGGCACGCCCTGCGACCAGCGCGGCTCCCCCGAACTTCGCGTCGTCGCAGGGCACCTGCCCGATGGGCGCGGACCGCCGGTCCTTCGTGAAGACCGCGTTCGGGGCGGGCGCCGGCGCGGCGGCGCTGGCGGGGGGCGGCTTCGCGCTGGCCTCGGCGGCCGGCGGCGGCACCGCGCACGCGTCGGACGCCGCGGAGCCGGGGCGCGCCCCCGCCGTACCGTTCCACGGCGCGCACCAGGCCGGCATCACCACCCCCGCGCCGGCCGCGGCCACCTTCGTGGCGTTCGACGTCATCGCCGACAACCGGGCAGAACTCGCCGACCTGCTGCGTACGATCACCGGCCGGGCCCGCTTCCTGACCGCCGGCGGCACCCCCGCCGACCTCGGCGTCGGCGCCCCGCCCTCCGACAACGGCATCCTCGGCCCGACCGTCCCTGCCGACGCCCTCACCGTCACCGTCGGGGTCGGCGCCTCCCTCTTCGACGACCGCTACGGCCTGGCCGACGCCAAGCCGCGTCGCCTGGGCCCCATGCGGGTCTTCCCCAACGACAACCTCAAGACCGCCGAGTGCCACGGCGACCTCTCGCTGCAGATCTGCGGCGGCAGCACCGACACCGTGCTGCACGCCCTGCGCGACATCGCCCGCCACACCCGCGGGGCGATGCAGATCAAGTGGCGCATCGACGGCTTCCAGAACGCCCCGCGCCCCACCGGCTCGCAGCGCAACCTGCTCGGCTTCAAGGACGGCATCGTCAACCCCGACGTGTCCTCCTCCAGGGAGATGGACCGGCTGGTGTGGGTCACCGACGGCCTCGGCGAACCCGCCTGGACCACCGGCGGCAGCTACCAGGTCATCCGGATCATCCGCATGCTCGTGGAGTTCTGGGACCGCGTCTCCCTCACCGAGCAGGAGAAGATGTTCGGCCGCCGCAAGGACACCGGCGCCCCGCTGGACGGCGCGAAGGAGACCGACCCGCCGAACTACCCCAAGGACCCCGAGGGCAACGCCATCCCGCTGGACGCCCACATCCGCATGGCCAACCCCCGCACCGCGAAGACGGACGACTCCCGCATCCTGCGCCGCGGCTTCAACTTCGACCGTGGCATCGACGCCGTCGGCAACCTCGACATGGGCCTGGTCTTCTGCTGCTACCAGCAGGACGTCGTGCGGCAGTTCGAGGCCGTGCAGACCCGGTTGATCGACGAGCCGCTGGTCGACTACATCTCCCCCGTCGGCGGCGGCTACTTCTACGTCCTTCCCGGCGTACGCGACACACGCGACTGGCTCGGACGAACGCTGCTCTCCGCGGGCTGACGATCGCTGGCGGAAGTGGCACATATGGCCACGCCCCGGACGGGAGGCGGGTCACACCGACGCCGCCGCAACATCCGCCGGGGCGGCTACCCCACCGCCGACGCCGCCCGCGCCGAGTGTTGTCGACACGAATCCTGCCCGGCTCGCGGACGCCTGCCCGGTCGAGGAACTCGCCGTGCCTATCTCGCGACGCCTGTCCGCACCGTCACCGTGCTGGTGGCGGGGCGGTGCCAGGGCGAGTTCCGGCCCGCGTCCTGGGCCATGTCCGAGGGCAGCGTCGCCATCCCCATCACCACAGTCGCCACCGCGACCCTGCACTCCGAGTCCTGATCGTCTGCCGCGGGATTACCCGGGCAGTACCGGGAGATGTACGTGTTGTACCCGTCGATGATCATCCCGAGATGATCACTGGTGGCCGGGTACCGGGCGGCCTTCCCGCTGTCGGCCAGTGCCGACGTCATGTCGAGGATGGTCTCGTCCACGCTGCGGAGCAGGGTCGCGCAAGGTTCCGCGGAGGGGCTGATGTCGCAACCGTTCTGCTCTTGGCCGAGTTGCGTGACGAGCGTGGCGATGCGGGTCTTCCATGCGGCCGGGTCGTAGACCGGAGCGCTGGTGGTACCTGCGGGCGCCGGTGTGTCGGTGGCTTTGCTGTCGCTGTCGGACGGCGAGCAGGCGGTGGCGGTGAGCAGAAGCGCGGCGGTGGCGAGCGCGACGGTGGTGCGGGGGTGCATGGTCCCCCTCAGCGTGGTTCTGAGGGAGTGTCCCGCTTGCGGGGGTGAAATGTGGGCGGTGTGACCGGGTTGTGATGAGCACCCATGTCGCTACAGCGGCAGTTCGAGAGCGACGATCGAACTGCGCGGAGTGCGATTCCGCCGCCTTCAGCGGGAAGCATCAGCTCGCCGTGTGGCCGGGCCCATCCCTGGAACCTCGTACACGCCGTCCCCGGCGCGCGCCAGGCGGGCCGTCGGCGATGATGTGAGCGTGGAGTATGTGTCCAGAGTGCCGCGTCCGCCGCTGGACGGGCTGATCGACGACCTCTACTACCTGGAAGGCGCCCCGCCGTACTCCCGGTTGACACTGCCGGCGGCGCCCGCGCCGCTGCTCATCGTGAATCTCGGGGCACCGTTCCTCGTCCGCGCCGGCACCGCCGACGAGGCGGCGGAGTACGCCGACGGGTGCGTGGTCACTACGCCCACCCGCGCGTGGGAGTTCGGCTACCCACCCCGGACCCGGTCCGTCGGCGTCCACTTCAAGCCATGGGGGCTGGGGCCGTTCCTGCCGATGCCGGCGGCCGAGTTGTGCGACCGGCCGGCGACGGTGGAGCAGATCTGGGGCCAACCCGCGATCGCTGAGCTGCGTGACCGGCTGACCTTCGCGGACGCACCGCACGAGATGCTGATGCTGCTCGAAAAGGAGCTGATGCGACGGCTGCGCCAGACCGACGGTCTGGAACTGGTCTGCCAAACGAGCAGCGTCATCGCGGCGGCCAGCGGAGGGGTGGCGATCAGAGACCTGAGCGTGACAGCCGGTGTCAGCAGCACTCATCTGGCACAGCGGTTCAAGGAACTCATCGGCGTCACGCCGAAGCGGCTGGCCCGCAGCTACCGCTTCACCGCCGCTGTGTTCGCAGTCGACCCCGCCGGACCGATCGACTGGGGGGAACTCGCCGCGAGCGCGGGCTACTTCGACCAATCCCACTTCGGCCATGAGTTCCGGACCTTCACCGGACTGACGCCGACCCGGTACCTGGAAGCCCGGCAGAAGTTCCTGCGCGAACATCCGGGCCACGTGCTGGACAGCTGGCCGCTTCCCGCCGATTGATTTCCTACAAGAGCGACAGCTCACGCTACGCCAGACTTGGGGCACCCCAAAGCAGAGGAGAAAGCCCGTGGGCAAGGTGGTCATGTACGCCTCGGTGTCTGTGGACGGCTTCATCGCGGCCGAGAACGACGATCCCGGTCCACTGTTCGAGTGGTTGTCCAGCGGTGACGTCCCGCTGGACGACAGCGGCTTCTTGAAGGTGTCGCAGATGTCCTACGACTACACCCGGCTGTACTGGGACCGGATTGGGGTGACAGTCGCCGGCCGCCACGTCTTCGACATGACCGAGGGCTGGAACGGGACGCCTCCGAGCGGGATCGACCACGTGGTCGTCGTGACCCACCGGGGCGTGCCCGAAGGCTGGGCAGCCGAGGCCCCTTTCCACTTCGTCGACGGCATCGAGGCGGCCATGGCCAAGGCGCAGGAGCTTGCGGGTGACCGCATTGTCGAGGTCGCCGCCGGCGACGTCGGTGGGCAGGTGCTTGCCGCGGGGCTGGTCGACGAGGTGCGCATGGACGTCGTGCCCGTCGTGTTCGGCTCCGGCAAGCGCTACTTCGGTTCCGTCGACGCACAGCACCTGTTGGACGATCCGGACGTGGTGATTCAAGGCAACCGGGTGCTACACCTGCGCTACCGGGTGCGCGGTTGACCGATCCGAGTGGGTACGCGAAGAAGTCCGCCGCGCCGCTGGCACGGGATCGGGGCCTCCGGCTGCGCTTGTGTGTCCCCGTCCCGGGCTGGAAGTCGAGGCCTTCCAGATGGGCAGACCCCGACTTGTCCGACGCTGCCTTCGCCTGTCCCGAGATGCTCGCCCGGCTCTCCGAGCTCGAAGCCGAGCTCCAGCTGCGCAGAAGCGTCGGCCCAAGGCCGCAGGCTGGATCGGTGAGGACGAGGGCATCGACCTCACTCTCACCTTCCTCCGCGCCAAGCGCCAAGCGCCACGAAGCCCAAAGCCGAGCCCAGCGACCGGCTGTCCACCTCGGCATCTCCGCACGCCGCCGTCCGCAGGAGTGCGGGTGACCTTTGCCGGACCAATACCGGTAAGCGAGCAGCTGTCACCGAAGGACGACGCTCACACCGCGTTCCTCGAAGATCTCCAGGAGCAGGTCGAACAGCACAAGCTCGCGATCACCGGCCGCCACGCGCTCGACCAACCGCGTCCGAGCCTCGGCCGAGGATTCCCAGTGCAAGGTGAACGGAGTAGCGGCCCCCCAGCCGCCGAAAAGGCAGTCGTCCAGAGCGTCCAGGTTCCAGCCGAAGTACCCGCCCGGCCCGTTGACGGCCTCACCGATCGCGCAGTAGAAGCTGTCTTCGTCGACGATGTGCCGGCCATCCAGGGTGAACACCTGGCCCGCAGGCGCATCGGGCTTCCCCTGCCGCTTGTACTCCCGGGACCACAGGGCCACCGAAAGCCACGCGTGTCGATCCTCCGGTGCGAGTCGGTGCCACATTCCGGTGCGGTTCAGGTGACCGGTGCGGACCAGGTCCCATACAGGTTCCGCTCCAGGCAAGGCGTTCTCGCACCAGAGCGTCACCGTGAGGTCGACAAGGCCGACTCCACGAGTGGAGGGCCTGACGTCGATGACGGTGACCTCGCCGACGAAGTAGGACCCCATGGTGGCACCTTCGCCGTCGAGGAGGTCGAACCAGGCATTCCCGGCAACGGCGCGACGACTACCGACATGGTCGACGCTCTTCAGCAGACCCCCGTGCGGGAGGCAACCCGCGAGGTGCACTCGGCGTGCGCCCTCCCCGTCCGGCAGAGGCGTGAAGAACCCCTCGGCCTCGTGAGCGAGGCCCCAGAAGTCGCTGTCGTCCTCGTCCGAGGTCAGCGAGTACTTCTGGCCCTCGCTGCCCCGCCCCGATGCTCGCATCGCACCCCCAAAGAGGACTGATCCTACCGACGCCGGGAAACTTGCCCCGCAGTCGCCGAGTCCACCACCCTCAAGGCTTCGGCGTAGTCTCGCGACGGCATCCGGCCGTTACTGACGTGATTTTTGTTCGGGCTCCTGTGTGGAGTCACCATCTGACGGCTGACGCGTCGAGGTGGACGATGCGCTCTTCCGGTTCCTCGCCACCTCGATCATGGAGCGCTGGATACAGACCTGCCCGCATGAACTCCGCGACCGCACCCTGATCTGGAACCAGCGCCACCTCCCCCACGCACTCAGGCAGTTCGAGACCCACCAACATGTCGCGTGACCAGGCCGGATGATGTGTCGGCACCCACAGAGCTGCCATCACCGTGCCATCACGCGTACCGCCAACGCATTGAGCGGGTCCGCCGTTTCCGACGAACCCGCTGGTCGCACCGTCGGGACCACAGGATGTGAACCTGCGACCCCTTGACCCCCAGCGTCCTCGACGCCCCGTGCGCGCTACGAGCCGAGAGAGCCGCCGAAGACCTGGGCTGTGCTCCCGTTGCACGTCCACTGCTGGACGGGGGTGCCGTTGTCGTTCGAGTTGCCCTTGAGGTCGAGGCACAGCAAGGCGTTCACGCGTGCCGCGCTCCACGTCTGCACGACGAAACCGCGTCCGCTGGGCTGCTCCTCCCACAACTGGTCGGCGATCGTGTCGGCCGACCCGCCGGCACAGGGCACCACGTCGGCCTGGACGCCGGCGACGAGGCTGCCCTCGGCCTTGATCTCCAGGCACATCCCGGTCCGGAGGTTCTTGATCTGATAAAGCGTCTGGAGTGTCCCGAACTCGCCGGTGGGCACCTGGGCGTAGGGATGTGACGACCACTCCTGCTCCGAGACACCCGAGCAGTCCCATGCCTGCACGCGCGCGTGAACCGGCGTCCGCGCGATGTCCTCGCTCTTCACGTCCAGGCACTTGCCGTCCTGCGCCACCGCGTGGTTCAGGACCCGGATGGGTCCGTAGGAGGTGTCGGCGGCGGCATGTGTGACGCCCGTCGTGCCGGCCATGAAGGCCGCCGCCACGGCGGCGCCGACCATCCTGGCCTGCCGCCACCTGCGGCCCGCCCTGCCGGAACCGGTGCTCGGGGAGCAGGCGGGCGCCCCGCCGGGTCGGCTGTCGCTGCTGGTCATTCGTCGGTCCCTCCTGGCGGCGCGCCTTGCGCGCCTGCGTGGGTAGATGCGCCCTATGGGCCGTGACGGGCCGACCGGGCACGGGCATCCCGGACCGGGGGGTTCCCACCCCCGCGATCCATGCGGATGCCCGTGCCGGCCGGCGCGTCACGGCTGGATGTGCCTTCCGCCGGAGGGCCCCGTCAGCAGACCCGGGCCGTACCCCGGCAGTCCCTGGTCCTGCCGGGGCGGCCGAGCCGGGTACCCGCCTCGCGGGATCCGAGCGGACAGTGCACCGAACGCCCTACTCCGCGGTCGGCGGCTGGAGAGTGGTGACCAGCGTGGTCGTGATCTCGATCTTGGTGAGAAGGAAGCACTTCACCATCCCCTCCTGCCCCATGGGTGTGCGCTGTTCCTCGGGGAGCATCTGGAGCTTGTCGAACTCGGTCATGGTGCGGTTCCTCTCTGGTGTGCGGTGTGTCGTCTTCCTGCGACGGTCGGCGGTCACTCGGGACTGCCGGCCGGGTTCGTGGGGGCACCGGGCGGTCCTGGCCATGCCGTGTGTGCACGACACACACGGCCTCCGCGGGTGCCGTGCCGGTGCCGCAACGTGTGCATCGGGGTGCGTGGGCGAGGCGCCAGGTCACAGGGTGCCGCCGACGGCGTGGGTCCAGGGGCCGGTGCCGCCGTGGCGCAGGCGCAGCAGGAAGCCGAGGGTTCCGGCTTCGCCGTGTCCGTAAGCGTGGTCCCAGCCGGCGGTCAGCGGGTCGCCGCCGCGGCGGCGCAGCGCGTGGATGACGGCCGCCAGGTCCTCGGCCTGGGTACGGTAGCCGCTCCGGCCGGTGTGCTCGGCGAGGTCGAGCAGGAAGTGCCCGGTGCCCGCCAGGCCGCAGCACAGGCCGGGGGTGGTGTCCCACCGGCTGTACGGCGTGGGCGCGCACTGCTCGGCGAGGTCGGCGAAGCGCTGCTCACCGGTGGCCGCCCACATCCGGATCAGGAAGGTCCCGATGCCTGCCGGGCCGGTGCACCACTGTCCCGTGTCGGGATTGAACGGCCCGCCCACGGTCGTGGGCCAGCTGGCCGCGCCGTCCTGGACACGGGCGGCGCGGACGAGGGTGTCGACGGCGCCGAGAGCGGCCTCCATGTATCGCGCGCGGGCCGCCTGGCCGGCCGCGCTGCCGACGGGGCCGGCCTGGGCGGTGCTCACCCGGCCCTCTGCGCAGGGAGACCCGCCCGCACCCGGGGTGTGGGGAACGGCTTGCGCGGCGCCCAGCAGGAACAGGCCGGTGCCGGCCACGCCATGGGCGAATCCGTAGGCGTTGAAACCGGCCAGTGCGGAGTCGGCGGAGTCCGGCGTCGGCCACAGCCAGTCGGGGCCCTCCCGGCGGGCCGCACCCAGGACGTTGTCGGCGCAGGCCAGGGCCCGCTGGAGCAGGCGCGGGTCGTGCGTGGCGTGCCACAGGTGAAGCAGTGCCGTCCCGGCGCCGGACAGTCCGTGGGTGACGTCGGGGCTGGGGTGCCCGGTGGGCAGCTCCACCGCGAGTTCCACCGCCCGTCCTGCAAGGCCCGCGTCGTCCAGGAACCGGGCCGCATCGTGCAGCGCCCATGCGGTGCCGGCGCGGCCGAAGGCCAGGCCGGGCAGCAGCCGCGGCACGTCGGTCAGGCGCCGGTCGATCCACCGGGCCGCCTGGCCGACCGCCTCCCGCAGCACCGGGTCGTCGCTTGCCTGCGCCGCCCGGGTGAGGGTGGCCAGTCCCCCTGCGGCGCCCCGGAACAGGTCGCACGCGTCGGCCCTCTCGGACTTCCGGGCGGGTGGCCACAAGGTGGGCTCGTCGGGTGTCATGGACGCGCGCAGGCGGGACAGGCCGTCGGTGACCAGCCGGTCCAGCTCTCCCTGCCGCAGCCAGGTCGCTGCCCGCCCCCGGGTCGGTGCGGCACCGGCCGCGGCGAGGAACTTCTCGGTCCGATCCAGCGTCCACCGCCGGACCGGGTCGGCCTGGGTGAGGGCTGTGACCGGTTCCAGCAGCGCCGCCAGCGCGGGATGGTCCCGAGCGATCCGCGACAGGATTCGCGCCCGCTCCCGCCCGTCCGCAGGAGTGCCGTCATCGCGGTGTCCGCGGACCCAGCGCGGGTCGAGGCCGCCGGTGGTGGCGCAGAAAAGGGTGACGCCCAGGCTGAACAGGTCGGCGCTCGGTTCGGGCACCGGTATCGGCACGGCCCGGCCCCCGCCGGAGCGGGTGACCTCGGGGGCGGCGAAAGCCGGCGTATGGGCCGGGGTCCTCTCCCGGTCGCGCTCGACGACGTACTCGGCGTCGATCAGCCGGAGCGCGCCGGACGGAATGACCATGACGTTCGACGGCTTCAGGTCGCGCAGCACCAGGCCCGCCCGGTGCACCGCGTCCACCGCGGACACCAGCCGGCGGGCCACGTCGAGGGCGTCGTCCACACTCGGCCCACCGCGGTCCGCCCGGTCCCGGGCCCACTGGTGCAGTGACACGCCGGGCACCGACTCCTGGACCAGGAAAAGATGGCCGTCCTCCTCGATCAGGGCCACCATCGCCGGGAACAGTCCCAACGGCGCGGTGAGCTGGAGCATCCGCGCCTCCTGCCGCAGCCGGTCGCGGGCATCGGTGCCATCCAGCAGCCCGCCCACGTGAGCGCGCGCCTGCTTGACGACCACCTCGCCGCCGTCCCGCTCGTCCGTCGCCCGGTACACACCGCCCTTGCTGGCATGCCGGATCGCGCCGGTGACCCGGAACCGGCCCCCCAACCGCACCGCCTGCCGCTGCGCGGCGGACGGCGGGTCCTCGGGGGGCGGGTCGCCGGCGACCGCGGAGCCACCCGCCGGCTGCACCCGGTCATCGGACAGCGGCTGATCGGGAAAGGGGGAGACCGCCCACGGCGGCGGAGAGAACCACGCCCTGCGCTCGTCCTTGACCACCGACCCGTCGGGGCCGGTCATCCGGGACTCGAAGGTCCCGTCATCGGTGAACACCTCTTCGGCCGAGAACTCCCCGTACCGGTAGTGCACCAGGCTGCCCGGCCGCACCGGCCGGTCCGACAGGATGCCCGGCCCTGCCAGGTCCGCGGTCTCCGCGTCCAGTTCCGCGGCCAGGGCCCGGAACTGGATGTCATCGCGCGGATAGACCGTCATGAACTTGCCGGCCCCGCCTCGGTCGTACCAGGAGTCGACCAGGTCCAGGACACGCGCGATGTCCGTGCCGAACTTGAAGGCGCACCCGTGCCGGGCCAGGACCTCCGCGGCCCGCGCCAGCACCAGGGGCGCCGACAGCGGCGTCGCCGACACATGCAGCTTCCAGCCGTGCCGGCGGGACGCGGCCCAGGACGGCGGGGTCACCATGCACCAGAGGCCCTCGGCGCGCACCACCCACCGCTGCCCGCCGCACCGCCCCAACACCCCCCGCACCACGTCCAGCAGCACCTCCGAATCCACCGCCGCCACCGCGGGCCGCACCTCCCCGACAGCACCGGCCACCAGATCACCCACCTCACCACCGCAGCGGCCACCAGGACATCGGGACACTCCTCCCCGACGTCCCTGAGCGGCAGCGCCTGCACAACGGAACGACGTTGCGACCCTCACACCCCGCTTCGCAGGTCGGCAATGAGCAACCGGTACTCAACTCATTTGCCACAAAGCCCATTTCACCGATCTCCGGCTGTCCGGCGCGGGTGCGGGCCGTTCTCCTCAGGCCGGCCCCGCGCACCGCACCGCAAGATCGGCATTAGGTGTTTTCACGGATTCGTCGGCAGCGGTACGGGGGCAGCCTGATGACACCTCTCGGCCCACGCCGAGTTGTGCGAGAGCAGGAACATCGCGCATGCCGGTCACTTCTGACGATGGAGGGAGGGGCACCATGGAGAAGGTTGTCGTGAACAGCGACCCGCAGAGCACCGAGCAGGACGAGGCACTCATCACGGTCGGCGTTACCGTCTCGTTCTGACGGATGTCCGCCATGAACCTGCCGGTTCAGGACTCTTCCGGTGCGGCCGGATCACCGGCCGCACCGGAAGCACGCTCAGGATCCACCGCCTCGTGCCGCTCGTCCGTCACCTGATGCCCGCGAGGCCGGTACTCGACTGACATCTCCGCCTGAACACGCGCACTCGGCGCGACAGGCGTCGATGGAAATCACTGGCTCACGCCGGAGGACACATGAAGATCACACTGGTGTGCATGCCATGGGCCAGCATGGCGACCCCTTCCCTCGCGCTCGGAATACTTTCCCGGCGGATCGCGGACAACTTCCCGGACATCGAGACGACGTCCGTCTACGCGAACATCGACTTCGCCGACTGGATGGACCAGCAGGGTGGACTCGGTGCCGCCGACTTCACCTTCTTCTCGCTGGGAAGCTACTTCATGGGGTGCGGCGACTGGGTGTTCTCCTCCGCGCTCTACGACGATCCCGCGTGGCGGGTCGAGGAGTTCAACCGCAGGATGGCGGACGACCTGACGCCCGAGCAGATGGACACCTGCCGGCGCCTGCACGAACTGGTGCCCGAGTTCATCGACACGATGGCGCGCCGGCTGATAGCCGACGGCCCCGACCTCGTGGGCGCCACCTCGACCTTCCAGCAGAACGTGGCCTCGCTCGCGTTGCTGCGCCGGATCAAACAGCTGTCCCCCGGCACGGCGACCGTGATGGGTGGCGCCAACTGCGACGGCCCCCAGGGCGAGGCGTTGCATCGCAATTTCCCGTTCCTGGACTATGTCGTGCGCGGCGAGGCGGAGCGGTCGTTCACACAGCTCGTGGACGCCCTTCACACCGACGGCGCGCGCAGCACGTCACCAGACCCCGGCGTGGCCGGGAGCAGGCCGGACGTGTCCCGCATCTCCGGGCTGTGCTGGCGCGACGACGAGACGAGTGTGAGCAATCCGGCGACCAAGCAGCTCCTGGCGCCCGCGGAGATCCCGGCACCCGACTACGACGCCTACTTCGACCGGATCCGGCGCTCGCGCGTGCAGTCCTGGTACGAGCCGGTGCTGGTCGTCGAGGGCGCGCGCGGCTGCTGGTGGGGCGAGAAGCACCACTGCACGTTCTGCGGACTCAACGGGTCCGCGATGACCTTCCGCAGCAAGAGCCCGCACATCTACCTGGAGGAGATCCTCACCCTGGCCGGGCGCCACCGCGTGCTGGACTTCTACGCCGTGGACAACATCCTGGAGATGTCGTACCTCGACTCCGTCCTGGACAAGCTGGCCGACGCCCCCTTCGACCTGCGGATCCAGTACGAGGTCAAGTCGAACATGAACCGGTCGCAGATCGCCCGGATGCGGGCGGCCGGAGTGGTCAGCGTGCAACCCGGCATCGAGAACCTCAGCAGCCGCGTCCTGAAGATCATGGACAAGGGCGTGAGCGGCACGCACAACGTGCGTTTCCTCAGGGACGCGGAAAGCTGCGGCCTGACAGTGGCCTGGAACTACCTGTACGGGTTCCCGGGCGAGACCCCGGACGACTACCTGCCGGTCATCGAGCAGTTCCCGGCCCTGCACCACCTCCATCCCTGCAGCGGGGCCAGCAGGATCGCGCTGGAGCGTTTCAGCCCCTACTTCGACCGCCCTGAACTCGGCTTCGCCGAACGCCGCCCGCACCGGCAGTACAGTCTCATCTACGATCTGCCCGATGCCGAACTGGCCGACCTGGCCTACCTGTTCGAGACTCCGGACCAGGGCATCGAGGGCAAGCTCGCCAGCCAATTGGAACAGGCCCTTCGCGAATGGGGCGGCAACCACGTCCGCAGCCATCTGTCCTACACCGACCTCGGCGACCGGATCGAGCTGAGCAACTCCCGTCCGGGCTTCGCCTGGCGTTCCATGACGCTGGCTGATCCCGTCGAGATCGAGTTGTTCCGCGCCCTGCACAACCCCAGGTCCCTGGAGCAGCTGGAGCGCCGCGCGGTCAGGAGCGGCGAGGACTGGGACACGCGGCGCGTCGAGACGCTGCTGGCCGACTGGCGCCGCGCAGGGCTGATCTTCGTGGAGGCCGATCGCGCCGTCCAGGTCGCCACCGAGGACGAGAACCAGCTGATGTGCCGCATCCGGCGCGAGAGCGATGACGAGGGCGGCCCCGAACTGGCCCTCGCACTGGCCGGGGAGCCCACATGCGTGAAGATCTGATGGTGACGTCAGGAACCGGGAGCCCCCTGGCCGTCGGTGAGCACGTGCACGACCTGTACCGCGGCGGCGTACGGTTCACCTCCCTCGACGATCCGGTCCGCCTGGACTCCCCGACCCCGCGCGACCTGCGCGCGCTCGACTTCGTCCGGGTCGCCTCCGCCCGGGGCCTGATCGTGCGCTGGCACCTGCGCACCGGGGAGGAGGCCGATCCGGCTCTGACAGCACGCGACCTCAGCCATCTGCAGCCCCCCGTCTCCCTCGACGGCGGCCGGTCCGACGAGCACATCGCCCAGTGGCGGGCCCGCTTCTACCTCGGCCGCTGCATGTGGCGCCGCGGTCCCGGGTTCGTGCAGATCCGCGACCGGCGGGACGGGAAGCTGCAGCGCTTCGAGTTGGTCCGGCCCGAGTACGTCCAAGCCGTCCCCCTCCTGGAGGAGCAGCGGACGGACGGTGTCGAGCCCGAGGTCCTGGCCGCCCTGCGTGCCGAGCGCCTCCTGCTCACCTTCGGCGACATGGACTGGTGGGCGCCCTACCTGCTGGACCGCTGGCCCTCGCCGTCCATGGTCCTGTGACCGGTCCCGCAACACGGAGGGAGTGTCGTGGTCAACGCGATCGCCGCTCTGACGCTCGGCTGCGCGGCCCTGGCCTGGCTGGTGTGGCGCGGCTTCTTCACCCCGGTGGGCTCATTCGGCTCCTGGGCGATGTTCTCCCACATCGGCGCCTACCGCGCGACTTTGCACGACGACGCCCACGACGGGCGGCCGGTCTGCCCGTGGGACTACGAACTGCGCCAGGACGTCTTCCGTTCAGCCGCCTCGCTGCAGTCGCTGGTGCTCTACCTCGCTGAGGAACACGGCATGCGCGTGGTCGGGGACGGCGTCGTCCTGGTGCCGTTCGAGTCCATCAGGATCGTCGTGAGGAACGGAGGAGTCGTCCGTGCATGACCCGCTGCCGGCCGCGTTCCCCGTTCATGGGAGCGCGGCCGGGCTGTCGATGTGCCTTTTCCGCCTGATCCTCGGTTCGGCCCTGCTGTGGAAGATCGTCGCCGACCACGTCTACGGCATGGCTCGCTACTTCGACCTGTCCCCCAAGTCCCTGGTGCGCTGGCGCTACGAGCGCGACGAGATGGCCGTGAAAGTGCTGCTCAGCCCGGCGGCGTTCAGGGTCTTCTACGCTGCCCGGGCGGTGGCCGTGCTGGCTGTGTTCGCCGGCGTCCTGACCCCGCTGGCCGCCGGCGTCGTCGCCGCGTGGTGCGTGTTCGAGTTCACCTTCGACCGCAAGTTCAACACGTTGTTCCTCGGGATGATGTCGGTGCCGTTCGTCTTCGCCACGGGTACCGGCACCTGGTTCAGCCTGCAGTCGCTCCTGGACGCCCCGTCCCTCTCGGCGTTCGCCGCCCCGTCCCCGGCGCCCGGCGGCGGGGTGTCGTGGCCGCAGGCGGCCGCGGTCGTGCTGATGTTCCAGGTGTACTGGAGCAGCGCCCTGTACAAGGCCAGGTCCCGGCAGTTCACCAGCGGGGACACGCTGCAGAAGGTCTTCGCGCAGTTGGCCTCCCTGCGCGAGGAACTACCCGACAGGCAGCGCGAGTACTTCTTCCCCGGCTGGTTCACCCGCCGCTTCGCCACTGCCGAGTCGTCGCTCGTCGCACGCCGCTGGCGCATTCCCTCGCTCGTGACGGTCGGCGTGGAAGCGGCCCTCCCCGTCCTGCTGGTCTTCCCGGCCACCTGGTGGGTGGGCGCGTTGCTCGGAGTGCTCATGCACGGCGCCTTCACGGCCATGCTGCCCAAGCGCCTCGTGCCTTTCAGCCTCGCCTCGCTGGGAACCTACGTGCTCTTCCTCCCCGAGCACGACCTCGCCACCTTGATGAGAGGCCTGACATGACAGATCAGACGGTGAAGGCACCGGTCAGTTTCGGAGCTCGCGCGGACGACTACGACCGGCTGCGGCCCGACTACCCGGCGCGAGGGGTGGCCCGGGCTCTGACCGCTCCGGGCGAGGAGCACCGGCCCGGTACGGCACTCGACATCGGCTGCGGGACCGGCAAACTCGGGTCCGTACTCGCGGCGCTCGGGCACGACGTCACCGGCGTGGAGCCGGACCCGCGCATGGCAGCCGTCGCCTCGGACAAGGGGCTTGCCGTCGAGGTCGAGCCGTTCGAGACGTGGGACCCCGCCGGGAGGCGGTTCGACCTGGTCGCCTGCGGCCAGGCGTGGCACTGGCTGCGTGCGGGAGAGCGGACCGACAAGGCCGCGAGGTGTCTGCGCCCCGCCGGCCGGATCCTCCTCGCCTGGAACTTCAGCACCCTCCCGCCGGCCACCGCCGCCGGCCTGCAGCGCGTCTACGCCTCCACGCTGCCGGACGGTCTGCCGACAGGGCAGGACGGCAGGGCGTCGCTGTCGGAAGCCGATGTCGACGGGTACGCCGAGGAACTGCGCGGCCACGGGCTCCGGAACGTGACGAAGACCAGGACACCCTGGCAGTCCCGGCTCACCTCCCGCCAGTTCTGCCGGCTGCTGGCCACCGACAGCCGCCACCTGTCCCTGCCTGAACCGACACTGCGGCTGCTGCTGCGTGAAGTGGCGGGCTTCCTCGACGCGGAGGAGGGCGGCGGGATCCGCCTCGACTACACCTGCGTGATCGTGGGGGCCCGGGTCGCCGGGTGACCCCGCAGTGCCGCAGCAGGGGTGACTCCGGGACATGCCGCCCCCTCTTCACATGCCCCGGCTGACCGTCGCGCAAAGGTGGCGCCGGACCCGTGCGTTGTAACCCGCCGGTCTATCGGTAGTGCGAGGACCCGCGGGCGGGTCGGCCGCGGCCGGAAGGCCGGGAGAGCCCCCCGCCACATCGTTCCGGCAACGAGGAGGGCGCATGATGTCTGCCGACGAGCCGGCGACACCCAGACCTGCGAGACGCGGGCGCGTCACGCCGAGGCCCGTCGCGGCCATGCCGGCGGCGGTCGCGCCAGGACCCGGGCAGCGGCTGTGGGCACGGTGATCGACGGCCGCCATCAGCTCGCGCGGCTGGTGGTCGACGGTCGACATACCGTGGCCGGCCCCGGCAGGGACGCCGGGTCTGCTCGCGTCGTCGGGCACGAGCGGCAACTGGCCGCGCTCGACGCCGCCCTGGACCGGATGGCCGAGCCGGACGGCCCGCCCGCGGAGGCGTGTGTGATCCAGGGCGAGCCGGGCGTCGGTAAGACCACTTTGTGGAGTCATGCGGCCAGGCAGGCACGTGAGCGGGGCTTCGAGGTGCTGTCGTGCCGGCTGGGCGAGTCCGAGAGGCACTTCCCCTTCGCCGGACTGACCGATCTGGTCGAGACCGTTCCGGACGCCGCGTTCCACGGACTGCCGGCACCGCAACGCCAAGCCTTGCGAGCGGCCCTGCTGCGCACCCCGGCAGCCGGGACCCCGCCCGACCCGCACGCCGTGAGCCTGGCCGTTCTGGGCGTCGTCCGGGTCCTTGAGGCGCAAGGCCCCGTCCTGCTGGCCGTCGACGACGCCCAGTGGCTGGACGGCGCCACGGCGAACGTGCTGAGCTACGTGGCCCGGCGGTGCGGTGGTGCCAGGGTCGGACTGCTGGTGGCCGTCAGGACCGGTGACCGCGTCGCCGATCCGCTGCGGTCCGAGCTCGAGCGGGCGGTCGGTCCCGATCGTCTGCGGCGCATCACCCTCGGCCGGATGGACCCGAGCGACCTGCGCCGGCTCGTGCAAGCGCGTACGGGGGTCTGCCTGGCCACGCCCGAACTGCTGCGGCTGAACGAGGCGTGCGCGGGAATCCCCTCCCTGGCGCTGGAGATCATGCGCGCGCTGGAACTCGATCCCGCGGCCGGGCCCTCGGTCGACAGGACCCGGTTCCGCGAGCCCGACTGGGCCCTGCCGGTGCCGAACGTCCATCGTCGCGCGGCCGCGGAACACGTCGGACGGCTTTCCGCCGACGTGCGCGACGTCCTGCTGATCGCGGCCGCCCTGCCCTCCCCGACCACCGCGTCGATCCGTGCCGTGCTCGGCCTCGCGGACCAGGCCGTCCCCGCGCTCGACGAGGCCGAGGAAGCGGGCGTGCTCCAAGTCGACGACGGACGGGTGACGTTCACCCACCCGCTGTTCGCGTCGGCTGTGTACGCGGCGGCGGCCGGAGAGCGGCGCCGCGCCCTGCACGCGCGGCTGGCGGACGTGGCCACGGACCTCGACCAACGCGCATGGCATCTTGCCTTCGCTGTCGACGGGCCGTGCGGAAAGGTCGCCGACATCGTGGATCACGCCGCCGCACAGGCCCAGGCACGTGGCATGCCGGCGCGGGCCGCCGACCTGTGGAGCCTGTCGAGTCGCCGCACCCCGCCGGAGGATCCACGCCGGCTCGAGCGCGCGGTCTCGGCTGCCGAGTGCCGCTTCTACGCCGGTGACGGAACGGGCGCCCGCCACATGCTGGAGAGGGCGGTCTCGGACATGCCGCCAGGGCACCGGCGGGCCCGCGCGCTGCTGCGGCTCGCACCGGTGGTCTTCCACGACGGCGGCCCCGAGGAGGCCGTCGCGGTGCTCCACGCCGCGCTGCGGGAGGCCGCGGGCGACCGGTCGTTGACCGGGATGGTGCACCTGCGCATCGCCTGGCTCGCTGACTTCGACACCGGATTGCAACTGGCCGGCGCCGAGGCGGCCCAGCGGCTGCTGGCAGGTGAGGCCGACGCCGAGGCACGGGCCTGCGCGCTGCTCGCGGCGGCCTACTTCGGGTTCCAGGCCGGCCGGGCGCCCGACCACGCGGCGATGGAGCGGGGACGGCGTCTGCTGCCCGCGCGGGACTTCTCCTGGGACGGCGCGTCCGCCCGTGCCGTGCTCAGCCTCTGGCAGATGAGTTTCGACCCGCTTCGCGCCCGCGCGGACCTGCGGGCCGCATACCGGCGCGCGCACGAGGTCGGCGACGAGTCCCTGATACCGCGTCTGCTGCTCCACCTTGCCGAGCTCGAATGCCGGCTCGGTGACACGGACCTCGCGGCCCGCCATGCGGCCGAGGCGACCGAGACCGCCCGGCAGACGGGTCAAGGGCGCTACCGCAGCCGTGCGCTCCATGCGACGGCGCTGGTCGCCGCGTACCAGGGAGACCTGCGCAGGGCTGCGGCGGACGCCACGGAGGGTCTCGCGCTCGCGGGGGCGCCCGAGGACCCGGCGGCGTCCGTCCTGCACCTGTCGGTGCTCGGCTTCGTGGAGCTCTCACTCGGCCGTCCCGGCGAAGCCGACCGCCATCTGACGCGGGCCTTCGACCTGGTCGAGGCGATGGGTATGAGCGAGCCGGCTCGCTACCACTTCTTCGCGGACCAGGTCGAGGTGTGCCTCCAACTCGGAGAGCTGCGCCGGGCCGAGGCCCTGGTCGTCCGGCTCGAGCGGCGCGCGGGCGTGTCCCGGTACCCGTATCTGGAGTGCACGGCCGCACGCAGTCGCGCCCTGCTCGCGCTGGCACTGGCGGATCCCGACGGCGCCCTCGCGGCGGTCGAGGCCGCGGTACGGGCGCACGCCGAGCTGCCCATGCCGTTCGAGCTGGCCCGGACGCAACTGGTCCAGGCCCAGGTCCTGCGACGGGTGAAGCGGAAGCGGGCGGCGCACACCGCGCTGGGGCAGGCTCACGCCACGTTCGTCCGGTTCGGCGCCGCGACATGGGCGGAGCGTGCGACGGCAGAGCTGCGGAGCCTGGGAATGCGCCGTAACTCCCCGACAGAACTGACGGCCGCCGAGAAGCGGGTGGCGGACCTGGTGACGGAAGGCCGCACCAACGACGAGGTCGCCTCCGCCCTGTTCCTCAGCCGGCGCACCGTCGAAGCGCACCTGGGGCGTATCTACCGGAAGATCGGCGTCCGATCCAGAACCGAGCTGGCCAGGGCACTGAGCGGAGCCGGCGAGACCGGGCCGGCTCGGCGCGGGGCAACGTTAGGGGGTTACCCGGATGCCTCCACGGCGAAGGGCCGCGAGGCTGACGCCTGTGACTGACAGCGATACCAGCCCTTCCCCGCAGCGGCCTCCGAGCGGTGACGGCCCCCGGCCCGCGGTCCCCGAGGATCCCAAGGGCCCTCATCGGGAGGCGCGGCTGCCGCCGTTGTGGCGCAACCGGGACTACAACCTCTGGTGGTCCGGCACCGCGGTGTCCGGGCTCGGCACCCACGTCTCCGCGCTGGCCTTCCCCCTGCTGATCCTGGCCGTCACCGGGTCCGCGGCCGACGCCGGGATCGCGGCCACCTGCGAGGCCGCCGGCCGGGTCGCGGCCCTGCTGCCCGCCGGAGTGGTCGCCGACCGCCACCCGAGGCGTGCCCTGCTGGCTGGAGCCTCGCTGGTCCAGTCGGCGACCATGGGTGGGGTCTTCTGGGCCGTGGCCGCCGGTCGTCCCGGACTGCCGCTGATCGCCGCCTTGGCACTGGCCCAGGGCGTGGCCGCGGCGGCGTTCGCCGGCGCGGCGGCGCCGATCGTGCGACGCATCGTCCCCGCACCGCAGCTCAAGGCCGCCTACGCCCGGGTCCAGGCACGCGACTTCGGCGCCCAGCTCGCCGGGGCGCCGCTGGGGGCCACTCTGTTCACGATGGCACGGTGGGCTCCGTTCCTCGCCGACGCCCTCTCGTTCGGCGCCGTGACGCTCGCCTGCCTCTTCGTCCGGACCCCCCTGGGACCGGACACCGCCGGGCGGACTGCCGTGCGCCCCCCACTGCTGCGTGATCTCCTCACCGGGCTGGCATGTATCCGGAGCAATCCGTTCCTGAGATACGCGATGCTGTGGTCCGCTGTGACCAACATGCTCCTGGCCGGGCTCGGCTTCATGTTCATCGTGACGCTGCGCGGCCACGGCGCCCCGCCCTCGACGATCGGCGGGGCCGAGGCACTGGCATCGGCGTGTGCCCTGGGAGGCGCCCTCGCCGCCGGACAGGTCGTCCAGCGCGTGTCCGGCCACCGCATCATCCTGATCGTGTCCTGGATGGTGGCGGCCGGCGTCGGCAGCCTCGTCCTGCTGGCGTCCCGGCCCTGGCTGGCCGCCCTGTGCCTGGGCGCCAGCCTCGTACTCGTCACGCCGCTCAACGTCGTTTTCACCACCGGCGTGATGGCGAACGTCCCGGACGCGACGACCGCGCGCGTGCTGACAACGATGGGCACGGCCGCCCAGTCCTTCGCCTGGCTCGCTCCCGCCGCGAGCGGGGCGCTGGCAGACGCCTTCGGGGTCGACGCCCCCATCCTCGCCATCGCGGTGGGTCTGGCCCTTCTGGCCGTCGCCAACCATGCCGTCCCCGCCGTCCGCCGGCTGGGCGCGGGGCCGGAAGGAAGCGGGGAAGCGGCACCGGACGCCCCGCAGGGTAAGGAGCGCTGACCGGTGAGGCCGGGGACGCGGGCGGTGGTGTCGACCGTCGCCGCGGTCCCCGGCCTCGCGGAACGCAAGGCGGCGATCAGGGGACGACCGTGACCTCGTACTCCCCCGGCCCGGCGAACGTGGGTTCCCGGTACTGCCTCAGCGCCGCCAGGAGGGCGGTGGGCTCGCAGCTGAAGACGACGCTCTCCGCGACGCCTGTCGCCCGCACGCGCGCCGCGGCCACCTCGTAGGCCGCGACTTCTCGCAGGTGGGGAGTCGCGTCCTGGGCACGGATGAAGGCAAGGAAGTCGTCCAGTTCCTCCGACGCGAAGCGACGCGGCGGGTAGCCCGCCCAGAAGGCGCTCATCATGGCCAGAAAACCCTCCTCACCGACCGCGAACATGATCAGACGGAAGGTGAGGGGAAGCGTCTCGACGACGAGGACGCTGCGGAAGGACGCCACGATACGACGGATGACCGGCAGGCTCCTGTCCTGGGACAGGGCTGCGGCGGCCTCGGATACCGGGCCGGCCCCGGGCCCGGACGCCGAGCCGGCTTCCCCGATGACCAGCGCGCCGAGGAGCGATTCCCATGCGGCCGGATCCGGGAGGGCGGTCGCGGGGCCCTGGCAGGGCGGGCCGTCGGCCGCGACGATCCGCTCGCGAGCCGACGGCTGCGGCCCGTTCCGCACGGCTCGGGCACGGTCCCACAAGTCCCTGACACGGTGCAGTTGTTCCACACCCTCGGCAGGAGTGAAGCGGCCACGGGCGATGTGCTCGGGCATCACCTCGAAGATGACCGCGCCGAGGTTCGGCAAGGCCGGAAGCACCTGCTCGGCCAGCTCGTACACCTCCTCTGGCGGCGCCCCGCCGTGGCTGTCGAGCCACAGTCCGTCGGACATGACCCCTCCGGCGAGGTGGACCTCCCACACCCGCTCCAGCGGGAGTTCGCCGACGGCGTCCAGGACCGCCTGGCGTCCGTTGCGCTGGTTGCACAGCAGGTTGTGCAGATCCAGCAGGATGCCGCAGTCGGCCTCCTCCGCGACGGCGGCGAAGAACTCGCCGTCGCGCATCTCACCGCGCTGCGGCCGGAGGTAGTTGACACCGGTCTCGAAGGCGAAGGGGACCGGGAGCAGGTCCTGGACGGCCCGGATGTTGGCGGCGGCCACGGACACGGCCAGCGGGCTCTGGACCGGCGGCAGCAGGAAACCGCCGAAGCGGCCGGCCGCCGAACCCCGGCCGGGCAACTCGTTGAAGCTGAGGTGCTCGCTGGCCCAGGGGCTCCCACTGCGGACGACTGCCTCGACATAGGGCGCGAGGTCTTGCTCGCCGGGCCGGACGGTGCCGCCGACCGGGAAGCCGACGCCGTGGATCAGGAACGGCTTGCCCAGGGCGGCGGCCATGGCGAACGAGGATTGGTGCAACCGGTAGCGTCCGTCGCCTTCGCGGAACAGCTGCGGTTCGACTTCCACGACGTCGATCAGGTCGCCCCCGGCCTGGAACAAGGGTTCCAGGCCGGGGATGTAGACCGTCCCGACGCCGAGCGCGGGCGGGGTCATCGGTGGATCAGCGGCCGGTCGCCGCGTGGAAGTCGGCGAGGGCGTCCTCCAGCAGGCAGTTGCTGCCGGACGCGCAGCCGATGCAGATGATGCCGATCTGCGGAGGTGCGTCGACGGTCACCTTGTTCATGTGCACTCCTTCTGACGGCCCGTCGTACGACGGGCGGGATGCGGGGCCATGTGTCGCCCCCTTCCATCAATAGCGTCGGGAGTTACACCCACGGGGTGCCCGGCGGGCGGGGCGGCACGCACACGAGCCACCAGGGCGGCGCCGGCGGGCGGGCTCACACCACATGAGCACCGCCTGCTCTAGGCGCCCGGTTCACCGCCACATGAGAATCGCCTTTCCGTGACCGCATTCGCTCCACACCGAGGTGACAACGTGGACGCCACGCCCGTCGAGTGGTCGTTGAGCCCTGTCGCGCTGTTGCGCTACGCGGGCTTCCCCTTCGGGCTCCTGGACCCCCTCGCGGAGCCGGAGTTGGCGGCGGGCTTCGACCTGCTGCTCGATCAGACGCGTCTGCTGGCGGAACATGCTGACGCGCTCAAGGCCGCGATCCGGGCCCACGAACACGGCGGTGAGGGGGCGACCGCCTCGTACGTCGGAATGCTCAGGTCGCTCACGGATCCCGTCCTGGCGAAGGTGCTCACGGTGCTCCCGGAACCGCAGCGGGCTCTGGCACTCCGCTACCAGGCGGCCGCCGTTCGTCTCGACGCCGCCTGGCAGGCCCGGGTCCGCGAGCACGACGAGGCGCTGGAGCGCGCCCGCCGCCAGGTCATCTCGCTGTTCGCGGCACCCGAGCTCAGGGAGGTGCTGCTGCTGTCCAACGACGCCCGGTACGCGGAGTTCGAGGCGTGGCTCGATCGGGCGGAGGAGAGCTCACCCGGTCATCGACGGCGTATGACCGACCTGCTGGCCATGTACCTCCAGCGGGTGGCGACCAAGAACGAGAGTCATTCGCACTTCGGTCCGATATCGGTCGCACGGTTCGAGCCGGGGCCCGGAGGCGCCGACTGGCGGCCCGGGCCCGTGGAGCGGCGCAGTTTCTGGTCCCACTGGGCAGGCGAGGAACTGGCCGCGGACTTCAGCCGCCGGCCGGCGATCCGGGACCGGGTGTGTCCGCGGCGCCGTCCACTGGCCCTGGACCAGCGCGGCGAGCTCAGGCTGTTCGCCTCGACGACGGCCACCGGGACGGCCGATGGATGGACGTTCGTCGAGCAGGACCGATGTGTCCTGTCTGAGGACCAGCTCTGGTTGTGGGAGCGCTGTGACGGCGCGACGAGCATCGCGGACCTGCGCAGAGCCTGGACCCTGCGCGGCGGGTCGCCGTCGACGCGCTGCTTCGAGGCTGTCGTGTCAGGCCTGGCGGAGTCCGGGTGGATCGTCGACCGCTGGGAGATCCCGGTCGGCGCACCCGATCCCTTGCGAGTGCTCGACTCGCTGCTCACCGGTGCGGGGCAGGAGAACAGTCCGGAAGCGGCAACCGTCCGCCGCATGAAGGAGGGGCTGGCGGCGTTCTCACTCGCGCCGCACGCGTCGCGCGCCCGGCAGCTCGCCGAGATCAAGGAAGACTTCCAGGCCGCCACCGGCACCGCGCCCAACCGGTCCCGTGGCCGGCACTACGCGGACCGCAGCGTCCTCTACGAAGAAGCACTGGGCCCGGTGCGCGGACTGACCCTGGGCAGCCAGATCGCCCAGGCCGTCACCACGGAGCTGTCAGCGGTGTTCGACCTGGTCCTGCTGTCCCCGCGCCTGCGGATCCGCAGGGAGACGGAGATCCTCGGCCGCTGGATGAGCCGGCGCTTCGGCGCCGGCACCGAGATCCCGCTCCAGGACTTCTACGAGGGGTTCTTCGCCGACAAGCCGGTCCTGGCCGACGCATGCCGCCTGGTCGACGAGGAGGTCGGCGCACTCGACCGGGAGGTCACCGCCTCGCTGCTCGGGTCCGCCGACCGCGCCGTGCACGAGGTTCTGGTCGACCGGGCTGACCTCGACGAGTTGATCGCCCGGTACCCGAACACTCCTGCGGCACTGTGCAACCCCGACGTCATGATCGCCGCGGGAAGCGCCGCCGACCTGGAGGACGGGCGGTTCCGCCTCGTCGTCGGCGACTGCCACGCCGTACGGGACGTCCTCACGCATTCGAGTTTCGCGCCGCTCATCCAGGAGATCGCCCCCGACCTGGTCAGCGGCATCCACGCACGCTACCGCTCCCTCCTCGACCCCGACGAGATCCTGCTCGACCTGTCCCGGTCGCATCTGGACAAGACAGGCGCCGCGCTCCAGCACCCCTGCCCCGACCTCGAGGTCTTCGGGCTGTCGCCGAAGCCCCGCGACCAGGTGATCCACCCCTCCGCGCTCTTCCTCGTCGTCCGCGCAGGACGCCCGGAGTTGCGGGTGCGTCCTGACGGGCGGCGGGTCCGGCTGATGGCACCGCTGGCCGGCGGTACCGGCATCCGTCAGGATCCGCTGTCCCCGTTCGCCTTCCCGCGCCACTACGGGGGCGTGGGCATCGGCGCACTCGACCACGGCCACCTGCCCCGCATCCGCTGCGGCCGCGTCGTCCTGCATCGGGAGCGCTGGCGGATCGCGTCCGCCGCCCTGAGCGGCTGGAGTCCCGGAGCCCACAGCGCGCGCGGCGGTGCGGCCGAGTACGCCGCCGCACGCCGGCTGTGCAGGGACCTCGACCTGCCACGGCACGGGTTCGCGAAGATCCCGGGCGAGCCCAAGCCCGTGTACGTCGACTGGGAGTCCCCGCTGCTGGTACGCCAGCTTTTCCGCCTTGCCCGCGGGACGGCGGGCACGGTGGAGTTCTCGGAGATGCTTCCCGGCCCCGACGAGCTCTGGCTGGACATCGACGGTGCACCGCGCACCAGCGAGCTGCGCTGTGCGGTCTTCTCCGGAGGTCCGACCGCGCCGTGACATCTGCCCGGGAGCCGTGGGGAGCAAGCGGCATCGACCTGCATCTGCACAGCACGGTCTCCGATGGGTCACTGACCCCCGGCCGGCTGGCCGAGATGGCGGCGGCGCGCGGTGTCGCCGTGGCAGCCTGCACCGACCATGACAGCTTCGCGGGGTGTGACGATTTCCGTGCGGCCTTCGAAGGACTCGGCGGCAGGGCGATCGTCGGCTGCGAGATCAGCGCCACCTGGAACGGTCACGAGGTCCACTGCCTGGTCTACGCCACGTCCCGGGCGGAACTCGTGGCTCGGGTCCAAGCCCACCATGCGCGCCGGCTGGCCTGGTTCCACCAGTCGGTGGATGTCGTCGCCGAGGCCGGGATCCCGCTGACGCGCGCAGCTGTGGAGTCCGCGGTGGGACCGAACCGCGTGCCGTACTACGGCGTCTTCCTGCGGCTGTTCCTGGAAGCCGCCAGGGGGGATCCGCGCTTCGCCGGCCATCGGCCGGACGATCTCATGGCCGTCCAGAGACAGTGGTTCGAGCCCGGCCGCCCTTTCCACGTCGAAGAACCCTCCAGGCCGCACCTGACGGACGTCCTGGGCTGGGCGCGGGACGCGGGTGGTGTCCCGGTGCTCGCCCACGCTGCCGGTGTCCTGTTGAGCGCCTCCGACCCGCGCGCCGAGCTGCGCTCGCTGCGGGACGCGGGCCTGGCCGGGCTCGAGGTCTGGACCACCTGGCACGACGCGGCACACGTCGAGGCCCTGGCCGGGCTGTGCGCGGAACACCGCCTGGTCGCCACCGCGGGCTCGGACTTCCACGGCACCGACGTCAAGCCGTGGGCCACCGCACCTGGCCGCCTGCCGAGCGGCGGACCCGCTGCCGACGACCTGCTCACCCGCCTCCTCTCCGCGTGAGCGAGCCCGGGACACCACCGCCCCCACCTCCGGACACGAGAGAGTCATCCATGGACCTCCCCGCACCGACGACGGCGTCGCACTGGTCGCTCCTGCCTGTCGCGTTCCTCCGCCAGGCCGGGTATCCGCACGCGCGTCTCGACGTGCTTCGGGCCCGTTCACTGGCCCCCGCCGTCGCGGAGTGGGAGCAGGCCGCCCGCGATCTCGAGGCGGCCAGGCAGGACCTGCTCGGCGTCCTGTCGGGCAACGCCCCGCCGGCGCGGCTCGACGAAGCACGGACGAGGCTCGGCCAGGGGCGCAGGCCTCGTCCGCGCGACGTCCTGCTGCTGCGCGAGCTGACCCGGACGCGCCGGGCGGCGCGCGGCTGGGAGGCCGCCGAGGACCGCTGCCAAGCGGCGCAGGCCGCCTTCCGCGCCCGGTACGAGACGTCGGCGCAGGCCGGCCGGCTGAGCGTGGTCGACGCGTTCCGCGACGAAACGCTCCGGGACATGCTGCTCCTGTCGAACGACGCCGCTCACCGTCTCTTCATCCGCTGGCTGGACACGCGGCCCACCGAGTTCTCCGGATCGGCGCGTCAGCGCGTCGACACGCTGACGCGCTACCTGCAACGGGTCGCCACGAAGAACGAGACGCATTCGCACTTCGGGCCTTTCACACCCGGCCGGCTGGGAACGGGGCGCGGCCTCCGCCTGGGCCCTGCCACCACGCCGGTGCGCACCGTCTTCCTCAGCCACTGGGCTGCCCAGGCGATCGCGGACGTCGTGGCCACGCATCCGGCGTTCCGTGACCGGATCCGGCCCAGGCTGCATCCCCTCGTCTTCCTGGACGAGGATCGCGCCGTTCGCTACGACTTCACCTCCGGCGGGCCCGGCGATTTCGAGGGGTGGAGATTCCGCCGGGCGGACGAGCGGACACTGACCGAGACCGAGCGCTGGCTGCTCGGTCGCTGCGACGGCCGGACTCCCCTGGGAGCACTGCGACCGGCGTTCGACGAGTGGACCGGGGCCGTGCGGCCGTCCGGGCCGGCCGTTCTCGATGATCTGGTGCGGGACCTGGTGCGGGGGCAGTGGGTGAGTTCCGGTTTCGAGATCCCGACGGGGACGCCGTCCGCGGTGCACGACCTGCGAAAGCTGCTCGCCGAGGGTCTTGCCGACGCACCCGAGGCGCGGGTCTTGCTGGAGCGGGTCGAACACTTCCTCACGGCATTCGCCGATGCCGATCCCTCCCAGCGCCCTGCACTCCTCGACGATCTGAAGTCGCTCTTCGAGGCGTTCACCGGCTGCGCGGCCAACCGCGGCCACGGCCGCATCTACGCTGACCGCAGCATCGTGTTCGAGGAATGCCGCAGCGACCTCACCGGGTTCACCATCGGCACCGACATGGCGGACTTCCTCCGGGAGGAGCTGGCTCCGGCCTACGACCTGATGCTGATCGGGCCGCGCCTTCGCATGCGGCTCGAGTCCGGCATCCTGTACGACTGGTGCCGCGAGCGCTACGAGGTCGGCTCCGAGGTGCCGCTCTTCGACTTCTACGAGCGTTTCGCCGTCGACTCCGACGCCGTGGCCTCCGCGTGCGCGCAGGTCGACGTGCGGCTGGCGGAGGCCGGCGAGCGGATCTCCGCGCATCTGTACGGGGAGGACCTGGCCCGCCGGCGCGTGAAGGTGTCAGGCGCGAGCGTGCGCGCGCTGCTCAGCGCGTACCCCTCTTGGCCGTCCGCGGTGATCAACCCGGACGTCATGCTCGTCGCCTCCGGGGCCGACGCGCTCGCGACGGGCGCCTTCCAGGCCGTGATCGGGGACTGCCACGCCGTGCGCGACCTCCTGACCCACACGAGCGTCGCCCCCCTTCTCGCCGCGGAACAGCCGGACCTGCCGCGCCTGGTCGCAGACCACTACGCCCGCGTGGTCGACCCTGACGAGGACGTCGTCGATCTCGTCCGCGTGCACTCGTCCAAGACCTCCGCCCAGGTGCCGCTGCCCATGGCGGACCTGGAGCTCCTGGGGGTGTCGGGCAAGTCCCGCGAGGACGTGATCTCGCCTGCGGACATGTACATCCGCGTGACGTCCGCGCGGCTGGAACTTCGCGCCCGCGGCCGTCAGCGGCGGCTCAGGCTGCTGGCCGCCCCGGCCGGCTCGGCGAGCATCAGCGGCGATCCGCTGGCGGTGTTCGCCTTCCCGCGGTACTTCGGCGGCGGCACCCTGGCCCTCGGCGGACGTACCCACCTGCCGCGGCTCACCTGTGGGCGCGTCGTGCTTGCACGCGAACAGTGGTCGCTGCCCACCGCAGCGGTGGCGGCGCCGGGCAGGGGAGGAGACGACGCCGCCGACTTCGCCGGCCTGCAGAGGCTGCGGCTCGCAATGGGACTGCCCGACCAGCTCTTCGCCAAGGTCGGCTCCGAGCCGAAGCCGCTGTACGTGGACCTGGACTCCCCGCTGCTGGTCCGTCAGATGATGCGGATGGCCAGGGCGGACGGAGGCCGGATCCACCTCATGGAGATGCTTCCGGCGCCCGACCAGCTGTGGCTCGAAGTCGACGGCGCCCCTCACACCTCCGAACTGCGCTGCGCCCTCTTCTCCCGAGGCCGGCGATGACGGCGGATGTCGTGCCCGCGGCGCGGCCGCGGCGCAGGCGGACTGCGCTCGGCAGCGGCTTCCGGCGTACCTGGAGCGCGTCGGTCATCTCGGCTGCCGGCACCGGTGTGCACTTCGCGAGCTTTCCGCTCCTTGCGGCGCAGATCACCCACTCACCGGGAGAGCTGTCCCTGGTGACCGCCGTCGGCAGCCTGCCGTGGTTGCTCCTCGCCCTGCCGGCCGGGGCCGTCGTCGACCGGGGCGACCCCCGGCACGTCATGGTCGTCTCGGACGTCGGCCGGGCCGTCGTCCTGCTCCTGCTGACAGCGGCACTCGCCGAGCACCGGCTCGGACTTCCCGCGCTGGTCACCGCATCGGGGCTGCTCGGCGCGGGCGAGGTGTTCTTCGACTGCGCCTCGCTCGCCTTCCTTCCCCGTCTGGTCGCGGCTGCGGATCTGGAGAGCGCCAACGGCCGCTTGTACTCCGGCATGCAGGCGGGGCAGAACTTCGTCGGCCAACTTGTGGGAGGCGGCCTCTTCCGGCTGTCCAGAACGCTCCCCTTCCTCCTGAACGCACTGTCCTTCGTCACCTCCGCCGTACTGCTCCACGGCGTACGCGGCACGGAGCCCGCTCGCCGCGAGCGGCTTCCGGGCGGTTTCGGGCAGCAGATCGTCCACGGTGTCCGCATCTGCCTGGCGAACCGGCCGTTCGTCGCCCTGACCTTGATCTCCGCCCTGATGAACGCGATCTACCTGGGCGAGCTGGCGCTGCTGGTGCTCTTCTCCACCCGGGTACTCCACCTTCCGATCGCCTTCTACGGAACCCAACTGACGGCCCTGGCCGTGGGGGCGCTCCTCGGCGGGATGCTCACGCCACGGCTCCGCGACCGATTCGGCCGGCTGCGGCTGCTCGCCGTCGCCCCCATGGTCGTCGGCGCGACGTCGGTGGCGTTGGGCCTGTCCAGCACCTGGTACCCGGCCATCGCCGCGTTCCTCGTCATGGGCTCGGCCTCCATGGTGTGGAATGTCGTCGCCGTCTCGCTCCGCCAGACCCTGATGCCGGCAGACCTGATCGGCCGTGCCAACAGCGTGTACCGCCTCGTGTCCTGGGGGGCGATGCCCCTCGGCAGCGTCTGCTTCGGCCTCGCCGCGGCCGCATGGGGGCTGCGGGCCCCCTTCATCGCGGGCGGAGCACTCCTCGTCCTGGCAACGCTGCCGGCCGTACCCATTTTTCGCTCGCTCCGCGCCCTGCCCGACACGGGCCCCCACGAGAGACAGGCTGTGACATGACGGACCCCGTGCTGCTGACGCCGGTCGGTGACGGCATCATGGCCGACGACGCGCGCTGGACCTTCGGCGACGACGTCGCCGAGCATTTCGACGGCCACGTCAGCAAGAGCATTCCGCTCTACCAGGAGGGCCACGACCTGGTGGCGCAGCTCTCGGACTTCTTCGTCCGACCCACGTCGCGGGTGTACGAGATCGGCTGCTCGACCGCGACCCTGACGCTCGCGCTCGCCCGCCGCCACCGGGATCCGGGCATCCGCTTCGTGGCCGTGGACATAGAGCCGGCCATGGCCAAGGTCGCGCGGCAGCGTTGCGGCGTGGACACCAGGATCGCCGTGCTCGAGGCGGACGCCTGCACGATGGGCTTCGACCGCATGGAGTTCGTGGCGCTCTACTACACGCTGCAGTTCATGCCCCAGGACCAGAGGCACGACCTGCTCAGGCAGCTGTGCGCCGCCCTGCCCAGTGGCGGCGGCCTCGTGCTCTTCGAAAAAGTCAGATCGCCGACCCCGGTGCTCCAGGACCTCATGCAGCAGACGTACATGGAATACAAGATGGGCCGCGGCTACAGCCCCCTCGAGATCATCGGAAAGTCCCGCAGCCTGAAGGGCGTTCTGGATCCGCTGACCTCCGAGGAGAACACCGCCATGCTGCGCGCCGCGGGCTTCTCGCAGGTGATGACCGTTCAGAAGTACGTGTGTTTCGAAGGTTTTCTCGCCATCAAGTAAGGCATCTTTTCGAAAGGTGACCAGTGGACATGAGATTCCCCCGACCTGACCAGTTCATCGACTGCTCGACCCTGCTCGGCTCGCGGAACCACGAGCAGGCGGCGGCGGATGTGGCGATCACCGCGGCCACGCAGGTGGAACGGCACGGGTTCGTCGTCTTCCGGATCGGCGCCCTGCGCCTCGACGAGACCCGAAGTCGCGACCTCGCCCACCTCCTGGTCCACGAGCTGCGCTCGGCTCTGGTCGCCGCAGGGGCCCCGGAGCAGCTGGAGGTCGAGATCGACAGGGCGCAGCAGACGCCGGTCGCAGCCGACTTCGCGGTCCGCTCGCTGCTCCCGCACCATGACGGCCAGCACGCCTCCTACCTCACGCCCAGCACGCTCGATCTGCCCGACTGGACGCCCGCACAACGGACCTTCTCGGACAGCGGGTTCACCACGACGCACGTGCACAAGCTCTACCAGGGCATATTCGTATCCGCTCCCGGAACGGGCCTGAGCGCCACCACGTACTACGACTGGCTCCGCATCCTGGAGGATGTGCGCGCCTCCCGGGGAGACAGCCGCGCAGACTCCACACCCCGGTGGCTGGCAGCGAACCTCCGCCGGTGCCTTGCCGCCCGCGGGACACATGCCCCCGCCTACCCCACCCTTGCCGGGATGCTCGGAGTCACGGAGGAGGCACTGGTCACCACACCGCTGCTCCGCTGCGAGGATCCGCTGCCGCAAGCGGCGGTACGGCGCCACCCCCTCCTGGCCGGTCTCGCTGCGGCATGTGCCTGCGGCCGCTGCGCCGGCCCGGTGGAGCGGGTGTTCTGCCATGCCGTCATGCTGGCGACCGGCCTGTCCTGGCCGGCGTTCAGGAACCGCTACGAGATCCTCGCCCCGAGCGAGCGCTTCGACCTTCTCGTGGGAAACAACCTCACGATGCTCCACGGCGGCTTCGCCGGCGGGCGTGACCGTGTCATCGAGCCCCTGTGCCTCACGCTGGACCGGCCCGAAGGGGCCGCCTACGAGCACTGGCTCAGCCGCGCCTGGCGCCGCCGGGTGCACATCGGGCCCGTCCGGCTCGCCGCGGAGAGCGCATGACCGACGGACCTGCGGAGCACTCGGCGCAGGCATCCGCGGCAGCTGAACTGGCCGCCGAGCGCGGCTGGCAGACGCCTCGTCCGCTGGCCCGGGGCGTCGAGTTCGTGGTGTTCGCGACGACCGCACCGCATCTCGGCGACGTCGTGCTCCGGGTGCCTCGCGCGCGCGTGTTCCAGACGGCCAACAACGTCGGCGTCAGCGCGGAAAGGCTGCTGGAGCAGGAGTACGTGTTGGGGCACTGGCTGCGTGACCGCGGGTTTCCCGTCGCGGAACCCGTCGAGCTGCTCGGCGGGCGGGACGGGATTCCCGTTCTGGTCTCCCGGTTCGTGGAGTCGGACGGGTCGGCGCCGCACTGGGAGCAGTTCGGCGCCCTTCTGGCCCGGCTGCACCAAGCGGGACCGCCGGACTTCGTGCCGGTCCTCCAGTACGGCCTGGAGCTGCCCGAGTTGATCGCCCGGCGCCTTCCCGAGCGCTACGCGCGACTTCGGGCCTTCGATCCGGCGATACCCGAGATCCCCGCCGCCCCGGAGATCTCGGACCGGCTCCGGGCAGCCTCATCGGGGCGGAGCCTGATGCACCTCGACCCCCGGAGACAGAACCTGCTGTGCCGGTCGCGCCGTGTGGCCGCGCTGATCGACTGGTCGAACACGCTGATCGGTGATCCGCGGATGGAACTCGCCCGGCTTACCGAGTACGCCGCCATCGAGGAGAACGGCCTCGACGCGCCATCCATCCTGCGCGGCTACTCGGCCGTCGCCGGACCGCCGGCACGCTCCCCCGCGGCCGATCTCCTCTACCGGCTGGACACGGCGGTCATGCTCGCCCTCGTCTTCCGATCAGTGGCCCCGGACCCGCTGCTCGGCCATGCCCAGGTGGACCGGGTCCTGGCACTGACGAAGGAAATGGAGACGGTCTGGTGACGGCGAGCGACAAGGACCGGCCGTGGATCGAGTCCGACCGGATCACTGCCGCCTACCTGGAGGCATGCGGCGGTCAGCCCGTCCGTCCGATGCCGGAGACGGAGGCCGCGCGCACCATGTACGGCGGTCGGTACCTTTCCAGACCGGTCTTCCTCGGGACTGCCGAACAGCAGCGCCTGGAATCCGACCTGGGTCTGCTGCGAGAATGCCTGACCACGCTGCCGGCCCGTCTCTTCGGCGGCGATCCCACCTCCTTCGCGCGCGCGATCGGGTTCGACGACCTCCAGGTCCACTGCGCCCTGCGGAGCCGTTCAGGACGGCACCAGGCACTGACGCGGATGGCACGCGCCGACCTGTTCCGGGACGGCGGCGGCTTCCGCCTGCTGGAATGGAATCTCGGCAGCACCGCGGGCGGCACCGAGAACGCGGACATGTGCCGTGCCGTACGTGAGCAACCGGGAATGCGCCGCTTCCTCGCGTCCGAGCGACTGGCGTTCGCGGACACGCGCCGAGAACTCGTCCGCACCCTGCGGGAGGAGACGGGCTTCCCGGAGGGCACGGCGCCCGTCGTCGCGCTGGTGGAGTGGCCCGACAGCTACCCCTACATGGAGCGCTACCTGCGCCGCTTCGCCGCGGACTGGGCCCGTTTCGGGCTGAGCACCGTCACATGCCACCTCGGCGAACTGACCCGCAGCGGCGGCCGGCTGCGACTGGGCGATCAGCAGATCGACGTCGTGTACAGGTTCTTCATGATCGAGGACCTGGTCAGGCCCGGGGCGCAGGCACTGCTGGAGCCGCTCCTGCAGGCAGCCGAACGCGACGAGGTGCGGGTCTTCACGCCCCTCGACGCGGAACTCTTCGGAAGCAAGGGCGCCTTGGCCCTGCTCTCGACGCAGGAGGGACAGGACGGGCTGACGCCCGAGCAGCGGAAGGCGTGCGGTCGGCTGCTTCCCTGGACGAGGCTCGTCAGACCCGGCCCGACGCTGCTGCCCGACGGCCGTGTCGGTGATCTGCTCGAGTACGCCACCGCGCACCGGCGCGAGCTCGTCCTCAAACCCACCGCGCTGCACGGGGGGAAGGGCGTCACACTCGGCTGGCTGCCTGACGTGACGTCCGGGGTGTGGCGCGACCGGTTGGCGGAGGCGGTTGGCGGCCCCTGGGTCGTCCAGCAGGGGGTCCAGCCGGTGCCCGAGTGGTTTCCGGACCCCGAGGGCGGGCCGGCGGCCCCCTGGTCGGTTGCCTGGGGCGTCTACTCGATGGCCGCAGGACACGCCGGCATCCTCGTCAGGGCGCTGCCGGCCTCGGGCCCACTGCACGTGGTGAGCCACGCCAACGGCGCGCACTTCGGCTGCGGTTTCCACGCGCTGGGCCCGAGCCGTCCGTGAGAGGGCGCCCGCGTGCCGCGCCGGCACGCTGCGGGCCGGCGGCATCGTCCGCGAGGGCGTCGCCGCCTCCTGCCGTCCCCTGCACGGCAGGTCGGCGGGGTCATGCCGTGGGTGTCTGATCCAGCGCCGCAGCCTTGCGCAGGGCCCGGTGCTGGAGCACCTTCGCGTTGGCGACCGTGATGCCCATCTCGGCGGCGGCCTCGCGGACGTCGTGACCGAGGAGGAAGCGCAGGGTGAGGATCTGCCGATGACGCTCGGGCAGCGCGGCCAGGATCCGTGCGGTGCGCTCCTCGGCGCGACCGTTGTGCTGCTCCCCGCCGCGCGCCGCTCCGTCCTCCAGCGCGGCGGTGTCGATGTCAAGGTCGATGACGGTGACCTGCCGGCCGAGGGTGCGCTGCCAGTGGCCGGCCAACACGGTGCGCGCGGTGGCCAGCAGGTACGCGCGCACCTCGCCGACGGAGGCCGTGGTCCGCAATGATCTCAGGGCGGTCACGAACACCTGGGAGGTCAGGTCCTCGGCATCCGGCCGATTGCCGACCTTGCTGTACATCAGCCGGTGGATCCTGCCCACGTTGTCCTCGTAGATCGCCTCCCAGCCGGGATACCCGGCGGTCGGCGCCGGCCCGCGTGCGGCGTGTCCCGAGGCAACACCTGATTCTCCCCGCGAGGCCCGGCTCGCCGGGCCGCCCGGGGCGTGGGCGCTCGCTGCCTGCCAGAGCCGTCGCATCAGGTCTGCCTGCCTCGCGTGTTCTCGGGAGCCGGCGGCCCGCCAGAGCCGCGACGCGCGCAGAGGTGACCCGGCACCCGTACAGCGGAGCGCGGCCAGACAGATGAGGTCGCCACCCGGCCGTGGTGATGAGCGCGGGCACGACGACGGCCCGACACATACTCCGAGGTTCGACGGAGCGGGCCCAGCGGGACAGAGTAAAAGCTACTCATGTGCCCGCGTAGCCCTGGAACTGCGCGGATGTAACCTGCTCTCCTATCTCAGGGGGAGCGGGTCGGCCGGTGCGGCCTTGCGCGACCGGATCGGTCACCGTGCTCCACCACTTGCCGAGCCGCATCCGGCACACCACGGGTGGTGCATCACCGCAAGGACCCCTGCGGTCGGTTCCGCCCTTCCGCCGCACACGGTCACTGCCGCAGCAGTCCGGGCGCCGCGCTCCCTCCCCCCGTCCCTCGATCACAGTGGATCTCCATGAGCGACCAGTACCCGCACCCCGCGACCGGTGATGCCTCCCACGACGAGATCCGGCTGCGCCACGGAAGGCGCGAGCTCATCGCCGGGCACGACAGGATCACCATCGGCGGCCACGAATTCCCGCTGCACCTGGTCGACCGCGTCGTCTACCGCGCGGCGACGCGCATCAACCAGGCCGGCTACGTCATCGGCCTCGCGCAGGGCGAGCGCACGCGCACCTTCGCCTTCGCCGCCTACCGCAGGGGCACCGAACTGGAGGACGCCGCGGCGACGTGGAACCGGTTGGTGCACCTGCTGGAGAGCACGGTGTGCCCCCGCATAGGCGAGAGCGCGATCCAGGCCGTGTCCGCCGGGACGACCGTCACCTTCGGCGGCCCCAGGTCCTCCCGTGTCGACGTGAGCCCCGAAGGCCTCCGTCCCCGGCGCCCTTTCGCCCGGACGATCCCGTGGGCGCGCATCACCACCGCCGACCTCGCCGCGGGTCTGGCCCGCGTCTGGGTCACCGGATCCGACGGCACACCCACCCCGAAGCCGGCCCTGTCCATCGACATGTCCGGGTGGAACGCGGTCGTCCTGCCCCGGGTGGTCAGGCGTTTCGCCGCCTGACCGGCTTGCGGGGCCGGGGCCGGGGCCGGGGCCGGGGCCCTGGCAACCGGCGGGCCGGCAGCGCTGCCTGCCCGCCGGTTGCGGCCGGCGGGCCGGCGCGTTCGCACCGACCGGGTCGCCCACCGACCGGACACCGCGGAACAACCCGGCATCCCTCGCCGGGTGTTCCGCGGTGACCCCGCCGTGCGGACCCGTCCGGTGCCCCGCACGTCGGCGGAGCCGAACGGCGCTACCGGCTCGTGTGGGTGATGATGGTGATCGTCTCGCTCCCGCACGTGTGGCCGCAGGACCAGTGGCCGGCGGCGAGGGCGGCGTCCTCGGTCTCTGCGGGCAGGTGCTCGAGTGCGCTGATGTCGTTGTCCACGGATGTCCTCCTGAGTGTGTTCACTGTGTCGGCAACGGGCGGCGGCGGTCACTTCGCCGGTGGGATGTCGGTCTCGCGGGCTCTCACCTCCGTTCTCCCGGCGAGGAGTCCATCGGTCATCCACAGGCGCGGCCCGCCGTGCCGGAGGCGCAGCAGGAAGCCCAGCCCGCCGGCGAGCCCGGTACCGTAGCCCGCGGTGACCGTCGCGCCGGACTCGTCCGGCAGGACGATCCGGCCGTCGTGAACTGCGTGCCGGGCGTACATCACCGCGGCCAGTTGCCCGGCCTGCTCGCGGTAGCGCCCGTCGCCGGTGAAATCGGCGAGGTCCAGCAGGAACTCGCCGTCCCCGGCCAGCCCGTGGCAGGCGGCGGTCGAGGAATGCCACCGGTCCCGGTGGACCGCGGCGGCACCCGCCTGCGCCAGTTCCAGGAACCGCGCCTGGCCGGTCACCGCCCACAGGCGGATCAGGAATGTGCCGACCCCGGAGGAGCCGCTGCACCAGTGCAGCTGCCTGGCCTCGCTTTGGCCCGCCCCCTCGCCGGACGGCCACCATGCCAGGCCGCCCTCCCCGCAGGACACCTCGTCGAGGGTCCTGCCTGCGCGAAGGGCGCCGTCCAGGTACTCCGCGCGGCCCGTCGCGACCCCCGCGCAGAGCAGGAACGCGCCCACTCCCGCCACGCCGTGGGCGAACCCGTAGTGCACCAGGCCGGCGAGCGCCGAGTCGAACGTCTCCGGTACCGGCCACACGTGCCGCCCGTCCCGCTCCCGCGCGGCGCACAGCACGTCGTCCGCGGCCTCGGCTGCCCGGTGCAGGAACCGCTCGTCGCCGGTCGCCTGCCAGAAGTGGAGCTGGGCCATTCCGGCACCGGCCGTCCCGTGGCAGATGTCGGGATTGGGCCACCGTACGGGCACCCGCAGGGCCACGTCGGCCGCCGCACGGGAGAGCGGAGCATCGTCCAGCAGACCTGCGGCGTCGTGCAGCGCCCACGCAGTGCCCGACCGGCCGAAATACAGGCCCGGCAGCAGCCGCGGGACCGTGGTGAGCCGTTCGCCGATCCACCCGGCGGTGGCGGCCACCGAGGCGTGCCTGGGGGCGCTGCCGCGCAGCCGCGCCGCGCGGGTCAGCACCCCCAGGACACCGGCCGCCCCGTGCTGGACGCTGCACGCGTCTTTGGTCCCGCCGTGCACGTCGGGCTTCCAGAGACGCTCCCCCTGCGGTGTCATCGTCGCCAGCAGATGGCCGAGGCCGTCCTCGATCAGCTGCTCGACGATCGCGTCCGCCAGGTTGTCCGAGGCCGGGGGGCCGGGGCGGCCGGCGCCGGCCGCCCGGCGTTCGGGGTCGCGACCGGCGGGGCCGGCCGGAGCCTGGGCCGGCATCGCGACCGGCATCGCGGCCAGGAAGTCCCGCGCCCGCGCCAGTGACCAGCGCCGCCCCGGTTCGTCGCGGGTCAGCCCGAGGACCAGAGGGGAAAGCCGGCGCAGGGTCTCCATGTGCGTGCCCGCGGCGCCCACCAGGGCCGCCAGTCGCCCGTGGGCCGCCCGTAGAGCCGGCTCGTCGGCGGGCAGCAGCGGATCGGCACCGGTGACCAGGAAGAAGATCACCGCGCCAAGGCTGTACAGGTCCGAGGTACGCGGAGGTGCCACCGCGAACATCGGCGCGGACGTCTGCTCCGGACTCGCGTAGGACGGGGTGAACACCCGGTGCACCCGGGACCCTTCAGTCACGGCGTGTTCCAGGTCGATCAGCCGCAGCCGGTCCTCCGGGGTGACCATGAGGTTGTTCGGCGTCAGGTCACGCAGCACCAGGCCGTGCCCGTGCACCGCGGCCACGATGTCGACCAGCTGCCGCACCTTGTCCAGGCCCTCGGCCCACGGCACGCCCGCACCTCGCCAGGCCCCGACGGCCCGTTCCACGGCCCAGGCGCGCAGCGTCACACCGGGGACCGGTTCCTCGGCGAGGAAGACGTTCTCCTGGTGGGTGAGCAGCGCCACCTTGCGCGGCGCCAGCCCTGTCGGGCCCAGCAGGTCGAGGACCGCCGCCTCGTGGCGCAGCGTGTCGCGGGCGTCCTTCCCGCTGAGCCACCCCATGACGTGCGGCCGGGCCTGCTTGACGACGACCTCGCCGCCGGTGTCGCGGTCGACCGCGCGGAAGACGCCTCCCCGGTAGGAGTGGCGCACCGCGCCGTGGACGGCGAAGCGGCCCCCGACGAGGACGGCGGACGGGGCCACACCGGTCGGGGGCGCCGAGTCCTCTTCCGGGGCGGCCACGGCGGGGCCGGACGAGGGTCCGGTGACGGCGAAGGGCGGTTCGGCCCAGGCCGGCGGGCTGAACCACGCCTGCCGCAGGTCCTTCTCGCGGCGGCCGTCCGGAGCGGTGAGCACCGACTCGAGGCTGCCGTCGTTGTCGAGCACCGGCTTCGCGCCGAACACCCCGTACCGGTAGTGCACCAGGCTGCCGGGCCGCACCGCACGGTCGGACAGCACCGCCGGCCCCGGCAGGCCGTCCGTCACCCGGTCCAGTGCCACGGCCAGTCGGCGCAACTGGGCGTCGTCACCGGGATATGCGGTGAGGAACTTCCCGCCGCTGCCGCGGTGCACGGAGCCGGACAGCAACTCACCGAGTTCGTTCAGACCGCGCGCGAACTTGAACGCGCACCCCGCACGGACCAGGACCTCCGCGGCACGGGACAGCACCACCGGAGCACTCAGCTGCGTCGCCGACACATGGAGTTTCCAGCCCTGGTCCCGGCGGTTGTGCCGCGGCGGCGTCACCCTGCACCAGAACCCGTCGCCGCCCACGGTCCACTCTCCCGCGGCGGACCGCGCCAGCACGGCACCTACCACGTCGGTCAGCAGCGCGGAGTCGTCCGGCCCTCCGTCTGCGTCCGGTCCACCCGCGCCGGTGTTCATCCGCAGCCTCCCGCGTCCCTGGCCCGCCCGCCGGAGCCGGAGCAGGTGATCCCGCGCCGTCCGCCCGCGCCTCGACGTGCCGTCATCAGCACGCGACACCGACCCTGCCAGGCCGAGTTCACACCTGCCGTGAGCAACTGGTGCTCAAGGTCTGCGGGGCGACGCCGGAACGCTGCGTCCACGCTCCCTTGTAACGCGGGGCGCTGTCTCCTGGTGACCCGAAGGTCAGGTTTTGGTCCCTTGCGCCCCGGCCGGTCAGCGCTCGGACCGGACCTGTACCTGGGTGGAAGGGGTTCGTTCAGGGAGCGGGCGCTCCCGGTGTCGGTGACGGTCCACAGGGTTCCGTCGCCGCCGTGGAAGGCGGTGACATAGGCGCCCGAGGGCTGGGCGGCCAGAGCCGGGCTGGTGCCTGAAATAGCGGGCCGGGTCACACGGCGCGGTGCGGGCGCCGGGGCTGCGAGGCGCATCCCCTGGCCCACGTCTCCGGCGTGGCCGCGTGGGTGACGTGACGGATCCCGCGGCGGACGGGGGGACCGCAGACGCGGTCGAGGTGTAACCGGCCGGTCTATCTGACGTGTGAGGCGTCGGTCGCAGCAGCGGCCGGCGTCGCCGGTCCCGCGTGCGGCCGGCACATCACCACCGAGCCGGAACGAGACAGATGCGCGAGCGCGGGGAGCCCGGCCTCGCCCCGCCGATGCGATCGCTGACGGGGCGTCAGGACGGCGGGGGTCGGCGCCTGCGTCGGTGCAAGGAGCTTCCGTGACACCTCCCCCTGCCCCACGGCCGAGGGAACGGTCGGAGCAGCGCCGATGCGGTGAACGTGCCTCCCGGCGGTGGCCTCTGGTGGGACGCGACGAGGAGAGCGCCGCCGCCGCGCGGGCGCTGGATGATGTCCGGAGTGCCGGAGTGCTGGTCCACGGGCCCTGCGGCGTCGGCAAGTCCCGTCTCGCCGACAGCCACCTCTCGCATGTCGCTCGCAAGGGCGGCGTGCTCGGACGCGCGGTGGCAACCGCGGCGGCCGCCGATGTCCCGCTCGGAGCCATCGCCCATCTGCTCCCCGCCCACGTCGACTGGTCCGACCCGGTGGCCGGTCTCGAGTCGGCCCTCCCCACGATCGCCACTCGTGGCCGGGCCCCGCGGGCCGTACTCGTCGACGACGTGCAATGGCTGGACCCCGCGTCCGCCGTGCTGCTGCGACGTCTTATGGACAAGGGAGCCGTCCGCCTGATCGCGACGCTGCGCTCAGGCGCTCCGCAGACACGGGCGACCACGGTGTTGCTGGGTGACAGCAGCATGCTGCGGCAGGAGCTGGCTCCTTTGGCCGAGAGCACCGTGGGCGCCCTGCTCCGCACCGTGCTGGGGTGCCATGTGACGCTGGAGGCCGTCCGGCGGTTCTTCATCCTCAGCGGCGGCACCGTGCTCCATCTGCGGGAGTTGGTGCTCGGCGCTCTGTACGACGGTCACCTGGCGCTGCAGGACGGCAGTTGGGTCCTGACCTCACGTGACCTTCGCGGATCGCCATGGCTCAGGGACACCGTCGAGAGGCGCCTGACCGAGATCGGTCAGGACGGTGCCGACATGCTCCAGAAGCTGGCTCTCGCCGGGCCGCTGCCCGACTCCGCGCTCCAGGAGGCAGGCGCCCCGGCAGTGCTCAGGCGGCTGCAGGAGAAGGGTCTCGTCACGGACGGGCAGGAAGGACGGCAGTCCGCGGTTCGCCTGGTGCATCCGCTCCACGGTGAGCTGCTGCGAAGCCGGATGACGGGTTCGCGCCGCAGGGCCGTCCTCCTCGCGGAAGCACACCGGGTCGGCGCCCTGGGCGCCCGCCGCGGGGACGACCTGCTGCGGATGGCCGTCTGCCAGGCCGAGGCGACCGGCTCGGCCGCTCCGGTGCTGCTCGGCGGCGCCGCCGGCGTCGCCTTTCAGGCGCACGACCACCAACGGACCGCCGAGCTGCTGGACCTGATACCCGCAGCCGACCGGACCGCGGTCCACCGCCTGCACCTCGCGCAGTCCTGCTTCCAGCTCGGGCGCTTCGGTGCCGCGGAAGAGGCGATCGCGCAGGATGCGGCGGCCACCGCGGAGGAGGAGCTCACTGTCGCGACGGCCCACGTAAGAGTCACGAACCTGGTGTGGCAGGACCGCGCCGAAGACGCGCTCAGGGTCAACAGGACGGCCGTCGCTCATGCGTCCGACCCGGCCAGGCGTGCGCAACTGCGGTACAACGAGGGCGTGGCACTGATCGCCTCCGGGCGGCCTTCGGCGGGCGTCCGCGTCCTGGAGGATCTGCCGCTGACCCCCGAGGGCCTTCCGTCGGCCGACGCGTGGGTCCGGGCGGCCGTCATGAAGGCAACGGGGCTGGCGATGACGGGCCGCTGCGGCGACGCGGTCGGATGGGCCCGGAGGGCAGCTGAAGCTCCCCGCCCCTCACCTGAGGACACGGCGTTGTTCTCCCATCCGAGCGTGCGGCTCATGGCCCTGGTCCCGGCCCTGACCGAGGCCGGGCGGTTCGCCGAAGCGCGGGATGCCGGGCTGCACGCGCACGAAGGACTCCTCCAGGCGGGCATGAGGGGTCCTCGTCTGTGGGCCGCCGTACACCTGGGCCGGCTCGAGTGGCTGGCCGGACGCGTCGGCGACGCCGACGGCTGGTACCGCGAGGCACTCGCGCTCGCACAGGAAGCCGATCACCTCGGTGCCCGCCGGGTCGCCCTCAGCGGGAGCGCCGCCTGCTCGGCACTCAGCGGCGACCTGGACGCGGCACGACTGGCACTCGCCAGGCTGCGGGACTGCGGGACCACCACATCGGGGCTGCTCTCGACGGGCGAGGAATGCCTGGCCGAAGCATGGCTTCTCGCCGTGCAAGGCCACCTGACAGCAGCACGCGGCCTGTTGTCACAAGCCGCCGCGGTGGCACGGTCCACCGGCCATCTCGCCGCGGAATCGCTGCTGATCACGGACGTCGCCCGCCTCGGAGGAGCGAAAACGGTCCTCGCCAGGGCGGAGGCGGCGGCGTCTTCTTGCGACGGTGTCCTGGCCGCCGGGCGCCTGCGCTTCGTCCGCGCCGCAGCCGGCGGCGATGCGGCGGAACTGCTCGCCACCGGTGACGAGCTGACGCGGGTGGACGCGTCTCTCCTGGCCGCCGAGGCGTACGCCCTCGCATCCGCGGCTTTCGCACGCACGGGTGAGAGCCGGCAGGCAGACCTCGCGTCCGCGCGGACGGACCAGGCCAGGGCCCTGTGCCAGGGGGCGACGACACCCTGCCTGCGCACGACGGGAGTGGCACACGCCCTGACGGGGCGGGAGCTGGAGATCGCCCTCATCGCCTCCGACGGCGCCGCCAGCAAGGAGATCGCGGGCTCGCTCTCACTGTCGGTACGGACCGTCGACAACTACCTGCAGCGCGTGTACAAGAAGCTCGGCATCGTCAGCCGCAGGGAACTGGTCCGGCTCATGCACGACGGGTGACCGCCGGCCACGGGACGGGTGGGCTGCCCGCAGCGCTGTAACCCGCGCCGCTATCTGTCTGTGAGAAGGAGTGGCCGCCCCCGGCCAGGCGTACGCGCCGATACGCAGGGGACGACCGGGCCGTGGGCTCGGACCTCGGTGGCCCCGGGGCCGGGAGCATCCGCGCAGCTCCTGCGGGGGATACTCGGTTCGATCAGCCGGAAGGGAGCACCGTGCCCGATGCCGAGGGACAGCCGGCAGCGGTTCCCGGCGCCGGCTGCGTGACCCAGCAGGAGAGATGGGTGGAGGGGATGACGCGATGAAGCGCGACGTCATGCGGTTCGTGGACAGCCTGCTGCGCCAGCGTCGGCCGCGCGCCTTCACGCCCGACGACGAGGACGTCCCGGTGATGCGCACGGCCATTGCCCTGGCCGCGGGTCGACCCGAGGCAGACAGGCCGCGGGAGGAGTTCGTCGAAGCGCTGCGCGGCCGGCTCGCCGCCGAACAGGAGCAAGCGCCCACCACACTCCCCCGCCCTCGCGGGGTCCGGGCGCCACGCCGTCGTCTGCTGCAGGCGGCTGCCGTCGCGGCTTCGGCCTTCGTCGCGGGCGTGTTCGTGGACCGCAGCCGTGGAGGCGATTCCGCCGAAGGTTCCACCGGCACCACCGAAGGTTCCGCCGGCACCACGGCCGATGCCGCGATCGTCCCCTCGGTCGGCGTGTGGAGGGCCGTCGTGCCCAGCTCCGACCTGGCGGAAGGGGCGGTCCTCAGTTTCGATCTGGGAGCTGTGGTCGGTGTGGTGCGACGTGAGTCCGGCAGGCTGCGTGCGGTCTCGTCGGTCTGCACCCACCAGGCGTGCCGCCTCGGTCTCAACGACGCACGGGACACGCTCGTGTGCCCCTGCCATGGAGCCACCTTCTCGGTGCAGGGGGCACCGCTGCACAACATGCGGTCCTCCCGTCCGCTGCCCGCCCTCCCCCGCCTCGCCGTCCGCGAGTTCCGGGGACACGTACAGGTCTACTGCCCGGCAGACACGGCCGGCGTGTGACGTGACGGGTTCGGCCGTGCGAGAACCGCACGCGTGCCGAGCCGTCAGGGCAGATCGAGGGCAGCCCAGTGGTGCACTCTGCCGCTCCCGTGCCCTTCGCTCGTCGATCCCGTCGCCGTCGCGAGCGCTGCGATCACCTGCCGGCCTCGCCCGTGCTCGCGCGCCGCGGTCGTCCCGGTCGGGCCGCCGATGTGATGTGCTCCGCCGTCGGCGACACTCACGATGAGAAGGCTCGCTGCGGGAACCAGGCGTACATGCAGGGTGATCGGTGGGACAGCGTGCGTCACGGCATTCGCGATCAGCTCGGAGACCACGAGCACCGCGTCATCGATGGTGTCCTGTGCCAGGCCCTGGCCGATCAGAGCCCGGCGCAGCGCGTGACGTGCAGACCGTGCGACCGCCGGGCCGTGATCCAGCGGCAGGTCGAGCAGGCTCCACCACTCGCTCACGTGCGGGCATGCCCGCTGGGACAGGGCATCTCCTGCGGTTTTCATCGCACCACGCTTCTCGGGGAAGAGACGACTGACATGTGTGGTGTCTCCAGAAGACCTCGCTCCCCTCGCATGGGCGTGAGCAATCAGTGCTCATATGAGCCGTGTGCCACCCGTGCGGGGACCCCGCGGCCTGTCCGGGCCCGTTCGGGAACCGGAGTGCCCGGCCCATCGCGAGGGCTGCCGCGCCGGCCTCTGAACGGATCCTGGCCTGCCCACGTAGTTCTCCATGACCTTGCTGCGCGGCCGATCGGACTCACCTGTCGCACGTTCCGCATGTCACCGCGGGACAGGTCCCGTCCGCGTCTGCAAGACGGCAGCGAACAGGAGCAACCATGACACCTCCCCTCGGCAGTCCGGCAGCCGGGCTCGACAGCCGGCCGGACTCCGCGACGAGGCGCCGCGCCATCCCGATCGAGCGCCCGCAGGACCGCGGCGACCGCAATCGACCGGTCGAGCGACGGGCGGCGGGGGCCTTGCGGGACCGCGATCCTCTCCGCCGGCAGGGCTCGCGCGCACCCGCCGTCGAACGCTGGCCTTTCCTGGGAAGGTCGCGGGAGCTGGCAGCACTTGCCGGGCTGTCCGAGGACGAGAGCACCGACACCGTACTCGTCTCGGGGGCGCCGGGGGTGGGCAAGTCCCGGCTCGCGGAGGAGTATCTGGCAGCCGTGACCGCACAGGGCAGCCGCGCCGTCCGTGTCATGGCGAGACCCGAGGAGTCGGCCGTACCGTTCGGGGCGATGGCCTCCCTGCTGCCGCAGGGCATGGACCCCATGGACCCCGTGCCCTGCTTCGCCCGCGCGTCCCGCGTCCTGCGGGCCACCGCTGGGAGGACCCTCGTCGTCGTGGACGACGTGCACTGGCTGGACCAGGCCTCCGCGGTCCTGCTGCGCCAGCTGCTGGACGCAGGCGTGGTCCGCGTCGTCGCGACCTCGCGGGCCGGCCTGCCGGGAAGCAAGGCTTCCGACGCACTGGTGCGTGCGGGGAAGGTCGTGCGGCAGGAGCTGTCCGCCCTGGAGGAACGCGCGGTCGAGGACATCCTCGAGGCCTCGCTCGGCCACCATGTCGGCAAGGGCTGTGTCCGTCGCCTGTTCACCGTGAGCGGGGGAAACGCACGCGCTCTGCGCGAACGGGTACTCGGCGCCCTCGACAGCGGGCAGCTGGTCCTGCGCGACGGCGTCTGGAACCTCGTCGGCACCCCGCACCCCGGCCCCTCTGCACTCTCCGGCATCGACGAGGACACAGCACGCTCAGGCCGGCAGGTCGCCCACGTCCGCGACACGGGCAGCGAGCGCCAAGCACCGGTCCGGCCGAGGAGGGTGTCCACGGCGCGGACGCCGGGCGGCACGGGAGCGGTCCACTCGGCTGACCTCCACCTGCGGCTGGCGGCGGAGGTCCTGGGACTCACCGAGGCCGGGCGGCTGCCGGAAGCCCGCGCGGCGGGCCGGGCGGCGTTCGACCGCCTCCTCGTCGGCGGGCCACCGGACTCCCGGGGGTGGATGGCGACGCTGCTCGGCCGCGTGGAGTGGCTTGCCGGGCGCGTCGTCGACGCGCGGCGGTGGTTCAGGGAAGCCCTTTCCGGCGCCGCCCCGGCCCAGGGGAGCGACGTCCAGCGCATTGCCCTCAGCGGCGCCGCGGCGTGCTATGCCGTAGCCGGTGACGTCGCTTCGGCCCGGACGATGCTCACCCGTCCGCACCCCGGACGTGATCCTCGTGCCGGACTGCTGGCCGCGGCCGAGGGGGCCTTGGGGCAGGCGTGGTCGTCTGCCGCCCAGGGCCGCGTCGCAGCCGCCAGGGACACTCTCATCGCCGCCGCGGCCGACGCCCGCGTCGCGAGCCATCCGGGGAGCGAGGCCCTGCTTCTCACCGAAGCCGCACGTCTCGGCGGGGCACACGAGGTGCTCGGGCTCCTCGACCTGAACGCCGCCCGGTGCGAGGGCCGCCTCACGACGGCGCGGCTTTCCTTCGTGCACGCCCTCGCCTCGGACGAGCCGCCGGCACTGATCGCCGCCGCCGACGAACTGCGCGACCTGGGCGCCCTGGCCTTGGCGGCCGAGGCGTACACAGCGGCTTCGGCGTCACTGCGCCGCTCGGGACGCACACGGGAGGCGACGTCCGCGGGCCGTCTGGCCGCGACGGCCAGGGCGTCGTGCCAGGGGTTGTCGACACCGTTGCTCGGCCACGCCGCACCGGCACGGTCGCTGACGGACCGCGAGCGGGAGATCGCCCGTCTCGCCGCGCGTGGCACGACCAGCAAGGACATCGCCACGGCGCTGTTCCTGTCGGTACGCACCGTGGACAACCACCTCCAGCGCGTGTACCAGAAGCTCGGCGTTTCCAGCAGGCAGGAGCTTCAGCGGCTGATGGGGACCTGAGCCGGCGTCTCCGGCCGGGACCGGCCGGAGCCCGTACCCGGCCTGGGGTGCGGTGTCCCGCGCTGCGACCACGCCACACGTGTGGGCACGGCCCATTAGGATGTGAACGGTGGCAGTCCCCGGTGCCAAGGGGTCACCTGCCGGGGCCGGCGCCGCCGAGGGACACGATGTGAACGCGCAGACATGGACGTCCCCGCCTCTCGTGGCCAGGGACGACGAGCTGACCGCCTTCGAGGCAGCCTGGGCGATGAGCCACTGCCGGGGGGTGGCCATCCACGGCCCGGCCGGGGTCGGCAAGACCCGCCTGGCCGAGGAGTGTCTGGCACGGGCCGTGGACAAGGGATTCCAGCCTGGCCGCGCAACCGCGTCGGCTGTCGCCGCGGCGGTTCCGCTCGGTGCGATCGCGCACCTGGTCCCCGCCGACACGGACCTGACGGATCCCGTGAGGGGATACCAGGACGTGGCGCGGGCCCTTGCCGGCGACGGTCGCCGGCACGTCCTGTTCATCGACGACCTGCACCTGCTGGACGCTGCTTCCGCGCGGTTCGTGCAGCAACTGCTCGACGCATCGGCGATCCGGCTGATCGCGACCGTTCGCACCGGGGAGCCCGTCGCGGAAGCCGTCGCTGCCCTCACGCTCAGCGAGACCCTCCATCGCATCGATCTCGTCCCCTTCGACCAGCAGGAGGTCGAGGAAGTCCTCCAGGCGACGCTGGGCGGCCCCATCGGCAGGCACACCGTCCACACCCTCCACCACGTCTCCGGTGGCAACGCGCTCTACCTGCGGGAACTCGTCCACGGCGCGCGCTCCGGCGGCACGCTGACCCGCGACGGGGACTTCTGGGAACTCACCGAGGGAGTCCTGCCGAGCACGCCCCGGCTCCTCCATCTCATCACCGCACGTCTCGAAGCGGTGGCACCGGCTGACCGTCGCGTACTCGAGCTGCTGGCCCTGTGCGAGCCGCTGACCTCCGCCGACGCGGGGCCCGCGCCGACACTGTGCAGGCTGGAGGCCGACGGGCTCATCCGGGCACACCTCGAAGGACGCCGCACCATCATCACCCTCAGCCACCCCCTGTACGGGGAGGCCCTTCGCAGGGACATGCCGTTGCTGCACCGCCGCGACCTCCTGCTTGAGCAGTGCACGCGCGTGCGGGACCACGGTGCCCGACGGCGGGAGGACACTCTGCACCTGGCCACCTGGAGCCTTGCCGCCACAGGCAAGGCCGACCCTGCCCTGCTGGTGCGGGCCGCCGCACTCGCCCAGCATGCCCACGACCACCGTCAGGCGCTCGACCTGACCGAGGCCGCGTGGCGAGAGGAGCGCAGTGCTGCGGTGGGCCTCGCCCACGCACGGGCTCTGATCAACCTCGCGCGCCATGACGAGGCAGAACCCGTCCTGCGGGAGGTGGAGAAGGTCATCACCGAAGAGGACCGCCACCGCCTGCTGGAGGCCCGCCTCGACAACCACATCCTGCAGGGCCGTCTGCAGGAGGCACAGCAGCTGCTGGAGGGCCGTCGCGATCCTCGCAGCCGGCTGGCCATGGCCACCGTCCTGTACTACCGGGGCCGCTTCCGGGAAAGTCTTGAGATGAGCCGCTCCGTACTGACCAGCGACGACGCTGCCGTGGCACAGGACGCAACGACGTTTGCGACGTCCTGCCTCCTGCGCCGGGGCGCCCTTGCCGAAGCGGCGGAGGTCTTCCGGCCGATGCAGCGGCTGCTGGCCGCTCCGCAGAGCGAGCGGGAGAACACCGTCTACGCCGCGTACCTGGAGCACGTCCACGCGCACGGCCGTGCGATCAGCGGGGACTTGCCCGCGGCGGAGCGCATCGTGACCAGCACGTACGAAAGGGACATCGCCCGGCACGAAAGCGGCGCCATCAACGCCGTCGCCCTGGGCTTCATCCTTCTTGAACGCGGCAAGGTCCGTACGGCGCTCAACATCCTCCATCCGGTCGTCACCAGGAACATCCACTGGAGTCTGTTCACGCAATGGGCGCAGGCGGACGCGGTCATCTGCGCCGCGGTGCTGCGCCGGACGGCCGCCATGGACCGCTACGTACGGCTACTGCCCCCGGTCGAGAACACCATCGAGGCCTGTGACAACCGCATCGCCCGTGCCTGGCACGCCGCGGTGCACCACGACCAACCGCTCGTCCGTGCCCTGCTCGTGCAGGCCGCCGAGGAGAGCCTCGATCGCGAGCAGTACCTGCACGCCGTCTGGGCGGTGCACGCGATGGGCCGGCTCGGCGTCGCCGACGCGGCCGCCCCCTTCTGGGACGTGCCGGTCGAGGGCGCCTACATGAACGCCCAACTCGACTACACCCGCGCGCTGGCGAAGGACGACGTCCGGCTCCTCACCCGGACCGCGGCCACGTTCCGCGCTGCGGGAGCCGACCTCTACGCCGCGGAGGCCTTCGCCGAGCTGGCCCACCGGCTGCGCCGCAGCGGAGAGCACCGCCAGGCCGTGGCCGCCGCCCGTCAGGCGTCCGAGGCAGCGGGCCGATGCGAGGGGGCGCGAACGCCGGCTCTCGAACTGCTCACGACCGTGCGGACACCGGTGGCGCTGACCGAGAGGGAACGGCAGGTTGCCCTGCTCGCGGCGTCAGGAACCGCGAGCAGGGAGATTGCCGAGACACTCCAGTTGTCGGTCCGAACCGTCAACAACCACCTTCAGCACGTTTACGCGAAACTGGGTGTCACCTGCCGCAGGGAACTACGGAGTGAACTGGGGTCCTGACATGGCGGGTGCCCATTCCTCGACCCGACGGTGCCCTGGCAGTCAGTACCCATTCACCGGAATCCCTCTCCGGTCGCAACGGGGTATGGACGCAAGACATCCGTAACACCCCGTCCTATTCCTCTGTGTAGGCCGCCGCGTTGAACGCCGCGGCGGAAAACCCACCCTGAAAGGGTGGCTGAGGATGAGGAATCCCCATCATGCATTCCCGCACATCGGGCTCGGAGCACTCGCTCGGGAATCCGCCCCTGCGATCAGTATCCGCGCGGACCGTCGACCCGCTGATCCGGAGACTGCGTGTCGGCGCCGTCGCGGCCGCGCTGGTCGGCTCGCTCGGGCTGCTGTCGGCATGCGGAGGCGCGGACGCCGACAAGGCGGGCGCTCCGCTCGAGGCATCCCCGGGAAGCAGTCTGCCTGGCCTGCCCGGCGCGTCCGGAACCGCCTCGGCGTCGATGCCCGGTATGGACATGCCGTCCTCCGCTGCCTCCGGGGCCGGGGACGCACCCGCACCCGCACCGGTGTCGGGGACGGCGGTCGCCATCAAGAACTTCGCCTTCTCCCCCGCCTCGCTGACCGTCAAGGTCGGCACGAAGGTCACCTGGACCAACCAGGACTCCGACGCCCACACGGTCACCAGCGACGCGTCCGGCGGCCCGCTGAACTCCCCGGCCATGAACACCGGGGACCCGTTCAGCCACACCTTCACCAAGCCCGGCACGTACAAGTACCTGTGCACGATCCACCCCTTCATGACGGCCACCGTGACGGTGACGCAGTGATCGGGGAGAGCACCCAGGAGAACTCCGGCCCCGAGGGCATGTCGCGGCGGCAGCTGATGAGGCACGCCGGCTGGTTCGGCGGCGCGGTCATCCTCAGCGTCGTGGGCGGCGAGGTGATCAGCCACGTCGCCCACAACCACGACCAGGCCGCGGCCGCCACGGCCGCCGACGACCCCAACACCCTGCGGTTCGTGCAGGTTTCCGACAGTCACATCGGCTTCACCGGGCCGGCCAACACCGACGTCACCGGCTCCTTCGAGCACGCCATCGACCGGATCAACTCCCTCGGTTTCCGGCCCGACTTCGTCATGCACACCGGCGACCTCACCCATCTGTCGACACCCGGGCAGTTCGACCAGGTCAAGCAGATGCTGTCCACGGTCCACACCGACCGGGTGTTCGTGGTGCCCGGCGAGCACGACTCCGTCGGCGACCACGGGACGGCCTACCGTCGTGCGTTCGGCGCGAACACCTCCGGTGACGGCTGGTACAGCTTCGACACCCACGGCGTGCACTTCCTTGCCCTTGTCAACACCCTGAGCCTGGAGAAGTTCGGTCACCTGGGCACCGAGCAGCTCGACTTCATACGCAGGGACCTGGCCGGCCTGAAGTCCGACACCCCGATCGTGGTCTTCAGCCACATTCCGCTGTTCGCCATGTACCCGCAGTGGGGATGGACCACCGACGACTCCCTGCAGGTGATCAACATGCTGCGCCGATTCTCGTCGGTGACCTGCCTGAACGGCCACGTCCACCAGCTGTTCACCAAGACCGAGGGCAACATCACCTTCCACTCGGCCACCACCACCGCCTACCCCCTGCCCAAGCCCGGGCATGCCTCCCAGCCGGTGCCCCAGGTCCTGCCTGCGGGGCAGCTCAAAGACGCGCTGGGGATCCGCGACGTCACCTTCCACGAGGGCGACCACGCCCTGGCGGTGAAGGAGGAGCGACTCACGTGAGCACCGCTCGTTCCCGCCTCGGCCGCACCCCCATGACCGCCCTGCTGATCCGGCTGTGCGTCGCCGGCACCGTCACCGAGAGCGGCTACCTGCACGCCAAGCTCTACATCGACGGCTACCGCTTCGTTCCCCACATCGGCACGATGTTCCTCATCCAGGCCGCAGTGTCCTTCGCGGTGGCCGCACTGCTGCTCTTCGCCGGCGCACCGGTCCTGCACCTCATGGCCGCCGGCACCGCGCTGGGAGCCCTGGGCGGGTTCGCACTGTCCCGCACCGTCGGCGTCTGGGGCTTCACCGAACGCGGCCTCCAGCCCCATCCCGACGCGCTCCTCAGCGTGCTCTCGGAAGTCGCCACCCTCCTGCTCATCGGCGCCTTGTGCACCTACCTGCTGCTGCACCGCACACCACGGCGGGAATGAGCAGGACTTGCTCATGTGCCGCCCTGCCTTCGTGCGGCAGTCTGGAGACAGGAACGACGAGCCGGACGGCGGCCCAGCGTCACCGCTGTCCTGGCCTGTCTGATCCCGCGGCTCATCGGACGAGCCGTGCCGGCGGCGTTGTCGAGGGCGCGCCGCCGGCCCTGCGGGACCGGGTGCACCCCCCCTGCCTCCGGTCCCGCACCGCTCTCCGGCGCCGCGCCCCCATCCAGGCTGCCGGGCTTCTCCGCCGTGGCGGCGCCGCCGAGACCCGGGCCGGGGTGTAACCCCCTCCTCTATCTCATGGATGAGTGGCCCGGCCCGTACGGCCGGGGCTCGCTGATCTCACCGTGGCTCATGCCGTCTCGACCCGCACGGGTGCGGGACGGGACAGGGTGCGACGGCCCACGAGACACACGCGAGGCGGTTCCTGGATGCGAAGGCTGCGGCTGAGAAGCGAGGAGAGTCCGGTCGGACCTGTGGAGCAGGTCCGACCGGAGGAGGGACGGGTGCCGGTGCATGCCGCGGGGAAGGACGGCACCGGTGCCCGGCCCGTGCAGTTGCCGACCGCGGTGTATCCCGGCTGGGAGGCGATCTACGAGGACAACGTGGCCAGGATCCACCGGCTGATGTACAGCAAGGTCGGCAACAGGCCCGACGCCGAGGACCTGACCTCCCAGGTGTTCACGACCGCCCTGAAGTCCTTGCGGGCCACGGCCACCGTCGGCGAGGTCCGCGCATACCTGCTGGCCACCGCCCGCACCACGCTCGCCGGCCACTGGCAGCGCACCCTCGGCCGCCAGGTCACCGTCATCGACATCGACGCGGCCGACCTGGACGACTTCGCCCAGCCGCCGACCGCCGGTCCCACCAGTCGTGCCGGTGAACATGCCGCACGCATCCTGGCGGCCCTGTCCGAGCAGCACCGCCGGATCCTGGTCCTGCGTTTCATGCTCGGCTACAGCATCCGCGAAGCGGCGGCCGAGATGGGCATCACCATCGCCAACGCGAAAGTCCTGCAGCACAGGGCGATACGCAAGGCCGCCGGGATGGAGGAGTACACCGCATCCGGGCGAGCCGAACTCACACGGTTCCTCGACGACGCAGAAGGCTGCGGGGACCGCAGCGAATCCGTTCACCACACGGGGCACAGGAGATCGACATGAGAAGCCCCGTAGACCGCTACGTCGCCCGCCTGCTGAGCGGACGGCGCCCGAAAGCGTTCGCCGCGTCCGAAGAGGACATCGCCCAGGTGCGCGCCGTCATCGAACTGCTGGAACACCGCACCGAGCGCGCACTGCCGGCTGAGGCCTTCGTCACCCGCCTCCGGTACGAACTCGCCGCAGGGCAGTCCCGGACACCCACTCCGCACACCCCCACGACCGCGCTGCGGCGCCGTCGCCGTTTCGTGCGCGCCGGACTCGTCGGAGCCGCCGCCTTCGGCACCGGTCTCGTGACCGAACCGCTGCTTCCCCTGGGCTCGGGCGCGGGCGCAGGCCAGGCGAGGCCAGAACCGGAGGTCCGGCCCACGAGGGGGACGTGGCACACGCTCGCCTCCAGCGCCCAGGTCCCCGAAGGCGCGGTCATGGACTTCGACCTCGGATCCCTGGCGGGCTACGTCCACCGCACCGCGGGACGTCTGCAGTCGGTGTCCGCCACCTGTACCCATCAGGCGTGCCGGCTCGACCTCGACGCCGCACGCAGCATGCTCGTCTGCCCCTGCCACGGTGCCAGCTTCACCTTGGCGGGCGCCCCCCAGCCCGGCACGACCTACCGCGCGCACGGATCGCTGCCGCCCCTCCCCCGCATCCCGGTACGGGAACGACTCGGCCGCATCGAGATCTACGCCCCCGCACCCATCCCTCCCGCGGAGGCATGACGGATCTCTCCGCCCCCGCACAGCGGCCGGCCCACGGGCCGGCCCGATTCCCGCGCCTGGTCGTGGGTCAGGGCTGCTTCTCGAGGACGGCTCGGGTGTAGAGCAGGTCGAAACCCTGGCGCTGGACGTTCTGCTGGGACTTGGACCCGGGCTGCGTGGTCACGACGGCGATCTCGCAACCTGCCGCCGCGGCATCGGCGAGCCTGGCAGAGGTCAGGGCCGTCTGCACGCCCTGCCGCCGGTGTTCGGGCGCGGTCCCCGCGCCCGCCATCTGGGCGATACCGTCCGCGATGCGGAGCCCGCCGCCGCCGAGCAGGGTCCCGTCGCGCAGTGCGCTGTAGTGGACCACACCGGCGGCCGTACCGTCCCGCTCCGCGTTCTCCAGGATGTGCCGCGGGAAGTCCTCGTACCAGGGCACCCCTTGGGTGTCGGGGTGCAGCGACGCCCGTACCAGCACATCCAGCAAGTCCTCGTACTCGTCGTCGCGGGTCCGCCGAACCTCCATCCCGGGCGGTACCACCCGCTCGACGCCTTCTGCCGGCGCCCTGCCCAGGACGTTTTCGAAGGACACCAGACGGTAGCCGCGGCCGGTGAGGAAGGCCCCGATCTCCGGATCGGCGAGATGCGCCAGTTCGACCTGCACCGGGGCGCCGCAGGCGGCGTAGGCCGCTTCCACCTCGTCCATGTCGGCGGAGGCGGGCACGCCGTGGAAGCCCAGGCCCGCGACCTTGTTGTAGGGCGAGTCGGCCTCGGCGAAGGAGGCCACGCCCCCGGCAAGGGAGATGACGAAACCGTCCTCGGCGCCGGCGCGATCCCGTGTGGCACGAGTGCACTCCGCCATGAACAGTGATTCGGCCTGCTCGATTCGGGCCGCAAGGTCGACATCGCAGAAGACGGGCGTTCGGGTGCTGTTCATGAAGGACCTGCGTTCGCGTGTAGGAGGAGGTGGGGTGCGGCTGAGGCGTCCTGAGAGAGCCTGCCCGAGGATGCCTGCCGGCAGCAGGCGCAGGGGCCTGGTGTCGCCGAGCGGCGGCTGCGCACGCTGGTGCCGGGCGCCGGGGTCACGAACGGGAGAGTGGCGTGTGCGGAGGCCGCCGGCGGCCGACCACCCCCACCCGCGCCTGGCGCGATCACCATGAACGAGCATGCGGTGACCGCGGTCCATGGGAACAGAGCAAACCGTACTCACGGGGCTCCGGGTCGCCGCTGCGGCAGGACACGACAGGTGTGGGGTCCTCCCGTGATCGGTGGGACCCCACACGTGTCGTCGCGATATCAGGACCGGCTCGGACGAGCCGGATGCCTACTTCCTGCCGTCACCCACGTGGCCGTGGCGCCTGTCGCCGGCCGCAAGGCTGAGGTCCTGCTGGAGCGTGGAGTACGCGGTCTTGGGCTGCAGGTGCACGTCGTAGAGCAGGCCGAAGCCCTCACCGGCGAACGTGCCCGGGATCCAGGAGTCGCCGTCGTACACGCCCCAGGCCGTGAAGGAGATGCACTGGCTGACGAGCTCGCAGCCCTTGAGCAGCTCGGAGAACTCGTAGGGCTGCGCGAACTGGGCCAGTGAGTCGGTGGGCACCTGGTCGGTCGCGTTGTTGACGAAGGTGCGCACGTCGGCCTCGGTGATGGCGACCTTCAGGCCCAGGTCGCCGTAGGCCTGCAGATCGGCCTGGTAGCGCTGGGCGTCGAAGCCGAACTGGGTGTCGAGGTGGCCCTGCTCGCCGATGCCGTCGATCGGAACGCCCTGCTTGCGCAGGTTCTTGACGAAGTCGTGGACGGCCTGGAACTTGGCGTTCGTCCCGTCCTCACCGGTGATGTTGAAGTCGTTGTACATCAGCAGGGCCTTGGGGTCCGCCTGGTGCGCCCAGCGGAAGACGTCGGCGATGACGCCCGAACCGAGGTGCTGGACCCAGAAGTCGTCGGCGTTCAGCCCGTCGGCCTGCGGGGTCTCCCAGGAGTTGGCGAAGACCTCGTTGACCACGTCCCACTGCCACACCTTGCCCTTGAAGTGGGTGACTTCGTCGGTGACGTGCTTGCGGAGGAGGTCGCGCAGTTGCGCGTTGGTGATGGACCCGTTCGCGACCCCGGTGGTCAGCCAGCTCGGGATCTGGTTGTGCCACATGAGGGTGTGGCCGCGGACTGCTTGCCCGTGCTGCTGGGCGAAGGCCACCAGATCGTCTGCGGCCTTCCAGTCGTAGACGCCCTGGGTGGGCTCGACGGAGTCCCACTTCATGGCGTTCTCGGCCGTGACCGAGGAGAACTGGTCGGCGACGATTGCGGTGTAGGGCTTGTTGCTGCCCAGCTGGGCCGCGTCGACGGCCGTGCCGATACGCAGCCCCTGCCTGGACGCCAGCCCACGCAGGGAGGTGTCGGGCGCGTCCTTGCCGTTGGCGAACGCGACAGCGGCAGGAACGAGCATGAGGGTGACGGCGGCACCGACAGCGACGACAGCGGATCTGCGTCGGAACTTCACAGGAGACTCCCAGGAGTTGGAGGACCGAAAGTTTCGGGTCAATGTTCGATCGGATCGGAGTTGCAAGCTAGGCCGCGCTTTCCGGCCACGTCAAGGTGTCGAGTGTCCGGAATTCGACGGAATTGATGAGTACTCAGTGCTCATGCCACCGGCCCGATCGGCGGGCACCCTGGCCTTCGGACCTGCGGCCGGGAGATGGCATTGATCCAGCGCCTGACCGCTCCCGACGGCCCCGGGGTCCGCTGCGGACGCCGGCGGGGTGCTCGTGGCAGTCGCGGGAGGCGGCGCAGCGGGCGGGGCGGGGAGAACGGGGGGCGGGTCGCCTACAGGGCGTGGTTGGTGACGAAGTAGGTGCCGTCGCCGTTCGAGAAGGCGATCGGAATGCTGGTCCAGCCGGCGCCGCCGATCAGGGCGATGTCGGCGTTGCCGTCACCGTCGAAGTCCCCGGCGAGGGTGTGGACGCCGGTGTTCTGGGACCAGGCGGGGAAGAGTCCGCCATCGGAGTTGGTGGTGTCGAAGCCGCCGGCGCCGTCGGAGCGCGCATCGGGGATCGTGGTCCAGCCCGGATTCCCGGGGCCGGGAGTGAGCGCGATGTCGGTCCTGCCGTCGTGGTCGGTGTCCTCCGCGAGGGCGTGGGTGCCGGGGTGGGCGGCGATCGGGCCGAAGACCGCGACGGCGGTGTTGGTGGCGTGGAAGGTGCCGTCACCGTCGGAGAAGGCGACCGGGACACTGGTCCAGGGGCCGCCGCCGATCAGGGCGAAGTCGGTCCTGCCGTCGTGGTTGTAGTCACCTGCGAGGGTCTGGACGCCGGGGGTCTGTGCCCAGCCGGGGATCTGTCCGCCGGTGCTGTCGACGAAGCGGAAGCTGCCGTCGCCGTTGGACAGGGCGGTGGGGACGGTGGTCCAGGTGGTGTTGCCGGGGCCGGGGGTCAGGGCGATGTCGGTCCTGCCGTCACCGTTGACGTCGCCGACGACGGCGTGGGTGCCGGGCTGGGCGGCGTAGGGGCCGAAGCCGGTGATGGCGGTGTTGGTGACGGTGAAGGTGCCGTCACCGTCGGAGAAGGCGACCGGGACACTGGTCCAGGGGCCGCCGCCGATCAGGGCGATGTCGGTCTTGTGGTCGTTGTTGAAGTCGCCGGCGAGGGCTTGGACGTTGTCGCCGCGGGACCAGCCCGGGAAGGGGCCGCCGTCGCCGTCGACGAGGGTGAAGGTGCCGTTGCCGGCGGACAGCGCGACGGGGATCGTGGTGGCGTTGGCGCCGCCGATCAGGGCGATGTCGGTGGCGCCGTCGCCGTTGAAGTCCCCGGACAGTGGGGTGGCGTCCGGGGTGTCGGCCGCACCTGCCAGACCGGGGTTGGTGTGACGGACCGTCGCGAAGGAGCCGTCGCCGTTGGAGAGGTGGGCGGTGACGATGCCGTCGCTGCCTCCCAGTTCGGCCACGTCGGTCTTGCCGTCCTTGTCGAAGTCGCCGGTCACCGCGTGAGCGGTGGGCAGGCCGGGGGTGATGTAGGTGCGGTTGCCGACGGTGGCGTCGGCCAGGCCGTCGCCGTCGATGTCCGCGAGCCTGACCGCGGTGCCGGTGGCGCCGGCCTGGTGGAGATAGACCCAGCGGCCGGCGAGGCGGCTGGACTTGAACCACCACGTCTGGCCGCTGGCCAGGAACGGGTCGCTGACCCCGTCACCGTCGAAGTCCGCGCTGGTCACGGTGTGGGATGCGGCGTTGAAGCCGTAGCTGTTGCCCGGCAGGATGTTCGGCGAGACCTCGGTGAACGCGATCGCGTCGGACTGGTTGCGGCGCGCGAACACGTTGTTGCCGATGTCCATGCCCACCGACGGGCTTCCCCGCAGCTTCACGTCGTACTCGCCGGTGTACTCCACGGTGTTGTACCGGACGTCCATGAACTCACCGGCCGGCCCGCAGTTGAACTCGCCGAAGAGATCGCAGTCGTCGCGGCCGTGCATGTCGATGATGTGGGTGTGGTCCACACCGGTGTTGATGCCGCCGCCGGGCAGGATCAGGTTGCGCTCGAAGAAGTACCCGGTGCCGGGGCGCCCGTCACCTGCGACCGCGTGCCGGTTGCCGTCGAAGACGTTGCGCTCGATCAGCGCGGTGGCTCCGTTGGCGGTCTCCACCCCGTAGCCCTCGCCGTGACCCCCGCCGATGGTCGCGCCGGTGGGGTGCTGGTCGTCGTGGACGAAGTTGTCGTGGATCCACACGCTGCCGGCGTTGCCGCGGTCGATCAGCCCCCGCGGGTCGCTGACCTCGACGCCCGCTCCGCGCCAGGAGTAGATCTCGTTGTGGTCGACCTCGACGTTCGGCTTGACGGTCACGATCGCGTTCGTGTCGTCGTCACCGAGGTTGTCCAGGGCGTTGGCCGGCGCAAGGCCGTCGAGGCGCAGACCGCTGATGCGCTCGTGCGAGGTGGTGCTTGCGTTGTTCACGAAGAGCAGCGTGGAGGGGAAGGTCCGGGTGAACAGCCGCCCGGCGTCCGGGTTGGAGCCCGCACCGCCCAGGATCTGCACGCCGGCGGCCACGGGCAGGTTCACCAGGCCGCTCACATCCAGATTCACCCCGTCATGCACGCGCACCTCGATGCCCGCGGTCTGCACCCCGCGCGCGAAGTTCATCTTGTCCTGGGTCGTGTTCCCGACGATGTCCACCGCCTTCGGCGCACCGGGCAGCGGGCCCGTCGGCTGGACCACCGTGACGTTCGCCGGGTCCCCGAGAACGAGCCTGCCATGGCCGGCGCTGCTCAAGGCGATGCCCCACCCCAGCGACCGCAGCGGCGTCACCGTACGCGAACCCCTGAAGGTCGTCTGCACCCCGAGTCGGATGTCGTCCGCGGTCTGAGTGCCCAACACGAACGTCTGCGGAGCCTCGTTCAGCTGAACGGTCTCCTCGACCAGGCTGACCGTGGTGTCCGACGGGCAGTTCTGCGAGATGCTCGCCGACCAGGTGACCTGGTCGCTGTCCAGCCAGTTGACCGTCGGTGACGCGAAGGACACCTCACCCCGCGAGTTCACGACGCACGCGCTCCAGCTCACCGGTGCGACCGCGGAGGCAGGCACCGCGACCATCAGCGACGACGCCACCGCCCCCGCCGCCACGCCCGCCGACAGCCAACGGCGAGCCCGCCGCACCGACCTCCTACGCGCCGCACGACGCGTCAGCTTGTTCACGGAGATCCCTTTCACACACAAGATCGAGCACTCGTAGGGCCTCGGACACGGCTCGTCCGCTCACAGAGGACTGCCGGAGAGGCGCGGGGCCGGACGCGGCAGGCTGCCGCTCGCCGCCATCAGCGCCGGTCGCGCTGCCCACGAACAGATAGACCGGACGGTTACAGCCGACTACCGACCGTGGTCTTCCGCCGGTCGCGCGTGGCCCACGGTGTTCCTGCTCCCACCCTTGCCGCCGGGCTTCCGTCCGCGCGAGGGACGTCGACGGTCGTCTTGCGGATCGACTGCCCGGGGCCCGGGTACCGGCCAGACGCGTCGGCGTCGATGCGATCGCGACCGAACGCCAGGTCGTGGCGGTGGGGCTGCCGACCGGCCCCGCCGCACCCGCTGGGGGGAACAGTGCCCGGTCCGGCAGCCGGCCCGGTCCAGCCGTGGGCGCTGGTCGGACCGGGCCGGCGAGGGGCGGGTGCGCACATGTCAGGCGGGTGCGCGCCTGCCAGGCGGGGGAACCACCTCGCGCTACGAGAGCCGGACGGCGGTCTCGACGGGAAGACCGGCCTCGACCCAGTCCTGGATCCCTTCGCTGTACTTGCGCACGTCGGTGTAGCCGAGCGCGGTGAGACGGTCAGCCACCTGACCGCTGTTGGGGCAGGCGGTGTTGGAGCAGTACGTGACGATGGCCGCGTCGCGGTCGGGGAGCAGCGCGGACGCCCGGGCGTCCACTTCTGCCGGGGCCAGCGCCAGGGCGCCGGGCAGATGCTGCTGGGCGTGGTACTCCCCGCCCAGGGCGTCCACGACGGTCACGGTGCCCGCGTCGATGGCGGCCTTGAGGTCGTCACGCGTGATGAGAACGGTCATGCTGGTTCCTTCCCAAGAATCGGACTACAGTCCCTGTATGTCTGACGTTACCGGACCGCAGTCCGATTCGGTAGTCCCGCTGGAACTGCTGCGCACCGCGCCGCCCAAGGAGCGCGTGGACGCGGCCCGCAACCGCGCGGCGGTCCTGGCGGCCGCCGCCCGGCTGTTCCGCGAGCGCGGCGTGGAGGCGGTCTCGCTCGATCAGGTGGCGGCCGCCGCCGGCGTCGGCAAGGGCACGATCTTCCGGCGCTTCGGCGACAAGGCGGGGCTCGCGGTCGCACTGCTGGACAGCCGGGAGAGCGATCTGCAGGAAGGGATCCTCCACGGCCCGCCGCCCCTGGGCCCGGGCGCTCCGGCGGCCGAACGCCTCGCCGCCTTCACCGACGCCTACCTCGACTACCTGCTGGCCCACCTGGCACTGGTCCGCGTCTCGGAGACCGCCTCCCAAGGAGCCCGCTACCGGATCGGGGCCTACCGCTTCTGGCACCGGCACGTGGCGCTCCTGCTTGCCGCCTCGCCGGATCCCGACTCCTGCGCACACGCCCTTCTGGCCGCCATGGCGGCAGAACACGTGGCCGCCGTGCTGCCGTCCCTCGGCGAGCAGCGACTGCGGGCCGGGCTGCGGCACTTGGCGGCAGCCCTGTCGGCCGACGCCCCCTCCCGGGGCCGTGCGTGACCCGGGCCCCATGCGGATGCGGCGGCCACCGGGGCACCGAGGTCGGCGACGGCCCTCCAGGGGTCCCGCGGTTCGCTTCCCGCCGGGAGCTCGTCCAGGTCGGCGGTGGACGCCTGAGCCACCGACGAACGTGACATCGCACGCACACTCTTCGTGAGCTGTAGGTGGCGTCCGGTCAAGTAGATGTACCCATCGATCGACATCAATGAAGGGAGTGGTCCGTGCCCGACACATCACCGTCGAGTGCCGAGCGCGGCGGATCGCGGTCGCCGCGTGACGCCCGCGGGGACGGCGTGCGCGTCGCGCTGTACACAGGTCCGCGACGAGACCTGCGCGCCCTGTTCGAGCTCGCGGAGGACTCGGCCCCCACGCTCGACGCCTACATCGGCCAGGGGCGGGTCCTGGCCGCCCTCACGGAGACCGGGCCGGTCGGCCATCTGCAACTTGTGGACACCGCGACACCCGGGCAGGTCGAGCTGAAGAACATGGCGGTACGTGAGGACTTCCAGGGCCACGGCGTCGGCCGCCGGCTCGTGCAGGCCGCCGTCGACCTGCTGCACGAGGAATCCGCCACACTGCTGCTGGTCGCCACCGCGGCCGCCGACACCGGCAACCTGCGCTTCTACCAGCGGCAGGGGTTCCGGATGAGCTCCGTCGAGCGCGACGCCTTCACCCCGCAGACCGGCTATCCCGACCGCATCCTCATCGACGGCATCGAACTGCGCGACCGGGTCTGGCTGGACATGCCCCTCGGGACGCGGTCATGACCGGCCCGCGCATCGTGGAGCGCGGCGTCCACGGCCTGCGGCGGCCAGGCCCGGCGCCCGGGCCCGGCCCCGCCAGGCAAACCCTCGCCGGCTGACAGCGCCCCAGACGCCGCAGGGCCCGCAGCGCGCCCGGCCCGGCAACGCCAGGAGCTTTTCGCCGGCCAGGCGCTTCTTCTTCCGGTTGGCCGGATGTTTCGTGGGTGAGGTGAGTAATTGATACTCATTTTCCCGTGGAAAAGCCGTGAATATCACTTCATTGAGGGCGGCCGCGGTCAACCTTGTGGACGGCATCTCCGAATGGCGCGGCGATGCCGCCGGTGAGGCCGGCACCCATCATCCCGTACCAGAGGGAGACGAAGCGATCGCTCCCGCGGCGCACCCCTTCCGTCGTGTGCCCGCAGGACCGAACGGATCGCCGGCCATCCCGTCGGCGCCCTGACGTTCAGCGACCGCCCACGATGACGAGGTGCGATTTCCTGCCGCGCCAGGAGAGGTCAGGCCCTGCCCGTACAGGTGTGTGCAAGGAGTTCCTCATGTCCCGTCACGAACCGCTGTGGTCCGATTCCATCTACCCGCTGATCGCCTACCTGATCGCCCTGACGGGGTCGTCGCTTGGCTTGTCGTGTGCCCGAAGAGTGCAGCTGCTGGGGTACGTGCGGGGGCGCGCCTGGCTCACGGGCGGGGCGTTTTCCCTGGGTACCGGTATATGGGGCATGCACTTCGTGGCGATGCTCGGGTACAGGTCCCCGGGTGCCGCGGTCCGTTACGATCCGGTCCTCACCCTCCTGAGTTGGGCGGTGGCCGTATCCTTCGTGGGAATCGGCATGTTGCTGGTGAGCCGCAGTACCACGCGGTCGTCGCTGCTGTGCTCGGGTCTGCTGGCCGGGGCGGGAATCGCGGCCATGCACTACCTCGGCATGGCCGCGCTACGCATGGCCGGCCGAAGGGTGTTCGAGGGTGGGACCGTGGCGCTCTCGGTGGTGATCGCAGTGGTGGCCGCGACTGCGGCGCTGTGGGCCACTCTCCGGCTCACCAGCCGGATCGCCAGGTTTGCGGCCTCGCTCGTCATGGCGTTGGCGATCAGCGGAATGCACTACACCGGCATGATGTCCATGACATCCATGACCTCCGCGGGCCCTGCGACCACAGAACAGGCCGATGGCATGTCTCCCATCAGTGTCGTCGTGCCGCTCACCGCCGGTCTGACCTTCATCATCTTCGTCGTGTCCTTCGCGGTTCTCATGAATCCGGTGGGCGAGCTGGCCCGCGAACTCAGCCGGCAGCAGGTTCCCCCCGTCCAGGCGGGCAACTGACCTGCGAAGAACAGGGCCAAGCCCACCGTCGGAAGGGGCCGTTCGGCGACGACACAGGCGTGGCGGTGGACCGCGAGGGGCCCTGGAAAATCGACGGTCCGCACTCGGCGCGACCAGTGCACCGAATGTCCCCTTTATCGCATATTTATCGCTATGGAATATTCTTCGAAGGTCACTCACCGACTGGCCCACCGACGCAAGGGCACCAAAGGGGATCCCATGCACACCTGGCACCGGCACCCTCCGCTGCGGAAAACGGTGAACATCCGCGAGCGCGCCTGGACCGCGACGGCCGCCGTACTCATCGCGCTGGTACCGGTCGTGGACCTGTGCGTCCCGTCGGGCATCCACCTCGCGCACGCCCTGATACTGCCTGTCGCGATGGCCGCCGTCTTCCTCGGCCCGCGCCGCGCCACCCTGACCGCCGGGTTCGCTGTGCTGGCGCTCGTCGCCGCCGCGGCCGAGGGCATGTCCCTCACCAGTGAGAACGTCCTTCTGCAGCTGGGCTGCCTGGTGGGTCTTTCGGCGCTGCTCGTCGTGATCAGCCGCCTGCTGGAACGGCGCCGCCACGACCTGGCGGGACTGCGCCGCGTCTCCGAGGCGGTGCTGCGCCCGCTGCCACAGCGGGCCGGGCCGGTCTCCATCGCCAGCGCTTACCGGGCCGCCGACATCGGGACTCCCGTCGGGGGTGACCTCTACGCGGTGGCCCGGACCGCTGACTCCACACGACTGCTGATCGGCGACGTCCGCGGCAAGGGGTCGGGGTCGGTCGGCGACACCGAACTTGTGCTGGGCGCCTTCCGCGCCGCGGCCCACCGCCAGTCACCGCTGCCCGAGCTGGTCGCGTCACTCGAGGGCAGCGTCCGCTGGGGCATGAACGAACACTGGGACGCCACCCGCGCTGCCGAAAGCGCCGAGCGCTTCGTGACCGCCGCGATCATCGAGATCCCGGACGAGGAACCGTACGTGCACGTGGTCAGCTGCGGCCACCTGCCCCCGCTGCTCTTCCACCAGGGCGCGGTCATCCCGCTGGACACCGTGGAGCCCGCCCCGCCGCTGGGACTGGGCGCGCTCGCCGAAGGCGGCTACACCCCCACAACCTTCGCCTTCGCACCCGGCGACCGGCTGCTGCTGTACACCGACGGGGTCACCGAGGCCCGCAACGGGAAGGGCACCTTCTATCCCCTGCTGGAGCGGGCCGCCGCATGGGCCCACCACCACCCGGGCTCCCTGGTGGAGACCCTGACCGCCGACCTGCGGGCCCATGCGACGACCGGCCTGAACGACGACATGGCCGTGGTGGCCCTGCAACGCGACGAACTGCCGGCCCGTGACCTCGCCGAGGGCCTGATCGCCGTCCGGTGAGGGCGTGCGGGAGGCCCGCGCCGCGCACCCCCGGACGTGAGCAGCCGGGGAAGGTGACGCCGCGAACGAACGGTCCCGGCTTCGTTCGCGCACGAGACCACGGCAGCCTTCATGATCCTTTGCGGCTCAGCCGCCCGGCGGGTCAGCGCGCGGCCCGGCTCCCGAAGGCCTCCCGGGGGTAGAGCCCGACCCCCGGCGCGGGCCGGAAGCGCCCGGGAGGGCGGCCCGCGTCCCGGCGGGCGACCGCGTGACGCGGCGCTGGACGAGGCCACCACCTGGGCGACCCGCGCGCCTCGCACGCGACGGCTACCCGCGCACGACCCGGCCGGTCGTCAGGTCGAGCCGAGCGCTTCGGTCGGCGGCAGCCTGCTGGCCCGGACGGCTGGGTAGAGTCCGGCCAGGCACCCGATGAGCTGCGTGGCGGCGAAGGCCGCCGCCAGTGTCCACAGCGGGATGACCGAGGGCCAATGCCGGCTGACGGAGTAGCCCGAGGTCACCCCCGCGCCCAGGAGGATCCCGCCTCCGCCGCCGAGAGCGGACAGCAGGAGCGACTCGGACAGGAACTGCAGGCGGATCTGCCCCCGGGTGGAGCCCAGAGCCCGGCGCAGGCCGATCTCGGAGCGGCGTTCCAGTACCGAGATGACCATGGTGTTGGCCACCCCCACGCCGCCGACCAGCAGCGCGACCGCGCCGAGGGCGAGCAGCAGGGCGCTGAACGTTTCGTCGCTGGCCTGTTTGGCCGCAAGCGCGTCCGAGGGACGGGACACCGAGACCTCGAAGGGGTTCTCGGGGTCGGCGGTCCGGGCGAGCACGCTGCGGACCGCGTCGACCTGGCCGTCGGCGGCGCGGGTGTAGATGGTGGTGGCGTGCCCGTCGAAGGTGAGCCGCTGCTGTGCGTCCGGCCAGCCCACCAGGACCGCGGTATCGAGTTCCGGGGCGAGCGCGACCGGATCGAGGATGCCGATGACGCTGTACCAGGTGCCCGCCACGAAGATCTGGACCCCGGCGTCGGGGGCGACGAGTCCGAGCCGCTGCGCGGCCACGGAGCCGAGCACCGCAGCCGGGTACCGGGCGGTCGCTGCGTTGAGCCAGGTCCCGGTCCTGACGGTGGCCCCGACCGTGCCCGGCAGATCGGTGCGCGCGGCGTAGAGGGCCAGCCCGCCGCTCTCCTCGGTGGGCACCTTGTCGGAACGGTAGATCTTCGCCCCTCCGATCTTGCCCACCGCGGAGACGCTGGTCACCGGGCCGATCCGCCCGATCATCCCGACGGCCTGCACGGGGAGGCTGGTCTGCTCCCCCTCGATGCCCTGTCCTGGCGTGACGGTGAGCAGGTTGGTGCCCAGTTGCGCCAGCGTCCGGTCCAGGCCGGCCCGTGACGAGGCGGAGATGGCCACCACGGCAACCATCGCCGCGATGCCGATGGCGATGCCGAGCGCGGACAGGAACGCTCGCAGCGGTCTGGTGCGCAGGCCCGTGCTGCCGACTCGGAGCACGTCCCGCGGCCGCATCCGGGCAGGGCGCAGGGCTGTGCTCATGCTCTCGCCTCCGCGTGCTCATGCCCGGGCCGGCTGTCCGAGACGATCCGGCCGTCGCGCATGCGGACCTGACGCGGCAGGCTCCGCGCGATGTCCTGGTCGTGGGTGATGACGATGATCGTGGTACCGCTCTGATGCAGCTCCGTGAGAAGCGCGATCACCGCCTGCCCGGACGCGGTGTCGAGGTTTCCGGTGGGTTCGTCGGCGAGCAGCAGGGCGGGGTCGCCCATCACCGCACGGGCGATCGCCACCCGCTGCCGCTCACCACCGGACATCTGCCGCGGCCGGTGGCCGAGCCGGCGGCCCAGGCCCACCCGGTGCAGCGCCGCCTCGGCCATCCGGCGGCGCTGTGCCGCGCCGACCCCGGCGTAGAGGAGTCCGTCGCTGACGTTCTCCACGGCGGACAGTCCTGGCGCGAGGTGGAACTGCTGGAAGACGAACCCGATACGACGGGCCCGCAGCGCCGACAACTGCCGATCCGGCAGCCGCCGTACGTCGTGCCCGTCGATCTCGACGCGTCCGCGGGTGGGGCGGTCGAGGGTGCCCAGCAGATGCAGCATGGTGGACTTCCCCGAGCCGGACGGCCCGACGATGGCCAGCAGTTCTCCGCGGCCGACCGTCAAGGACACCTCGTCCACGGCGGTGACATCTCCCGGATGGACCTTGGTGACCTGTTCGAGGCGGGCCATGGGTGTCATTTCGGCATCACGACGCGGGCTCCGGCCGCGATGCCAGGACCTGACACCTCCACCTTGCCGGCGGCGAACATCCCGGTCGTGACCGGCACGTATGTGGTGGCGGTGCCCTCGACGACCTGAAGGCCGTAGCCCCCGTCGGCCAGTGCCACCAATGCCTCCACCGGAACCGCCAGGACGTTCTTGTGCACGAGCGCGGTGAACCTCACCTCCACGCTCGCGCCGTCGAACGGTGCGGCGGCCCGCTGAGCCTTGTCGCCGGACAGCGCCACCAGGACCTGCACGGTCGGGTCCTCCCCTGCTCCTGCTCCTGCTCCTGCTCCTGCTCCTGCTCCTGCTCCTGCTCCACCGTCGCCCTCGGCGCCCGGGCCGGCACCCGAAGCCGTACCCCCGCCCGCGGCCGATCCGGATGCGGCCATCGCCACGGTCGCCGGAACCGTCGAGCCGTCGGGAAGCGACACCGTCACCTTGCTGCCGGCGACGACCAGCGGCTTGTCGGCCAGCTTCACCTGCGTACGCACCGCCCGCGTCGTGTCGGTGGCGGCCATCACCTGCTGTCCGGCCACCGCCGCGTCGCCGGCGGAGACCTTCTCGTTGCCCACCCGGGAAGGCCCAGGCAGGAACACCGCCTGCCCCAGGGCCACGGCACCCGTCACCTTCTGCGCTGTGTCCCCCTGCCACTTCCGGACGGCGGCCTCGGTCTTGGCCGAGAACTTCGTGTCCACCGTGAAGTCGCTGTAGCCGAGATCGGCCAGATTCTGTTCGAGTTCCCGCACGTCGTCCCCCACCACCCCGGTCTTCAGTTCCCGGTATGCCGGAAGGAGCCCGTACATCAGCGTCACCGGAGAGTCGTCCACCGCAAAGAGCCGATGCCCCCGAGTGATGGTGGCGCCGACGGCGGGCAGCGCGGTGTAGGTTCCCGCAAGCCTGTTGCTGACCTGGACGGGATCGCCGAAGCCCAGCGTTCCGGGTGCCGTCGCGGTCTGCGTCAGGGTCTGCCGGGTCACCGCGGCGGTGGCGACCGCGAGTTTCCCGGCAGGCGACGGCGCCCTCTTCGCGGTGCGCACACCGACCACCGCCAGTCCGACCGCGGCGCCGGCCACCAGCACCGCCACGGCCACCAGCAGGGACCTTCGGCTCCGCCGCTCCCCCCGTCTACCCACGGGAGCTCCCCATCGGCTCGCTCCGGCGGCTGCCGATCGCAGCGCGGAGAAGGCTCTTCGTCACCGCGCTGCTCCTCATAGCTGTACTCATGGGTCCCTTCTCGCGGGCGGGTTCAGGCGGGGTTCCCACGGGTCCCCGCGTGACGTGCACGGGGTCGCCCGCACGGCGTGGGCGTGCGCGCCCCCTCGGCTCCTTCACCGCGTACTGCCAGCGCGGCCCGGGTTCCTTGCAGTGGTCTGCGTCACATGCGGCAAGTCGAGCTCTGTGGAGCGGCCTTGAGCCGCGCTGTGAGACGCGTCACCGGAAGGGCCCGGCGCCGGGTGGCAGTACGAGATGCCGAGCAGCCGCTCGCACCGGACCCGGACACGAGGAAGACGCAGACCTTGAGACTTCGTACATCACTGATGGTGGTCAGCCTGGCGAGCGCGGGAATCGCCACACTGGCCGCGTGCAGCAGCGGGTCCTCCGCGAACGGCGGCGACCAGACGATTCCCACAGCTCAGGTGCCGACCTCGGCAGCCACCGCGCCGACCTCGGCTGCCTCGGGCAGCGGACCGGGCGCGGGCAACCGGCCGACCACGTCAGCCCCTTCGACCCCACGGACCTTCAAGGACCAGAGCGAGGCGACGGGAACGAAATACGCGCGGTGCATGCGGAGCAACGGCATCGACATCCCGGATCCGGCCACCCCCGAATTCACCGTCGACTACCCGCCGACCGCCAAAGGCAAAGCGGCGTTCCACACCTGCTCCCCCTTCCTGCCGGAGAAGTTCCACTCCCGGCTTCCGACCCCCAGGGAACTGGAACAGGATTTCGCGTTCGCCAGGTGCATGCGGGAGTCGGAGCTGACGGACTACCCCGATCCTGACGGCAAATACGGCGGCGAGGTCATCGCCATGGACTCCCAGTGGTTCCACGACCCGCGGCTCGAAGACATCAACAAGAAGTGCCACGCGAAGTACCCCCAGGCCGGGAAGGCGAGCGGACCGCGCGACTTCGGCCCGATGGGCTGAGCTCCCACCCCGACCGGACGGCACCCGGCCGCACCCGCCGGGATGTTTCGGCAGCACGGCCGTGTGAGCCACGTCACGGGAACGGCTCTGCCCGGGGAGGCAGAGTCTCAGTGTGGACGATGATTTCCGGGCCCGGGTACGGGCGGGTGATGAGGGCGCTTTCGGCGTGCTGTTCCGTGAGCACGGCACCGCGATCTACAATCACTGCTTCCGTCTGACGGGTGACTGGGCGGCAGCGGACGACTGCACGTCGCGGGTGTTCCTCGAGGCGTGGCGGTCGCGGACGAAGGTGGACCCGCGCGGCGGAAGTCTGCTGCCCTGGCTGTTGGGTGTCGCCACCCGTGTGGTGCACCGGCACCGGCGGGTGGCCTGGAGGAATCACCGGCTGATGAGCCGGCTGCCCCCACCGGAACTGGCACCGGATTTCGCCGACGAGGTGGTGGGCAGGCTGGACGACCAGGACCGGATCGCTGCGGCGATGGAAGTCCTGAACCGGCTGTCACGGGCGGACCGGGAGGTACTGGCCCTGTGCGTGTGGGCCGGGCTGGACTACGAGGGCGCGGCCGAGGCCCTCGGCGTGCCGGTCGGCACCGTCGCCTCCCGCCTGTCGCGCGCGCGACGCCGTCTGGAGAAGTTCGCCGAGAAGAGTCCCGGCTCGGGCAGGGAAGTCAGAACCGTCGGCTCGCAGCCGGCAGGTGACCACACGGATGCGGTCCGGCTGGACGAGAGGAAGAAGCGATGAACAGGGACCGGGACGACGACCTGCGTGTACTGCGCCAGATGTTTCCTGCCCCCGCCGAACGCGACTTCCCGCCCGGCCGCCGCCACCAGCACGAGGAACACCTGATGACCAGCTGGCTGCGGCTGTCCCACCGCTCGAGCACCCGGCGCCGGCTCGCCGTCCGCCTCGCGGCACCGCTTGGCGTGGCCACGGCCACGGTCGGAGCGTTCATCGCCTTCCAGATGTCCACCACTGCCGCGGGCGACCGCACGCCGCGAGCCGCCGTGCCCCACGGCGCTCCCTCCAGGCCGGCCGCAAGCCCGCTCACCAACGTCAGCACTGCTGCCTACACCCTGGACCGGGAGGCGGGCGACACTGTCAGGATCACCCTCCGCGCCGGTGCCACCCGCACGGCAGACGCCGCCCAGTTGCAGAAGGACCTGGCTGCGATGGGCATCCAGGCCCGCGTCACCAGGGGCAGGACCCAGAGCTCCCCACCGTTCACCTACAACCTCGCCACTCGCGACAGCAACGGGGACTTCGTCGCCACCCTCTCCCGGAAGGTCCTGAGCAGGAATCCGGAGACGGTCGTGTTCTCCCCCGAAGCCGACGACGTCGACGCCCTGACCGTCAGTCTGGGTATCAGCTCGCGGTGACCCGGACCGGCGCTTCCCGATGCGGCCTCGGCGAGTGCGTCCCGCTGTTCGCCGAGGGTGCCCCGGCGCTCGCGTGAGTACTTCTTACTCGTGTGCTGCGCGGGACCGGCCGCATAACCTGCTGACGATACGTCCTGAGGCGGAACAGCCCGGACGGGACAGCCGGCTTCGCTCGAAGCGCTGAGGCCGTCGCACCCACGAGTCGGAAAGAACACACGCGTGCACAACGACATGGCTATCGGGACGGCAGGCGGCGGGGAACCCGGCCACGGCCAGTGGGTCGTACCGGGCTGGACCCACGTACGGGAGCTCGGCCGGGGGGCGTCGGGGCGGGTGGTGCTCGCCCGGGACAACCGCTCGGGTCAGCTGGTGGCCGTCAAGTACCTGAGCGCGGAGCTCTGCGTGGACGGCCGCTTCCGCGAGGCGTTCCGCGCCGAGGCACGGTTGCTGGGCGCCCTGGACTCCCCGCACGTCGCCCGGCTGTACGAGTACGTCGAGGCCGGGCCGGGCGCGGCCATCGTCATGGAACTCGTCGACGGCATCGCGCTGCACACCCTGCTGCGCCAGGAGGGCGCCACCGGCCCCGAACCGGCCCTGGCCGTCCTCAAGGGCTCGCTGCTGGGCCTGGCCGCGGCGCACACCGCAGGCGTCGTGCACCGCGACTACAAGCCTGCCAACGTCCTGGTCACCACCGACGGCCGCTCCAAACTCGTCGACTTCGGCATCGCGGTCCGCAGCGGCCGCGGCGGCGGCATGGCCGGCACGCCTTCCTACATGGCCCCCGAGCAGTGGTCCGGCGCCCCCGTCACTCCCGCCACCGACGTCTACGCCGCCACCGCCACCTTCTACGAGTGCGTCACCGGCACCAGGCCCTATACAGGAACGACGCTGGTCGAACTGGCCGTCCAGCACACCGAGGCACCGATACCCGATCAGGACGTGCCCGAAGAACTGCGCCGGCTGATCCGCCGCGGGCTGGCCAAGTCCCCCGCCGACCGGCCCCGGAGCGCGCTGGAGTTCGTCACCGAACTGGAGTCCGCCGCCGTCGCGGCCTACGGCCAGGACTGGGAGGAACGCGGACAGCGCAAACTCGCCGCCCTCGTCGCCCTCCTGCCGCTCCTCATCCCCTCGGCCACGAAGACGGGTCCTGACACCACAGTGCTGGCCCGGAGCCGATTCGGGGCGCCCTCCGCCGGGTCCGCGGAAGGCAGCGTGCGAAGCCGGCGGGGGCGGGGACCGGGACGCCGCAGCAGGCTCGTCGCCGGAGCCGTCGCGAGCGTCGTCCTCGTCGCCGGCGGGCTCGCCGTGGTGGCAGAGGCGACCGGCGGGAGCGGCCCCGGGGAAAGCGTGTCCGCAACAGGCCCGTCGGTGCAGGGCTCCCCGGACGCCGGGGCTTCGACGGATTCAGGGGACGGGGCGCGGACCGGTTCCTCCGGTCACGGGTCCGGCAAGGCCGGGCCGTCCGCGTCCGGCGCGGCGTCCGTCCCTGCGTCGCCGGCTTCGCCCGGAGCGTCGCCGACCACGCCCGGGGCCGCCGGAGGCGGGCTGCCCACCTCGGGTGGCACACCGCCGCCGGTCGTCGGCGCCGGCGCACCCCCTGCGAGCGGGGCGCCGGCCCCCGCTCCCTCGCAGCCCGACGGGGGCACTCCGCCGGGCTCCGGCCCCACCTCGGCACCGCCCAGCGCCCCGGCCCCGCCACCCGCGACACTGCACGTCGACTCGATTGCGGTCACCCAGGCCCTGTGCTCCGGCTCCGACGGCATGCAGGCCCTGGTCACGGTCGACAGCGACGGGGCAGCGGCCGGGACACTGGTGCTCAAGTGGTTCCACAACATGACGACGGACATGCAGGGAGCCACCACCGTGGCGACGGTCTCGGTACCCCTTGCCGCCGGGCAGCGGACGCTGTCGAGGACCTTCTCCCACGTCTTCGGCACCGGCGACACGTTCGACGTCTGGGGGCTCGCGGTCTCCACCAGCCCGGCGGCAAGCACGGGTCAGAACTCCTTCCAGGTGGTCGGTGAATGCGGCCGAGTCATCTTCTGATCAACCGCCCGGGAGCCAGAGAGGTCGCTCATGCCGTACGACGAAGATCCGCGCCTGGCCTTCGGCCGCACACGCGGGGGCAGGGACGAGCCGGAGGAACGGGCCTGGTTCCCTCCCCAGCCCTCCGGGACCGGCGGGACCGACGGCACAACGATGCGGCTGGGCGCCCCTCGACCGTCCCCCGAAGAGGTCACCCGGGCCACCATGCTCGACCCTGACGCCTGGCCCACCGATGTCGGGGCGGCCCGGCAGCACCCGGCCCCGGCTCCCGCCACCGGCTGGCCGACCGCCGCCGCCTGGCACGGCACGACGGCGACCGGCGAGCGGGCGGTCGCGGTCCGACCGCGCCGCCGTCGTGCGCTGCGCGGCTGGCTGCTGCCCGTCGTGGTGCTGACCGCGGTCCTGGCCTACCTCGGATGGCAGCGGCTGGGCGGCACGGTGAAGGTCGCGGGGGTGGGGGTGCGCAGCACCGCCACGCAGGTGGGCTGCCACACGACGGCGCGGATCGTCGGCACGCTGCGGACCACCGGGGGGGCCGGCACGGTCGGCTACCGCTGGCGCCGCAGCGACGGAACCGTTTCGGACGTCGTGCGGCAGCACGTGGCCAAGGGGAACCGGCAGACCGACGTGGTCCTGCTGTGGGCCCTCGACGGACCCGGCTCCTACACCGCGACCGCCACCCTCGAAGTGCTCACGCCCCAGCAGTGGTCGGTCTCCGCCACCTTCCGCTACAGGTGCCGCTGACAGCCGCCGCACATGCCGCGGACGCGCTCGGCCCGGGAATTCCGATACCCGTCCCCCACCTTCGCGGTGGTGTCGCTGCCCCTGGTGCCGTCGGCCGGGTCGGCTCATGCCCGCGGCGGCCGCTGTCAGTTCGGCCGTGGTCGTCACAGCTTTCGCGGCGCCTTTCGGTGACTGTCGGGCCGGTCGCGCGGGGGCAGAGGGACGAAGCCGCTGGTGCGAGCCGCGTACTCGGCGTAACCCGGGCGGCCGGCCATGTGCCGCTCCAGCAGGCGTTTCCCGCTGCCCCAGATCAGCAGGCAGGACATCAGCAGCGGGGAGAGCGCGGAGACGGCGGCGGCCTGCCAGGCTCCGCAGGCCATCGCGTACAGGCCCCACCAGACCAGGAAGTCGCCGAAGTAGTTGGGGTGGCGCGTCCAGGACCACAGGCCGCGGTCCATGACACGGCCCCGGTTCCCCGGATCGGCCTTGAAACGGGCGAGCTGATGATCCCCGACTGCCTCGCAGCCCAGCCCGGCAGCCCACACGAGCGCACCCGCGTATGTGCCGGCGCCGGGCGCCGCGGGCACGTACGCGGCGGCCTGCACCGGCAGCGAGATCAGCCAGACCAGAGCGCCCTGTGCGAGGTAGACGGTGCGCAGGGCGTACGCGGTGCGGCTGCCGGGCGCCTTGGCGAGGATCTGCTCGTAGCGCGGGTCCTCGCCGTGGCCGCGGCCGCGCCGGGCCAGGTGCACCGCCAGCCGCAGCCCCCACAGGGCGGTGGCGAGGACCACCAGCAGGCGCCGTCCCGCATCGCCCTGGCCGGCCGACAGCCCGTACGACACCACGGCCACGGCGGAGAACGCCACGCCCCAGGCGACGTCCACCAGCCGGTGCAGCCCGCGCGGTGCCGCGACAGCGAAGGTCACCGCCATCACGGCGAGGACGCCGATCGCGGCCCAGCCGAGATTGGCGGCGAACGCCGCCCAGGGAAACCCGGTCACGGACGTCCGCCCTCCGCGTACCAGTCCTCCCGGACGGGTGGCATGCCGCCGTCACCATCGCGGGTCGGGCGCACCGCGAGGATCTGGTCCACGCCCATCCGGCCCTCGGCGAAGGCCAGCGAGGAGCCCGCCAGATACAGCCGCCACACGCGCGCGGTGGCCTCCCCGGCGATCGCGGCGAAGTCGGCCCACCGCTCCTCCAGCGTGTCGCGCCAGGCGTCGATGGTGCGCGTGTAGTGCTCGCGCATGCTCTCCACGGACCTGACCTCCAGTCCGGCCTCCTCCAGCATGCCGACGGTACGGCCCATCGGGCGCATGTGCATGTCCGGGGCGATGTACGCCTCGATGAAGGCGCCGCCGCCGGGCGCGGTGGCGCCGCGGGACATCTGCTGGACGAGCAGCCGGCCGCGCGGGCGCAGCGCGCGGTGCAGCACAGCGGCGAACCCGGGGTAGTCGCGCTCGCCGACGTGCTCGCCCATCTCGATGGCGCAGGCGGCGTCGTAGCCGCCGGCGGGGAGTTCAGCGCCGAACTCCCGGTAGTGCGCCAGTTCCACGTCGACCAGGTCCTCCAGGCCCCACTCGCGGCTGCGGGCCTCCACGAAGTCCCGCTGCTCGCGGGAGAGGGTGACCGCGGTGACGTGTGCCTTGAACTCCCGTGCGGCGTACAGGGACAGGCTGCCCCAGCCGCAGCCCAGGTCCAGCAGCCGCACGCCGGGCGCGAGGGCGAGCTTGCGGCAGACCAGCTCCAGCTTGTCGCGCTGGGCGTCGGCCAAACCGTAGGCGGGGTCGTCCGGCGTCCGCCAGTAGCCGCAGGAGTAGGCCATCGACGGGTCGAGCAGGGCGGCGTACCAATCGTTGGACAGGTCGTAGTGGTGGCTGATCGCGGCCCGGTCGCGCGTGGTGCTGTGCGGCAGCCCCTTCAGCCGGGCCGGCCTGGCCCCAGGGGCCGGTGGGCGCGGGCCGATCGCACCCAGCCGCAGGGCGGTGACCGCCGCCGCGGGCCACTGGCGCCGGTCCTGGGCGCGCTCGCGCAGGGCCCGGCCGATCCGGCCGAGCGCGTCCGCCACGTCGCCCTCGACGTCCAGATCGCCGGCGATATACGCCTCGGCGACGCCGAGTTCGCCGGGCTGCCACATCAGGCGGCGCAGCGCCCGGCGGGAGCGCACCACGACCACGGGCCCCTGCACCGGACCACTGCGGCTGCCGTCCCAGGCCCGCAGTCCCACGGGGAAGGGGCAGCCCAACGCCGCGGCCAGCAGCCGTCCGAGCCGTTCCGCGACACCGCTCACCGCGCACCTCCGCCGGGGCCGGTGGCGTACGGACCGGCGCCGGGCCGCGTCTCACCGCACGCTGCGGGGTCGGGAGGCCCGCCGGGCACCTCCCCGGTGCGGCCTCGCGGCCGTCCGGAGGCGGGCAGGGGTCCGGACGGCAGGGTGCTCGCCCCGTCGTCCGCCCGGGCCAGGACGGCGTGCCGCACGTCGAGGTAGTCGGCGCGGAATCCGGCCTCGGAGTAGGCGAGGTAGAACTCCCACATGCGGCGGAAGACCGCGTCGAAGCCGAGGTCGCCGACCTCCTGTGCCGCCGCGGTGAAGCGCTCGCGCCACAGGCGCAGGGTCTCGGCGTAGTGCGGGCCGAAACCGGCGTCGTCCACGACACGCAGCCCTGCTCCGGCCGCATGGCGCTCGATCGCCTCGGCGGAGGGGATGACGCCGCCGGGGAAGACGTACTTGCCAATCCAGCTGTAGCCACCAGCGGTCGCGCGCAGCCGGTCGTGGGGCATGGTGATGGCCTGGAGGGCCGCCCGGCCGCCGGGGGCGAGCGCACGCCGGAGCGCGTCGAAGTACGCGGGCCAGAACTCCGCGCCGACAGCCTCTATCATCTCGGCGCTGACCACCGCGTCGTAGCGTCCGGGCACGTCACGGTAGTCGCGCAGTTCCACGGTGACCCGGTCCGCGTACCCGGCTGCCGCGACGCGTGCCGCGGCGAGGTCGCGCTGCTCCCCGGACAGGGTGATCGTGACGACCCGCGCGCCCCGGGCGGCCGCGCGCAGAGCCAGCCGCCCCCAGCCCGTGCCGATCTCCAGCAGCCGGGTACCGGGCCCGACCCCGGCAAGGTCCAGCAGCCGGTCGGTCTTGGCGTCCTGGGCGGTCGCGAGGTCGTCCCAGCGGGCGGGCAGCCGTGGGAAGAGAGCGGAGGAGTAGGTCATGGTCTCGTCGAGGAAGAGCCCGAACAGCTCGTTGGAGAGGTCGTAGTGCCGGTGGATGTTGCGCCGGGCGCCCGCCGCGGTGTTGCGTTCGTCGCGCGGCGCACGGTGCTGCCACAGGCCGCGCAGTCGCTGCACGGCGGGCGGTACGAGGCCGCCGACGTTCCCCGCGAGCACCGTGAGCACGGCGACGAGGTCGTCGGCGTCCCATTCGGCGGCCATGTACGACTCGCCGAAGCCGATCAGGCCGTCGGCGCCGATCCGGCGGTGGAAGGCCACCGGGTCGCGCAGACGCAGAGTCGGCCCGCTCGCCCCGGTCCGGGACCCGTCGGGCCAGGCCACCTGCAACGGCAGCCGGGTCAGAGCCCGTTCGACCAGCGCGGTGGCGACGGCCGTACGCGCGCGGGAGGCACGGGGAAGGTGGGCGACGTCCGGCCAGCGGCCCGGATCGACACCTTCGCGGGGCGCGGCGGCACGGGGGGCGGTTCCGGCCGTCACAGATGAGATCACTTCAGTCCCTCCTGGGTACGGTGGTGCGGGCGGCCGGTCACGGGAAGGCCGCGGAGGTACAGGTGGATGCCGTGGCGGCGGATTCCCACGGAGACCGCGGCGGTGGACCACGGGTGGCGGGCCGCGGCCGCGAGCAGGTGGCGGACCGTCGCCGGACGCCGGACGCCGCGCACGGTCGCGGTGAACGGGCTCGCGCCGTCCCGTACCAGCCGCACCGCCAGGTCGAGGCGTTCGCCCGGCTCGGGCAGCCGCATCCGGTAGGAGCCGTCGACCGGGAAGAAAGGCGAGACGTAGAACTCCTTGGGGACCTCTGCGCGGCCGGCGGCGTCGGGGCGCAGCAGGTAACAGTGCCGTTCGCCATGGGTGTTGTGCACCTCGGCCACCACGCACACGGGGGCGCCCGCCCTGTCGTGGCACCAGTACACGGTGAGCGGGTCGAAGACGTGGCCGAGCACGCGGGCGTGGGCGAGGGCCACCACCCTGCCGCCGTCCAGCCGCACCCCGTGGGCGGCCAGGAAACGCTCCAGGCCGGCACGCGGCGGCTCGCGCGTGGCCGCGAAGTGGTCGCGGGCGTCGAACCGGGCGAGCCAGCGCAGCGGGCGGGGCGGTGACGGAGGCCGGTCGAGGTCGAACAGCCACAGGTAGGTGCGGTGCCGGAAGGCATGGCGGAGCGGAGCCGAGCGCACGTGGGTGATCACGCACTCGTAGAGCGCGGGCACGGCGGCGGAGCCGGCTTCGCGGCGGGTCACCAGCGCACTCCCAGGGCCGCAGCGGCCGCCACCCCGGAACGGCAGCCGTCCTCGTGGAATCCCCAGCCGTGGTAGGCGCCCGCGTAGGCGGTGACCGCGGTGCTCAGGGCGGGCAGCCGGTGCTGCGCAGCCACCGACCGCGGTTCGTAGACGGGGTGTTCGTACACCATGCGGGCCACGACCCGGTCGGCGGCGACCCGGCCCGCGGGATTGAGGGTGACCACGTAGTCCTCGTCCGCGTCCAAGCGCTGGAGGCGGTTCATGTGGTAGCTGACACGGACCTCCCCCGCCGGATCCGCGCAGGACGGCAGCAGGTAGTTCCACGACGCGCGGGCCCCGCGGGCGCGCGGCAGCAGCGAGGCGTCGGTGTGCAGCAGGGTCTCGTTGCGGGAGTAGCGGAAGGCGCCGAGGACGTCGTGTTCTCCGGCAGTGGCGTCGGCCAGCAGGCGCAGGGCCTGGTCGGGGTGGGTGGCGAGCACCACCGCGTCGTAGGTGGTCGTGACGCCGTCCTCGCCGGTGACGTCGGCGCGGTCGCTCCCCCGGCGCACCGAGCGCACCGGCGCGGCCGTGCGCACGGCGGTGAGCTGCTTGCCGATCCGGCGCACGTACTCCACCGAGCCGCCGGTGACCGTCCGCCAGGCCGGCGAACCGCTCACCGACAGCAGGCCGTGATGTGCCAGGAAACGGAAGAGGTACACCGCCGGGTAGCGCAGGGCAGTGCGCGGCGGGCAGGACCACACCGCGGAGACCAGCGGCAGCGCGAAATGCATGACGAAGTAGGGCGAGTACCCTCGGGCCGCAAGGAAGTCGCCCAGGGTGACCGGGCCGGTGCCGCCCGCCGCGCCGCCGGTCCGCGCCACACGGCCGTCGTCCGCGGCCAGCACGGCCCGCGCCTGGCGGTGGAAGCGCGGCACCTCGGCCAGCATCCGAAGGTACCGGCCGCGCAGCAGGCTGCCGGGCCGGGCGAACAGGCCGGCGGGACCGCGGGCGCCGGCGTACTCCAGGCCGCAGCCCTCGCACCGCACGGACATGCTCATCTCGGCGTCCTGCGTGGCCACCCCGAGTTCGGTGAACAGTCGCAGAAGCGTCGGGTAGGTACGGGCATTGTGGACGATGAAGCCGGAGTCGACCAGGAGCGGCCGGCCGTCGCGCCCGGCGACTTCGTGGGTGTGCGCGTGACCGCCCAGACGGTCGTCGGCCTCGTAGAGCGAGACCTCGCAGTCCCGTTGGAGCACGTATGCGGCGGTAAGTCCCGCCACGCCGGCCCCCACAACCGCTACTTGCCGCCGATGCACGTGCTTCGCTCCCTTCCGCCCGTCATCACCGCTCCACGTCCGGGTGGTCCCGGCCGGAGAACACCGGTCCCACTTGATTCGGTGGTGCGGGACGGCCGGATTGGTCCGGATGGACCTCAAAGTGGGAGCAGGGCCGGCGGCGAGCCGGTAGGTGAGGCAGAACCGCCCGCCGGTTCGGCCGCGCCACCCGCGCCTGACACGTCACCGGGACGGCCGTCGAGCAGCACCGACCCGGCCGACCGACCGGACTCCAGCGCCGCGGGCACCCTCGCGTCTCCCCGGCTGAACCACCTCTCGTACGCCCGCGCCCCGGTCAGCCACGGCGGCGGCCCGTGGAACACCGCAGTCCCGCCCAGCCGGGTGGCGGCGACCACGGCGGCGGAGCCGCCGGCGAGCGGGCGGGGCCTCGGTCGTCGCGTCGGGCGCCGCCGTGATCAGCGCGCTCAGTCGCGCCGGCGCCGGCGGTCGACCTCTTGCGGGGCTTCCGTGACGCGTGCCACGCTGAATCTTCGTGTCGCACGGGGATGCCACCCAGGCGGCATCGTAAATCCCTGCATCCCCCCATCTGCGTGTGTTAGCGCTAACAATCGCTCCTCACGTTGAGTACACTCAGGGAGAATCTCGTGGATCGCAAACGCAGAAAACCGCATTTCAGGACATGGCTGATCGGCCTGGTCTGCACGGGACTGGCCGCCGTCGGAGTCTCGTTCGTCGCGACGTCGGCACAAGCGGCGAGCGGCTGCCAGGTCGACTACAGCATCACGAATACGTGGCCGGGTGGCTTCGGCGCGAATGTTAGCGTTACCAATCTCGGCCAGCCAATCACCAGCTGGCAGCTGACATGGTCCTTCGCCACCGGGCAGAGCATCACCCAGCTGTGGAGCGGCTCCTACATTCAGAGCGGCACCCAGGTCACCGTGGCCAACGCCTCCTACAACGGCAGCCTGGCCACCGGCGGATCCACCACCTTCGGCTTCAACGGCGCCTACACCGCCACCAACCCGGTCCCCACCGCGTTCGCCCTCAACGGGACGACCTGCACCGGCGGCGTCACCACCACACCGCCGACCACGCCCCCCACGACACCCCCCACGACACCCCCCACCACACCGCCGACAACGAGTCCCCCGTCGACGTTCAGCAACCCCGTCATCTGGGAGGACCTCGCCGACGCGGACGTCCTGCGGGTGGGGGACACCTACTACTACTCCGCCTCGACGATGCACTACTCCCCCGGGGCGCCGATCCTGCGCTCCTACGACCTGGTCCACTGGGAGTTCGCCGGCCACTCGGTGCCCTCGCTCGACTTCGGCGAGAAGTACAACCTGAACGGCAACGGGCGCGCCTACGTCAACGGCGTGTGGGCCTCGTTCCTGAACTACCGGAAGAGCAACGGAAAGTTCTACTGGGGGGCTGCATCGACTTCAACAAGACGTACATGTACACCGCCTCGCCGGTCGAGGGACCCTGGACGCGGGGTTCGGTGATCAACAACTGCTATTACGACGCCGGAATGCTCGTCGACGACAACGACACGATGTACGTCGCCTACGGCAGTGGCACCCACTACGTCGCCCAACTGTCGGCCGACGGACTGAGCCAGGTCCGCAGCCAGGCGGTGTTCACCGATCCGTCCAGCACCGGAACGACCGAGGGCAACCGCATGTACAAGGTGGGCGGCGCCTACTACATCCTCGTCGACCACCCGGCCAACGCCGAATACGTCCTAAAGTCCACCAACGGCCCCTTCGGCCCCTACACCGAGCAACCGCTGCTCAACAACGTCGGCACCCCCATCGTCGGCGGTGGCGTTCCGCACCAGGGCGGGATCGTGCAGACGCAGAACGGCGACTGGTACTACATGGCCTTCGTCGACTCCTACCCCGGCGGACGCGTCCCCGTGCTGGCGCCCGTCAAGTGGAACTCCAGTGGATGGCCGGTGCTCCAGACCGTCAACGGCGGCTGGGGTACCACCTATCCGTACCCGAACGTGCCCGCCCCTCCGCGTGAGGTGAAATCCCCCACGGGCACCGACACCTTCGCCGGGCCCGCTCTCGGACCCGAGTGGGAGTGGAACCACAACCCCGACAACACCAAGTGGTCCGCGAACAACGGCCTGACCCTGCAGACCGCGACGGTGACCAACGACCTGTACTCGGCTCGCAACACCCTGACCCACCGGATCCTCGGACCCACGTCCACCGCGACGGTCCCATTGGACTACTCGAGCATGCGCGACGGGGACCGGGCAGGACTCGCGCTGTTGCGCAACTCCTCGGCCTGGATCGGCGTCAAACGCGACAACGGCACCGCCCGCCTGGTGATGACCGACAACATCACCATGGACGGCAGCTGGAACACCACCAGCACCGGCACGGAGGTCGCGAGCACAGCCCTGTCCGGAGGCAAGGTCTGGCTGCGCGTCAACGCCGACATCCATCCGGGCACCGGCAGGCAGGGACACTTCTCCTACAGCACCGACGGCGTCAACTTCACCGCCTTCGGGCCCGGCTTCACGATGGACAACAGCTGGCAGTTCTTCATGGGGTACCGGTTCGCCCTCTTCGACTACGCAACTCAGGCGCTCGGAGGCTCCGTCAAGGTCGGCCAGTTCACCCTGTCCACACCCTGAGTCACCCCCGGTGCGGCGTGGAACGAGCGGGCACCCGCGCGAAGGTGCGCGGGTGCCCGCTCCTGCGCCATGGCCATAAAGCGCCGACGCAGCGCCGAACGCTCCTCCCCCGGCAGCCGGTCCCCTGCCAGAACTTCGTCCATGCAGTTCGCCGCCGCTATCACCTCATCCCGGGTGAGAGCCTGCGGATTCGAGACCGTGCGGGCCCGGCCGCTCAGGCCGGGCCCGGAGGCGCCCCGGGGCCGTCCCCGGGGCGCCTCGGAAGGGGTCACCCCCGTGTCAGCCGCGGGTCCACTTCTGGTTGGCGCCGCCGTTGCAGGTCCATATCTCCAGCAGGGTGCCGTTGGCGGTGGCACCGCCCGTGGCATCCAGGCATTTGCCCGAGCCTGTGCCGACGATCGTTCCGTCGGAGTTCAGCGTCCACTGCTGGTTGGTGCCGCCGTTGCAGTCGTAGATGTCGACCGCCGTGCCGTCGGCCGTACCACGCCCGCTGACGTCGAGGCACTTGCTCCCGTAGACGGTCAGTTGCTTGGCGGAGGTGAGGGTCCAGTTCTGGTTGGAGCCGCTGTTGCAGTCCCACAGCTCGGTGACGGTGCCGTTGGCCTGCGTGGCGTTGGGGACGTCGACGCAGCGGCTCGATGCCTGGCCCCTGATCGCACCTGTGCTGCCACCGCCGCCGTCGCCGCTGGTCGCGGTGACCGAGAGGTTGTCGAACATGTCGGTCTGGTAGCCGACGACTCCCAGCCCGACCTGGCCGCTGGAGTACGAGCCGTCCGAGGTCGAGCCGAGTGCGGCGCCGTCGAGGGTGGCGCTGATCTGGCTGCCGGTGAAGCTGAGCGAGGCCGTGTGCCAGGTGTTGAGCCCAAGCGAGGCGTGGCTGCCTGACGCGAGGGTGGTCAGCGTGCCGGAGGTGGTGCTCTTGACGATCGACCAGGACCCGGTGTTGCTCAGCCGCAGTTGGTACGCCGCCTGGTGCGACTGCGGCCGCTGCTGGGTGTTGGCCCGGCCGAGCAGGGTCACGGTGCCGGCCTGCTGGAAGTTCACGTCCGTACTGACCTTGTAGTTGCTCCAGGACGTGTCACCGAGCAGGCCGAAGGCGTCGCTGTCGTCCTGCCACTCGATCGGCCGCGTCGGCGTGACCTGCTGCAGGCACTGGCCGGTCCTGCCGGCGGCGCAGGGGCGCACCTCGAAGGAGCCCTGCATGTCGGAGAAGTACTTCGCCTCGGCGCGGGAGGCGTAGGAGTCGTAGGTGTCGGTGTACGGCAGTGCCAGCGGCGCAGCCGCCGGGCCGGTGGCCGTTCCCTTGCCCTGGCCGGTGGTGGTGGTCACCGAGTAGATCCGGTTGGGCTGGAGCGTCAGCGTGTAGCTGCCGCCCGAGGGCGTGATGTCGGACTGCTCGGCGAACCAGTCGGCGGAGTTCGACGAGCCCAGGTTGGTGGACCGCACGTGCACGGTGCCGGTGTTCAGCCCGCCGGTCACGTTGACGTTCACCGTCTGGGCGCTGCTCGCGCCGGTCGTCTCGTAGATCGTCGAGTAGTTCGTGTTGTCGGTGGACTTCAGCGAGATGTAGCTGCCGTTGTTCCTGTTGCCGCCGAGGTAGCCGCTGGCCGAGCCGGTCAGGAAGTGCCAGCCGGGCTGGGTGAACTGGGCGACCTGCGCGTTCGCCCACAGGCTCTTGCCGAGCGTGTACGCGCCGGACCACGGGGAGGAGGCCACCGCCAGCGCGTCGGTGCTGAAGGGCAGGTTCGGAGTCAGCGCCGCGATCAGCGGCCAGTTGATGAAGCCGGTCATCTGGCCGTCGAGGTATCCGCGGGTGATGCTGCGGATGTACGGGGCGGAGCCGGTCATGTAGTCCTGCGACCCGAACTCGCTGGCCCACAGCTGCTTGCCGGACGCCACGGCGTTGGAGCTGGACGAGCACGAGGTGGCGTCGCCCAGGTAGCCGCACGGATAGTGGGCGCCGATCACGCCGACCGCCGCCTTGAACGCCGAGTCGCTCTGCGCGTCGTCGGCGGCCCCCCAGCCGAAGCTGTCATCGGCGACGATCTGCACCCCGCTGTAGCCGTGGGAGTTGAGTGCCGTACGCAGGTTCTCGTACCAGGTCTTGTTGTGGCCGCGCTCGTTCCAGCCGCCGATGTAACTGATCGGCAGACCGTGCTGCTTGGCGCAGTCCAGCCACTGGATGTCGTAGTCGATCATGTCCGTCGACCAGAAGTTGCCGCCGCCGATCCAGCCGGGGGCTGCCCAGGGCAGGGCGACGATCTTGATGTTCGGGTTGCGTGCCACCGCCTGCTCGCCGAGCCAGAACTCGTAGCCCACGTTGCAGTTCACGTCACCGCGCGCGTGCTCGATACTCGGCTCCGCGCCGTCGGTCGAGTTGGCGTCGCCGCCGATCTCCAGCTTCAGCAGCTGCACGGCGGCGCCGTAACCCGGTTTGAACAGGTAGTCCAGTATCTGCGCGCGCTGCGTGGACGGATAGTCGATGAGCAGCCGGGAGTTGCCGCCCCCGCCGCTGATCGCCCCCACCCCGTCGAAGGCCCGGCCGGTGGAGCCGCCGTTGAGGGTGATCGCCGTGGCCGCCTGTGCCGCGGGGGCGGCAGCCACCACGGCGCCGGTGCCGGCGACAGCGCTGAGGAGAAGTGCCAGCCCCAGGCGCAGCCATCGCCTGCCGGGGGTCACTCGGCGCGGTCGCCATCGAGATGCGTTCATTTGCCACGATCCTTTGCTGAGGTATGGCCCGGCGGTCGGCCCGAGGTGCGCCTGCGCCGGGCCAAGGGTCGGGAGCCGTCCGGATCCGGTTCCAGCGGAGCCGAGCGAGTGTTAGCGCTCTCATGAGCGTTTCCGGCGCCGGTGACGGCTGCTGCCTGCGGTGCTTTTCGCGGTGTTCGTCGCCTGGCGCCGTGAGGCCGCCGATGCGTCTGGTGCCCTGTATTGCTCAAGCGGTGGCTGATCGTAGAGAGCGCACTGACGGCTCGTCAAGAGTTTTGTCCGAAGCTGTTGTTCGACCATGTTTGATTCAGTGCGCAATGGGAGGTCGCTTCCCTTGCTCGGCCGCCCGGCCGGAGGAGAAGCCGGCGGATCGCCGCGAGGTGAGCGCTCCCCTGTGCCGTGCCCGCAGAACTGAGCGGGCGAACGCCGTCGGCCGAGCCCTACGGTGGCCAGACCGGCTTCCCGCCCCAGCGCACCGCCGCACTGGAGCGCCCCATCTGGCGTCGGGCGGGAGATGCCGCTTGCCCGCGCGATGCTTGGCCCGTGCTGCTGCCGACGCCGGCTCTGACGGCGGTGACGCCGGGTCCGGGGCGGGGGCGAAGCCCCGCGGGGGGGGTTCGGTGACCAGCGGCGGTGGGGACAGCGGAGGTCGGCTCAGCTTTCCGGGTCGAGTGCAGGTGCTGCCCGACTGCCGGGCTGTCCTTGACCGAACGCGCACAATCCTCGGCTGCACGACCGTCCACCGCGCTTGGAGAGACGCCCGACTCCCCGCCCTGCCAACCGAACCCGCAGCCACCCCGCTCGCCTGACGTTCCTACGCGCTTTGCCACTCCGCCCTGTCCTCCGCCTGGCTCGCATCGGGCGCCGAACTCTCGAAGGCGCTCCACGCGCCGACACCGGCGTCGAGGTCCTCCTCAGCCCGCTGGGTGTATCGATCACGAGCGTTTACAGACCCGCACGTGGTCCGCGAGACGGTCTGGCCCCACATAGAGGGGCACGCAGACATCCGGTGGAATCGCCGAATCCCGCCGGGCCGCCATCCGGCAGGAGGCAGGGATCCTACGCCGAACGGCAGGGCAGTTCACTATCGGGATGTAGAGGGCCTTCCGGAAATCCCCACCGCGCGGACGCCCTTGTGCGATTGCGTACGATTGCGTGCTGTTCGCTTCGTATCCTGGCGGCGCACCTCCGCGATCCCCTATCCCTGTTCCAGACTGCGCGGTCCACCGCGCGGGAGGAGCTGCAGGGAAGGACCAGCCCGTGGAATCGTCATATCTTGCCATATCAAGAACAGCGCTGTTCAGGCTGTGCAGGATCGTCACCGTGTTCGCTCTCGCCGCGGCCACCCTCGCGACCTTCGGATCCAGCCAGGCGCACGCGTCCACCAGCCAGTACAGGGGCGTGAACTGGGCGGACCAGCGGGACAACTTCGTCAACGGCGTCCTCTACGTGTCCGGCCTCGGATCCTCCGACACGTATTCGTCGGCCGCTGCCACTGCCGACCAGGTGGTCGGCCAGATGTACTCGATCACCGGCGCCAACACCGTCCGCATGCCGATCAACGAGCCCACCGTCTCGAGCTACTGGTCGGCGTACACCGGGGCGATCGACACCGCGCTGACCAAGGGCAAGGTGATCCTGGCGTACTGGGCCTACACCGGCGGCAAGCCGACGAGCGCGAGCGGCTTCAACCAGATGTGGGACACCGTCGTCGCCAAGTACGGGAGCAACCCCAACGCCTACTTCGAGGTCATCAACGAGCCGTACGGCTACAGCACCGGCGACCTCGACAACTTCTACAACGCCTGGCTGGCCAGGTACTCCGGCGTGCCGCGCGCGCGGGTCATCCTCGACGGAGCGGGCGACGCCCAGAACGTCGCGGCGGTCGGCGGCGACAGTCGGCTGAACGGCACGATGCTTGCCGTCCATGACTACTCGTTCTTCGCCGGTTACGAGGACGAGACGGAGTGGGCGAACCACATCGCCGGCTACATCGGCAACTACGCCGACCGCACGATAGCCACCGAGTGGGGCGGCCCGATGGGCCCGGGCAGCAAGAACGGCGTCCAGTACAACGCGATCGACTACAGCATCCCCAGCGGGTCGTTCTTCGCCGACTACGTCCGCGGCGTCAGCAGCGAACTGCGCAAGCTCGGCATGGGCAGCGTGTACTGGCCTGGCCTGCGGGACGGCGACTGGTACAGCCTGACCACCAGGTCCGGCACCGGCTCGGCCACCAGGCTGTCACTGGTCAACCCCTCGGGGCTGACCCGGCTGCATTACGCGTGGGGCGACGGAGACGGCGGCGGCACCTACGTCAGGATCGGCAATGCCGCCACCGGCCTGTACGTCGACGGCGCCGGCGCCGGCGCCAACGGGTCCAGCGCCGACCAGTGGTCGGACGCCGGCAGCCGCACGGAGGAACAGTGGAGCATCGAGAACGACGGCAACTACGTGCGGATCAAGAACCGCGCGACCGGCCTGTACCTCGACGGCCAGGGCCGCACCGCCAACGGCTCGGCGGTCGGCCAGTACTCCGACACCAACAGCAACAACCAGCAGTGGTCGGTGCTGACCGATGCCAACACGGTCCTGATCAAGAACCGCGGCACAGGCCTCTACCTGGACGGCATGGGCCGTACGGGCAGCGGGTCAGTTTTGGGGCAGTACAGCAACTCCGGCAGCACCAACCAGCAGTGGCGAATCACCGCCGCCGGGTGACCTCGGTTGCAGTGGCTCCGGGAGGTCGGTAGGGGTAACGGTGGCGACGGTCACGGTTCCCGAGGACCAGGCGCCTTCCGGGCTGAGCGCGGATGGTGGGGTCTGCGCGCCAGCCCGGAGGACTCGCCGCGGCGCGGGGCACGAGCCCGCGCTGATCAGGCTGCTGCGCCGCGTTCAAGGCACAGCCACGCGCGTGTCCGCCTGCCGCCTCCGCCAGGAGTGCGGCGCGCGTGGCGGGATCGGCACCGGCCCGGACCGTCCGGGACTCGGCGGCGGGTACCGGTGTCCGCCTCGTACAGGAGTCCGGCGCGTCGACGAGTGCGCTGCCGCCGGCGTCGTGCAAGGCGCTCAGCCGCCGGCGCAGGGAGAACTGCGAAGAGGGTGGGGACGAGGATTCGACGGTCACGGCGAGGCTTCCTGGCGGCGGCTCACTGGCCGGGTGGTGCGGGGAGCGTGAGATCCGTGCGCTGACCGTCGGACCATCGGACGGTCACCTGGTGTGAACCGTCGCCGATCGCCTCCACCAGCACTTCCGGGTTCGTCACGTCATCGCCCTTCGGGCCGAGGAACACTGATGCGGCCAGTACTTCGCCGACAGGCACGGGCTCGGCGGCAAGCCATGGAACAGCGGTCCACCGGGCCAGCGGACCGGTGCCCTGTTCCATTGCCGTACCGCCACTGGTGAATCCGCGCAGTCCGGTGACCCGGCTGAGCAGTCGGCCTGTACAGGCTTCGGCGTTCACTGTGTCCCAGGTGCGAGCTGCGCCGTTCCGGCCTCCGGCGGAAGGTACCTCCTCGTCGGCCACCGGCCAGCCACCGAGCCTGATCCCGCGCCACGCCGCGGAGCGGCTGTCGATGTCGTCAAGCCGTGTCAGCCGGATCTCCAGCCCCTCGTGCATGACGGACGCGACCGTCACGACGGGGCCCTCGACGACCGGGCCGGTGCGGCCCGAGCCGTGGTCAGGGGTGCCGTCCTGGGATGTGTCGATCCAGCGGACCCGGCCGCGCGAGGCACCGGCCAGTACGCCGCCCGGCAACTCCCGGACGAACAGGGTCTCGAAGCCGCTGCGGTGGGTGGCCCGCCCCGTCGCGTCAAGCACCACCACGCTGTTGTCCAGCGGGTCCGTCGTGCTCGGCCCGGTCAGCGCCGGGAGCGTGGCGGTGGAGTATCCCAAGCGCGCGTACAGCGGGCTGTCGCCGCCTGTGGCCCCGGCCACGGCGTGGTCGGTGCCGTGGTTCACCACCAGCGCGATGCCGTGGTCCTTGCGGGCGCTTACCAGCCAGCCCGGCGCGGAGATGACGCGGGCGATGTCGCCCTCCTCGACGGGGAGAGGTTGTTCGGGCTGCCGCCACGCCGGGTGGTCCGCCGGCAGTATCAGCCCGAGCATGCCCTTGGCCGCCCAGTAGGGGGAGCCGGGCCCGGAGTAGGACTGGGCGATCTGCGGCCACGGCCGCGTCCAGCCCAGCTGGAGCAGACCGTCGGGTTCGAGTGAGCCGGAGTCGGTGAAGTGCCGCAGCATCCCGCTGGCGGCCCGCCGTATCAGGCCGGGGGACGGCGTCCCCGCGCCGGTGACGGCTGCCACCCACAGGGGGCCGGCTGCCGCGAACCGGTAAGTGAGGCTGCGTCCCTGCATCAGGGGAGAGCCGTCGGCCCCGATCAGCCGCACGGCGTCGTCGAGGTATCGGCCGAGGTCCCCGCGCCACTGGTGGTGCAGGGATTCAGGGCACAAGCTCCCGCGCACGTCGAACAGGTGGGCCCACATCAGCGGATACAGGTGCAGGGCCCAGCCGGTGTAGTGGTCGTAGGCACGTTCCTGGCCGTCGCTCAACCAGCCGTCGGACCGGCGTAGCGACGCGTGGACGGCGAGGTCTTCCTCGATGTCGGCGACACTCCACGGTCCCCCCACCTCACGCAGGAACGACTCGACGACGATCCGGAACCACACCCAGTTGATCGGCGGGTAGGGCTGCCCGATGACACCGGCCAACCAGTCCACGGTGCGTTCCTGCACCTGCTGGTCGAGCCGGTCCCACAACCAGGGGCGGGTGAGTTGCAGCACCAGCGCGATGGACGCGGCCTCGACTTTCGCCTGGCCGAGTCGGTCCGGGCGGGGCCATGCCTCCGCGGACCGCGGATCGGTGCCCGCGGCCAGTCCCCTGGCGTACGGTTCCAGGAGGTCCTGCCCGGCTCCGGCCTCTCCCGCCGTGCGGAATCCCGCCAGGAGCAGGGTGCGGGCGAAGCCCTCAAGGCCGTCGGAGCGGACCCCGCTGCTGCTCGGCTTTCCCGGCAGGTCGACGAAGGCGCACTGGGGAGATCGATAGGGCGCCACGGCATCCAGCATGCGGTCGGCGACGGCAGCCCAGTGCTCCCTGGTCCAACCCGTGTACGGGGAGAGCCGACGGTCCTCCAGCGGCAGGGCAGGGGTCATCACGGTCTTCCTGATTCCTGGTCGAAGGGTCGAAGCGTCGAGGATGGAGGACGGTCGGCGACCGCATCCGTTGATCACTCAACCCGGGGACCGCTCGTGCGGTCAATCACGCACGCATGGTTCACTCACAAACGAACACATCCGGACCGTCTCGATCAGGCCGATCACTCCGGGAAGCAGGCGCCACCAGCCGTCTCCGGGAACGGAGGCTCCCATGGGCCGCCCCGCGGCACGCCCGACGAGTTGCGGATGATGAGCTCCGGCAGGACGAGCACCCTTTGCGGCGGACGCCGCCTCCCCTCCACCAACTGGGAGACCAACATCTCCACGGCCAGCCTCCCGACCCTGGCCTTGGGGGGACGGACGGAGGTCATGGCCGGCTCTGCGAGCTGCGCGACCTCGTCGTCATAGCTGACCATCGCCATGTCCTTGGGGATGCGGACACCCTGCTCGGTCAGGTACTGGGCCATCGAGATGGCGTCCGGGTCGCTGTGAACGATCAGCGCAGTGATCTTGGCCCGTCTTCCGCGCTCAAGTATGCCTTCGATGATCTGCCGGTGCCCCGGCACGTTGAGTGCGACGCTCTCCTTCACCAGCAGTTCGTCGGAGATTCCGAGTCTCGCGCACGCGCGCCTCCAGCCGACGGCCAGGTGCGCCGAGGTCGGGCTGCCCTTGGACAGCACGAGCCCGAACCTGCGGTGCCCGTGCTCGTACAAGTGCCGCACAGCCAGCTCCAGCCCGAGCGCGTGGTCACTGCGTACCCACTCCAGCTGCCTCGGTGTCGGTGTCCAGTCCGCGGTCTGGCGCTCGACGAGAATGGCCGGAATCTGGAGGTTCCCGATCCAGTCGATCATCTCGTCGGCTTCCTCCCCGTCCAGGTTCGGAGCCAGCAGAAGTCCCTGAACTTGCTGAGCTGCGATCAGGCGGCCGATCTGCCGCCGGTCTTCGGCCTGGTCGTAGCTGGAGCCGCGCAGTTGGAGGTTCACGCCCAGGGCTGCGGCGGCGGTACGGGCACCGCTGACGACCAGCGGCCAGTAGAAATCCAGCGAGGGCACCACCATTCCGATGGTCAAGGAGGCCGCGCCGAGCCGCGGTCTCCGATGGAGCACCGGCGTGGAACCGAGATTGGTGGGCAGGGTGGCACCTCCGTGCACCCGGGTCAGCAGGCCCCGGCCGGCCAGCGCGGCGATGTCGCGCCGGATGGTCAACTCGCTGACGCCGAGAGACTCGGCCAGTTCCCTGACGCGGACCGCGCCGCGCCGGCGCAATTCGATCATCAGTCGCTCGCGGCGCTGCGGAGCGAAGAGCCGGTCGTCGACCATCGTGGGCCTCCCGCTTTTCCTTCGTGATGTTCGATTATGAACGAACAGTTGCGTTGACGTTCAGATCCTGGTGAACACGGGCGTCTCCCACTATCCCTGTCTCAACACGTTCTGATTGGAACGTGTCCGCAACATCGGTGTAGCACCCGCTTGAGGGGAAGGACCACCACGCCATGCAGCCCGAGCACCACGCGTTGGTCGTGATGAGCAGGTCGAGTTTCGAGGCACACTTCGACCGCGCCCGGCTCGCCCGGCTCGCCAGCCTCGTGGCCCTCGGCGACCCCGTGTGGACTGACGACCTGGACACGCCCGAGGCACGACGCCGACTGGCTGAGGTGGAGGTCCTCATCACCTCGTGGGGAGCGCCGAACCTGACGCCGTCGCGCCTTGCCGCCGCGCCGAAGCTCCAAGCGGTGCTGCACAGTGCGGGCAGCGTTCGCGGCCTGGTCGGGGAGGACGTGTGGAGACGGGGGATCCGGGTCACCAGCGCGGCGGACGCCAACGCCATACCGGTGGCCGAATACGCTCTCGCGGCCATCATCTTCGCCGGCAAGAAGGCCCCGTTCCTCTCCTCGGACCAGGAGCGTGCCTACGGCGGCTGGGGCAGCGTGACGGGCTATGGCGACCTGTCGAACTTCGGCAGGACCATCGGTGTCGTGGGCTTCTCCCGCGTCGGCAGGAGGGTCGTTGAGCTGCTCGGTCTAATGGACGCGGTGAACTGCCTTGTCGCGGACCCGTATGCCGACGCCGAGGAGGTGGCCGCCGCCGGCGCGACCCTGGTGACGCTGGACGACCTGCTGCCGCAGGCGGACGTACTGTCTCTGCACGCTCCGGAATTGAAGGAGACGCTCCACCTGATCGGCGCGGAGCAGCTGAGTCTTCTGCCGGACCACGCAACGGTGATCAACACCGCTCGTGGCAGCCTGATCGATTCGGCCGCGCTTGCCGCCGAGTGCGAGTCCGGGCGGCTGTTCGCCATCCTCGACGTCACCGACCCCGAGCCGCTGCCGCTCGACCACCCGCTGCGCCGGCTGGCCCGCGTCATGATCACCCCCCACATCGCGGGCTCGCTCGGCACGGAGATCAGCCGGCTGACCGATCACACCCTCGACGAACTCGAACGCTGGACGAATCACCAGCCGTTGACCGCTGAGGTCACCGCCGACAGCTGGTCGCTGGGCCTGAGTGCCTGAGCGTCTGATCTTGAATCTCCGACACCACCAGTTTGAGGAGCCGCACCCATGAAGAAGACCTATGCCAGAGCGTTTCCCGTAGCGATAGTCCTGGCGCTCTTCGGCGCCGCCGGCTGTAGCAGCAGTGGCTCGGGCACCACGTCCGACGGCCGGACCGTCGTGAAGATCGCGCTGTGGAACTATCAGACGACCCCGGAGTTCAAGGCGCTCATCGACGGCTTCGAGGCGAAGAACCCGAAGATCGATGTGCAGCCGGTCGACATCCTGGCCGCGGACTATCCCGACAAGGTCACCACCATGTTGGCAGGCGGCGACAAGACCGACGTGCTGACCATGAAGAACGTCACCGACTACGCCCGCTACGCCACCCGCGGCCAACTGCTCCCGATCACTGACGACGTCAACAAGCTGGACAAGGCGTCCTATGCGGGCCTGTCGGACTTCGACCTCAAGGGCCAGTACTACGCGCTGCCGTACCGGCAGGACTTCTGGGTGCTGTTCTACAACAAGAAGCTGGTCGGCGACTCGGACCTCTCCCACCTGACCTGGCAGCAGTTCGACGCGCTGTCGAAGAAACTCACCACAGGCTCCGGCAGTTCCAAGGTCTACGGCACCTATCTGCACACCTGGCGCTCGGTGGTGCAGGCCGTTGCCTCCGCGCAGACCGGCGGCGACCTCCTCAGCGGCGACTACTCCTGGATGAAGGATCAGTACAGCATCGCCCTGGACATCCAGAAGGGTGGTGCCACCCTGCCCTTCGCGACGGCGAAGAGCCAGAACGTCACCTATGACGCGCAGTTCACCACCGGCAAGGCCGCCATCGTCCCCATGGGCACCTGGTGGGCGGCGGCACTCCTCGCCGAGAAGGCGCAGGGTAAGAACCCGGTCGACTGGGGCATGGCCCCAATCCCGCAGATCGCGGCAGACGGCAAGAACACCACCTTCGGCTCGCCGACCGCGTTCGCGGTCAACAAGCACGCGCGCAACGCCGACGCCGCCAAGAAGTTCGTCGAGTGGGCGTCCGGCCCCGAGGGTGCCGCGGCTGTCGCCAACATCGGGATCGTCCCCTCATACACCAACGCCAGCGTCACCAAGGCGTTCTTCGGCGTCGCGGGTATGCCCGACGACGCGTTGACCCGGAAGGCCATGCAACCGGGCAAGGTGCAACTCGAGATGCCGGTGAGTGACAAGTCCTCCGACATCGACCAGATCCTCACCGAGGAGCACGAACTGGTCATGACGGGGGACAAGTCCGTCGACGCCGGCATCAAGGAGATGGGCAACCGCGTGAAGTCGGAGGTCCAGTGAGTGCCGTCGTCAAGGCCCCGGTGGCGCCGTCCGCTGAGTACACCCGTGCGGCCAGGCGCCGCCGGCGGCGGACGGCGCTGACGGGCTGGAGCTTCATCCTGCCGAACTTCCTCGGCTTCGCCGCGCTGACCCTGGTACCGGTGATCGGCACCTTCGCCGTCGCCTTCACCGACTGGGACTCCTACTCCACTCCGAAGTGGATCGGCCTGGCCAACTTCCGGCGTCTGCGGCACGACGACAACTTCTGGACCGCCCTGCAGAACACCTGCTGGTACGCCGCTGGACACATCCCGCTGACCCTGGGTGTGTCACTCGGCCTCGCAGTACTGCTCAATCAGAAGCTGCGCGGCATCGGCCTGCTGCGCACGGCGTTCTTCTTCCCCTACGTCACCTCCCTCGTCGCCGTCGCCGTCGTGTGGAACATGCTGCTCAGCCCGGACGTGGGCCCGGTGGACCAGTTCCTCAAGCACCTCGGCTGGTCCCACCCGCCGGGTTGGACCTCTTCGACGGACTGGGCGCTGCCCGCGCTGATCCTCACCAGCGTCTGGCGCGACATGGGCTACTACATGGTGCTCTTCCTGGCCGGGCTGCAGACGATCCCCGCCGAGCTCTACGAGGCGGCACGCATGGACGGCGCCGGACCGTGGAGCCGCTTCTGGCACATCACCCTGCCCGGACTGCGCCCGACCACCTTCTTCGTGCTGGTCATGTTGACCATCGCGAGCTTCAAGGTGTTCGACCTCGTGCAGGTCATGACCGAGGGCGGTCCCGGACGGTCCACGCTGGTGCTGTCCCAGCTGGTCTTCCGCGAGGGCATCACGCACGGCCGGTTCGGCTACGCCTCCGCCATCTCATTGGCTCTCTTCGCCATCTGCCTGATCATCACCATGGTCCAGTTCCAGTTCCAGCGCAGGAGCGAACGATGAACACCACAGCGCTCCGCAAAGAAGCCAGCAACCCCGGCCTGTCCCCCACGCCGCGGCGACCGTCCGCACAGTCGTCGTTGGTGTCCCGCCACCGCGCGCTCCAACTGGTCGGCCGCTCCCTGATGTACGTGCTGCTGATCGTGCTCGCCGCCGCGATCCTGCTGCCCTTCGCATGGATGGCGATCTCCTCGGTCAAGAACGACCGCCAGGTCTTCACCGTGCCGATCCGGTGGATCCCGCGCAGCTACCGCTGGAACAACTTCACCGACATCTGGAAGCAGATCCCGCTCGCCACCTATCTGGGGAACAGTCTGCTGCTCAGCGTGGTCATCACCTTCCTCCAGGTGCTGACCGGCAGCTTCGCCGCCTACGGCTTCGCCAAGCTGCGCTTCCCCGGCCGGGACGCGTTCTTCATGGGCTACATCGCCACCATCGCCGTGCCCTGGCAGGCATACATGGTCCCGCAGTACATCATCATGCAGAAGCTCGGCCTGGTGAACACCCGCTGGTCACTGATCCTCATCCAGGCGTTCGGGGCCTTCGGGGTCTTCCTCATGCGGCAGTTCTACCTCACGATCCCCGACGAGATCAGCGAGGCCGCACGGCTCGACGGCTTGAGCGAGTACGCGATCTGGGCCCGCATCATGCTGCCGCTGTCGAAGCCCGCGCTGGCCAGCCTCGCCCTGCTCACCTTCGTCAACACCTGGAACGACTACATGGGGCCGTTCATCTACCTCACGGACAACAACCTGTGGACGGTCCAGATCGGGCTGCGCTCGTTCATCGGCCAGTACGACGCGCAGTACGCCATGATCATGGCGGGATCGGTCATCTCGGTCGTCCCCATCCTGGTCATCTTCCTGCTCGGCCAGCGCTACTTCGTGCGCGGCATCGCCACCACCGGAACGAAGGGGTGACCCCGACATGACCGTTACGGGTAGCGCACCAACCACCTCGCGCGGGCCCCGGCTCAATGTCGCCTTCAGCTCGTGGGAACTGATCTGGTCCCACGTCCACCGCATCCTGGTGGTGAACGCGGGTCTGGCCGTCGCCTGCCTGCCCCTGCTCGCTTCACTCGCCGCCACCCGCCATCCGTGGCGGCACCCCCTGCCGTTCACCGTCGTGTCACTGTGCGCCGGACCGGCCCTGGCCGCCGCCTTCAGCTATCTCGAGCAGTGCGGGAGCGGGGAACCCGCACCGCTGCTCGACCTGCCGCGCGCCTACCGCCGGCACGCCGCTCGTGCTCTCGCACTGTGGACACCCTTCACCCTGCTAGCCGCAGCCTGCGGCACCGACGCGTTCGCTCTGCGGCACACCGAGCTCGGGCTCGCGGTCAGCCCGGCACTCGCCGTCGTGGCTGTACTCGCCGCGAACTCCGGCGTCCTGGCCATGGCGCATGTCGCCGCGAGCCCGGCAATCAGCCCGCTGCGCCCGCGCGACTATCTCGCGGTCCCGTACACGCTGCTGCGCCGCTGGCCGCTCGCCTTGATGAACCTCGCGCTGCTCCTGGCCACCGCCGCATTGGTCAACCAGGCGCCGCTCACGGGCCTCGCCGTGCTTCCCGGCTGCACGCTCTTCGTCCTGTGGCGCAATTACCACGCCATGACGGAGGACACGGCCACCCGGGAAAGCCCGTCGGCGTGACAGCGGCACGGGCAGACGAAAGAGTCCAGGTGGCCTCCTCCCACGGTGCCGGGCATGAGAGCGCCCCCGTCCCGGTGACACGGGGCGCAGTGTGGTGCAGCTGCGCGCTTGTTTTTCCAGGAGCCGGCACAGAGTGCCGACCGGCGCGGGGCGCTGCAACTCCAGAGCGCGCGTAGCCCCGGGAGCGGTGAGCGCTCACATTCGATCTGAGAGGTCCAGGTGTGCGCAGTCGGCCAACGGGGGCAATGCCCCGGCAGAAGGGGCGAAATGAGACTGACACATCCGTCGACGCCACCTCAAGGAGTGTGCGGTACGTACCTGTTCCGGCGCCGGCCTCGCGCACCGGCCGCCGGCGCGGGGACCTCTGCTTCTGGCGCCGACGCGAGCACAGCGACACCCAGGGCAAGGGTTGGGACGGGAGGTCTCACCGATGACCGGGTGAATCGGTTCGTGTCGCGAGGCTTGACACCGCAAGAGGTGCAGGGCAGGTTTTTGTATCTGAAATATCTGTCCCTTCAGTGACGCCATATCTCCGACTATTCAGGTGTGTTAGCGCTAACACAGTGGGTGCCTGTCAGGCTAGCCGAGGGGTTGGGCGGCCCGGGCGGCCCCTTCCCCCTGGTCGTCGGCGAGTTGTGGTGGGACAAGGCCAACCCGGCGGGTGGCTCCCCGCCTTACGGCTTCAGTGCCTCCCGGCCGGTTCACCACCTGCCCGTGCCGGGTCCGTCTACAAGGAGGATCGTGTGAAGCGACAACACGTACAGCCGCCGCGCCGTCGGCGCCTGGCCCTGTGGTCCGTGGCGGTCGTGGCGCTGCTGACCGGGGCTGTGGGAACACAGCCGGCCACGGCGACCACCCCTCGAGCCACGCCGGCCGCCGTCTTGCCGGCCTCCGGCACCGACGGCGTCACCGCGGGCAACGCCGCCATCGCGTCGGTCGATCTGGCTGGCACCTGGGGCTTCACCCCGGCGGGCCGGTCGGCGACATCGATCACCGTGCCCGGCGGCGGCTGGTACAAGCAGGGCTTCACCGATGTGAACGAGGCGGTGTACTCCCGCACGATAACCGTGCCGGACTCCGGGCAGCCACAGTCGACGTGGGTCGAGTTCGGCGCGGTGAACCACCAGGCGACCCTGTCGGTCGACGGGCGGACGGTGGCGACCAGGACCACCGCCTTCACGCCGTCGAACTTCGACATCAGCGCGTACGCGGCACCGGGTACCACGCACACCATCACGGTCGATGTGAAGGGCAGGGGCGCTCTGAAGAACCCCGCGAACGGCAGGTATCTGGTGCCCGACGCGGCCGACTGGGCCGAGGCCGTGCCGCAGGGGATCTTCCGTTCGGCGTTCCTGCGCGTGTATCCGGCGGTGTACGTCAGCGACACGTTCATCCGCACGTCCGTGGCCGATCAGACCCTCACCTACGACGCGTCGGTGACCAACACCTCCGGCGCCGCGCGGACGGTGACGCTGACCGGTTCGCTCGCCTCGGACAACGGCACGTCGTTCAGCTATCCGGCGCTGCCGAGCAAGACGGTCGCGGTGGCCGCCCACTCCACCGTCAAGCTGACGGTCGGGCCGGTGGCGTGGAACCTGGGCTCCTCCTCGTACTGGTGGCCCAACGTTCCCTACCGGCAGGGGTATCGGGCGCAGTTGCACCGCCTGACGGTCCACGCGGCGACCGACGAGGGCCGCACCAGCGACGCGACCTACCGATTCGGATTCCGGGAGAGCAGCCAGAACGGCGAGTACTACTACCTCAATGGTGTGCGGGTGAACTTCCGCGGCGACAACCTCCAGGGCGCGGACTTCGACCGCGTCAACAACGGCGGCAAGGGCGACGCCTACGACACCCTGCCCGGCTTCCTCGCGCCCTCCTCGGGCAACGGCGGCTGGCCGCAGGCGGTCGACAACTACCAGCGGCTGAACTACAACGTGGTCCGCATTCATCAGGAACCGGCCAGCCCCTACATGCTCGACGTGGCCGACGAGATGGGTCTGATGATCATCGATGAGACCGGCATCCGCGGCTCCAACAGCCTTCAGGACTTCGTCGCCGGGCACGACAACATGGTCGACCACGCCCGCGCGCTGACCCTGCGCGACCGCAACCACCCCGCCGTGATCCGCTGGAGCCAGAGCAACGAGCCCGGCAGCAGCGGTATGGACTCGGAGCAGTTCGAGAAGGACCTGTACGCGGCGATGAACGGCAACGACGGCACCCGGCCGGTCAGCGTCGACGCATGGGTCGGAGCTCCGGCCAACCCCTACCCCAATATGACGTACGCCAACTTCGATGTCTTCGGTCACTACTTGGACGGTTTCGGCACCTACGGCGAGAAGGTCGTGTCGGTGTCCGGCCGACCCGACGGCGAGGGCGAGTACATCTGGCCGAAGTGCAACACCAAGCTGGGGTTCGAGTGGTTCGCCACCACGATGGTGGCCAAGCGCGGCAAGGACGCCAGCGACTTGCGCCCCTACACCCTGCTGTCCGGCTGGGCGGGCGTCATACCCGGCGTCCGCACGACCGACTTCACCCCCGAAGAGGGGGGCCATCCCGTCTACGGCGCTGACAACCTCTCCGACCCGTGGAGCAATCCGCAGATCCAGCGCATCCAGGCCGCGTTCAACCCCGTGGCCGCAGTCGACCTGCCCTACTGGTCGGCCTCCGGCGTGTCGGACTCCAACGGCACCTTCCCGCTCCCGCAGGCGGTCCCCGGATACGCCGCCAACAGCACGGTGAACCGTACGATCTCGGTGTTCAACGACGGCTTCACCGGCACCGCCGTGGGCTTCGCCTGGAGCGCCCACCTCGACAGCGCCACCGGCGCGGTGATCGCCTCCGGGAACACCACCCTCACCGTCCCGCTCGGCTCGAAGGCGACGCAGACCGTGTCGTTCACCGCGCCGTCCAGCGGCTCACGGGTCTACCTCGTCCTGTCCACCAGCAAAGCCGGGACGACCGTGTTCAGCGACGCGGTCGAGTACTTCACCTTGGGCAGCTCCACGAGTCCCTCGCCAGGCACCTACCGGATCGTCAACCGCAACAGCGGCAAACCACTGGCCATCGCCGGCAACTCCACCGCCGACGGCGCCAAGGCCGTCCAGCAGACCGGCGGCGGGAACTGGACTCTCGGCGCCTCGGGCAGCGCCTTCACCCTGCGCTACAACCCCACCGGCAAGGTGCTCGACGTCAACGGCGGTTCCGCCACCGCCGGCCTGCAACTGCAGCAGTGGGCGGCGAACGGCGGCACCAACCAGCAGTGGTTCGTGCGACCCACCGGCGACGGGTACTACACCATCGTCAGCCATGACAGCGGCCTGGCGGCCGACGTGAGCGGCCAGGCAACCAACGACGGAGCCGCCGTCGTGCAGTGGACCGCCAACAACGGCGCCAACCAGCAATGGCAGCTGACACCGGCCTGAGCGACGGGGTGCCTGTCGTATGTGCCGCCACCTCCCCGTGGCGGCACATACGGGCATGCGGACATCCCGGGGGGCACACAGGGCTGATTCAACGTAACGGCCCGCCGCGACCCCCTTCGCACCCTGCGACCAGCGACGCTGCAAGATCACCCGAAAACGCCTACTGACCTGTGCGGATGGCATCTTCGGCAGCCACAGTGTCGTCGGCCGGGACCGCCGACGGCAGGTGCACCGGCCTGGTCGCCGACGCCGCCCGGATCTCCGAGGGATTCGGTCCACGCTCTTGACACCAGGACCGCCGATGAATTGACTCCCTGACTGGCAAGCGCGAACCGATTCGATAATGATGTTAGCGCTAACAGTTAGCTGATCTCGTCTTCCGCGTCGTCATCGTCCGATCACGACCTCCCCCACACCAAGAGAAGAGGGAACGATGCTTTTCTGGACCCTGAGAAGGACGCTCGCAGCCGGGGCAAGCGCGCTGGTCGCAGCCGCCTGTCTGGTCGGCGGCGGCACAACAGCCCAGGCCGCCGCTTCGCAGCCGTGTGACATCTACGCCACGGGCGGGACACCGTGCGTGGCGGCGCACAGCACCACCCGGGCGCTGTACGCCTCCTACAACGGCCCCCTGTACCAGGTCAGACGAGCATCGGACAACACCACCCGCGACATCGGCGTCCAGAGCGCGGGCGGAGTCGTCAACGCCGCCACCCAGGACTCGTTCTGCGCCAACACGTCCTGCGTCATCACGATCATCTACGACCAGTCAGGCCGCAACAACCGCCTCGGGCAGGCAACCGGGTACTGGCCCGGTCCCGCCGCCGGCGGGTACGACAACCTCGCCGACGCGAAGGCGGCCCCGATCACCATCGGCGGCCAGAAGGCGTACGGCGTCTACATCGCCCCCGGCACCGGCTACCGCAACAACCACACCAGCGGCATCGCCACCGGCGACCAGCCCGAGGGCATCTACGCGGTCGTCGACGGCACGCACTACAACCAGTGGTGCTGCTTCGACTACGGCAACGCCCAGACCGACGGCCAGGCCGACTCCCCCGCCATCATGGAGACGGTCTACTTCGGCGCCGACAAGCAGTGGGGCTACGGCGCCGGAGCCGGCCCCTGGATCATGGGCGACCTGGAATGGGGACTCTTCTCCGGGGTCAACGCCGGCTACAACAACCTCGCGCCGATCAGCCACCGCTTCGACACCGCCATCGTCAAAGGCGAGCCGAACCACTGGGCGATCCGGGGCGGCGACGCGCAGTCCGGCGGCCTGACCACCTACTTCGACGGGAAGCGCCCCAGCGGCTACAACCCGATGAAGAAGGAGGGCGCCATCGTGCTCGGCACCGGCGGCGACAACAGCACCTCCGGGCAGGGCACCTTCTTCGAAGGCGTCATGACTTCCGGCTACCCGTCGGAGTCCACGGAAGCGGCCGTACAGGCCAACATCACCGCAGCAGGCTACGCACCGGCCGGCAGCGGCACCCCGCAGCAAGGCGTCCAGATCGTGGGCGCCCAGTCAGGCCGCTGCCTCGACGTGCCGAACTCCAGCACCGCCAACGGCACCCAGGCGCAGATATGGGACTGCGGGAGCGGCACCAACCAGCGGTTCACCTACACCTCGGCCAAGCAGCTGCAGGTGTACGGCAACAAGTGCCTGGACGCTTCAGGACAGGGCACGGCAAACGGCACCCAGGTGGTCATCTGGGACTGCAACGGCGGGACAAACCAGCAGTGGAACATCGGTACCAACGGCAGCGTGACGGGTGTGCAGTCGGGGCTGTGCCTTGACGCCAACGGCGCGAGCACGGCCAACGGCACGAAGATCATCCTCTGGTCCTGCAACGGTCAGTCGAACCAGCAGTGGAGCACACGCAGCTGACCGCTGCCCGCCGGTTCGGCCCGTGCGCGGCGAACCGGCGAGAGTCCCGGACGGAGGTCCGGGCCCTTGGGCGAACCCTCGCTCCGGGGACGGACCTCGGTCTGCGGGCAGCTCCTGAGTCGAAGTCATGGGCGACGTCGTCGTTGTGGAACGGCGGGCCGCCCCGCGGCTCTCATGCCGCACCTGATCCCCGAACGCGACGCGATCCAGCCGTCCGCGGGCGGGACGCAGGTCGGCGTTCAGATGCCGTTCCACGTCGAAACGGTGAGGAAAAAGGACCTGGTTTCTTGCCGTCGGCAGCTGAGAAGCATGGGGCGAATCGATTCGCGTGCCACCTCTTGACACGACCCATAGGCTGGGGCCATTTTGTGTATCTGGTGCCCCGTGCGCACCTCTTGTCGCAGAACGGGACCCGCGGCAAGGAAGGTGAGCGCTAACAGTCCGGCAGGATCGAAAAGCACCCTCTGCCGTGGAAACGCCCTCCCCCACCCATGGGAGGCGACGCCCGGACCGGCTCGACAGGCCCACCGGTCGACAGCTGTGCCTGCGTGCTCGGGTGTCCGCCGCAGCTCGCGTCACGCTCTCCTTCCACGTGGAGCGGCTCGACCGCAACGACAACGTGGTCAGAAACAGGAACCACCACGTAATCCACCAAGCAGTGATGTAAGGGCTTATTCCGCAGCTCACCCGCGCCAGGGGAGCCGCAAAAGCAACCGCCGCACACGGCGGCAGCTTCGCCCAGCGCAGAGAGGATCGCGATGCATACCTCAGGCAGGTACAGAACCGCGCCGGAAAGGCGCATCGTCCCCAGAGGGGCGCTGACTGCCCTTGCCACGCTCAGCCTCGTTGTACTCACCTTGTTCGGCGCGGGTGGCGCGGGCGCGGCGACCCCGGCCGAAGTGATACCCGTGGCGTCGTCGGACTCGGCCGCCACGATCATCGCGAACGCCGCCAACGTGGTGCCGTCGTCACGCCAGCTGGCTTGGGAGCGGCTGGAGGAGACCGCCTTCCTCCATTTCGGCGTCAACACCTTCGACGGCCGGGAGTGGGGAACCGGCACGGAGAACCCGAGCATCTTCCAGCCCACCGGGCTCAACACCGACCAGTGGGCCGCCTCGTTGAAGGCCGGCGGGTTCAAGGAGGCGATCCTCACCGCCAAGCACCACGACGGCTTCCTGCTGTTCCCTTCCGCGTACTCGTCGTTCGGCGTCGCGTCGTCCTCGTGGCTCGGCGGCCAGGGGGACGTGATCAAGAACTTCACCGCGTCGATGCACAAGTACGGGCTGAAGGTCGGCCTGTACCTCTCACCGGCCGACATCCACGAGAACCTCTCCGGCGGCCGGTACGCCAACGGCAGTGCGACCAAGGCAGTGACCATCCCCTCCGACTCCTCGGAGATCGTCAACGGGGTCAGCTTCCACTTCAACTCCGACGACTACAACACCTACTACGAGAACACGCTGTACGAACTCCTTTCCCGCTACGGCAGCGTCGACGAGCTGTGGTGGGACAACGCCAACCCGACCGGCCGCTCCCAGCCCTACAACTTCAGCGACTGGATCAAGATCGTCCGCACGCTGCAGCCCAACGCGGTCATCGAGAACGACGGCGGGCCGGACGTGCGCTGGGTCGGCAACGAGAACGGCTACGCCCGCACGTCGGAGTGGTCCGTCGTCCCCTTCACCGGTAATGCGGCGACCGCAGCCGATACCATCATCGACCCGCCCGGCGGCTACGCCGCCTCCGACCTGGGCAGCGACTCCCTGCTGTCCCAGCGCAAATCGGACGGCACGAGCGCATGGAACCTGCTGCGCTGGTCTCCGGCGGAGTGCAACACCACGCTGTCGGCGAACCACAACTGGTTCTGGCATCCAGGCGATCCCCTGCGGGGCGAGGCCGAGTTGGAGGACCTCTATTACGGATCGGTTGGGCGCAACTGCAACCAGCTGCTGGACATCGGCCCCGACCAGCAGGGCCTCATCGACGCCCCGGCAGTGACCGCCCTGTCCCAGTACGGGACCGCGATCTCCTCGACGTTCGCCACCAACCTGGCTGCCGGAGCCGGTGTGGCGAACGACAGCGGGACCGCGAACGCCACGGGCCACACCCCGGGCCTGGCGCTGGACGGGAACCTGAACACCTCCTGGCAGTCAACCGGCAGCACCGGCGCACTGGTGTTCACCCTGCCGTCATCACGGACCTTCGACGTCATCTCGGTACAGGAGGATCTGAACACCGGCCAGCACGTGAAGTCCTACGCCGTGGACGCGTGGAACGGCAGCTCCTGGAACCAGGTCGCCTCCGACACCACGATCGGCCAGAAGAAACTCATCCGCCTGGCGTCCCCCACCACCACGACCCAGGTGCGCCTGCGCATCACCGGCTCCCGGGCCACGCCGTCCATCGCCGAGTTCGGCCTGTTCCGCCGGCCGGCCGGTTCCGCTTCGAGTGGGACGATCACGTCCGCGTCATCCGGCAGGTGCGTCGACGTCAACGGCAAGTCCACCACGAACGGGACCCAGTTGCAGTTGTGGGACTGCAACGGAGGGTCCAACCAGAAATGGACCCACACCTCCGGCAAGGCGCTGTCGGTCTACGGCAACAAATGCCTCGACGCCTCGGGGCAGGGCACCAGCCCCGGCACCGCGGTCGTCATCTGGGACTGCAACGGCCAGACCAACCAGCAATGGAACATCAACTCCAACGGCACCATCACCGGTGCCCAGTCGGGCCTGTGCCTCGACGCCTACGGCGCCGGAACCGCCAACGGCACCAAGCTCGACCTCTGGACCTGCAACGGCGGCTCCAACCAGCGGTGGAGCCTGAACTGACCCACGACCCGAAGCGGGCCCCGGCGGGGCCGGGGCCCGCTTCGGCGTGCCGGGCCGGCCGGCATCAGGCGGCGAAATCCCGTCCGTTCGACATCACTGACCGTACATCGGGAGATTCTCATGCGAAGAATGGGTGTGAGCCGCGGGCAGCTGTCCGCGGCGCTGGCTGCTGCGGTTGCGGCTTTGGCGGTGGTGGCGGCGATGCTCGTCGCCGGCCCGGCTCAGGCGGCCGGCAGCGGCGCCCTGCGCGGTGCCGGTTCCGGCCGTTGCCTGGACGTGCCGAACTCCAGCCAGACCGACGGTACGTATCTGCAGATCTACGACTGCTCGGGCGGGACCAACCAGCAGTGGACGCTGACGTCCGGTAACCAGCTGACCGTGTACGGCGGCAAGTGCCTGGACGTGACGGGCAAGGCCACCGCGCCCGGCACCCGGGTGGAGATCTGGACCTGCAACGGCGGCAGCAACCAGCAGTGGCGGGTGAACTCCGACGGGACGATCGTCGGGGTGCAGTCCGGGCTCTGCCTCGACGTGACGGGCGCCGGCACGGCCAACAGCACGGCGGTGGAGATCTGGACCTGCAACGGCGGCAGCAACCAGCAGTGGACCGGCCTGTCCGGGTCCGGGACGACGCCACCGCCGACCGGTGGCACGTGCTCCCTTCCGTCCTCCTACCGGTGGTCCTCGACCGGTGCGCTGGCGCAGCCGGCCAACGGGTGGGTGTCGGTGAAGGACTTCACCAATGTGGTATACAACGGCAAGCACCTGGTCTACGCGTCGGACGTCAACGGGTCGGGCTACGGCTCGATGATGTTCAGCCCCTTCACCAACTGGTCGGACATGGCTTCGACCGGGCAGACCGGGATGAGCCAGTCCTCTGTGGCGCCGACATTGTTCTACTTCGCGCCCAAGAACATCTGGGTGCTGGCTTCCCAGTGGGGTGCGTCGCCCTTCTTCTACCGCACGTCGAGCGACCCGACCAACCCCAACGGCTGGTCCTCCGCCCAGACGCTCTTCACCGGCAGCATCCCCAACTCCGGTCCGATCGACCAGACCCTGATCGGTGACGGCCAGAACATGTACCTGTTCTTCGCCGGCGACAACGGCAGCATCTACCGGGCGAGCATGCCGATCGGCAACTTCCCCGGCAGCTTCGGCTCGAACTACACCACTGTCATGAGCGACTCCCAGGCCAACCTGTTCGAGGCCGTGCAGGTCTACAAGGTCCAGGGCCAGAACCAGTACCTCATGATCGTCGAGGCGATGGGCGCCAACGGCCGCTACTTCCGGTCGTTCACCGCCACCAGCCTCAGCGGCTCGTGGACCCCGCAGGCCGCCAGCGAGAGCAACCCCTTCGCGGGCAAGGCCAACAGCGGCGCGACCTGGACCAACGACATCAGCCACGGTGACCTCGTCCGCAGCAACTCCGACCAGACCATGACCATCGACCCCTGCAACCTCCAGTTCCTCTACCAGGGCATGGCCAAGGGTTCGAGCGGCGACTACAACCAACTCCCCTGGCGTCCTGGTCTCCTCACCCTGCAACGCTGATCACCGGTACTCCCGCATGCCTCCGGCCTGCGCCGCGACAACGTGTCGCGGCCCAGGCCGGAGGCGCGGCGGGTCGGTGCCACCGGTCGCTGGCGGCCAGGTCGCCGGCCCGGGCTTCAGTGGTGGCCGCCGGCCGGGTCACCGTAGATGATGCCGCGGCCGTAGCCGGTGAAGTACACCCGGCCATAGGTGTCCGGGTCTCCGGTGAGCACCTCCGGGAGGCCGCCGTACTGGTGGCGGTCGTCGTTGACGCGTACCCAGCTTTTCCCGGTGTCGTCGGAGCGGAACAGGCCTCGCCGGCCGTGGACAGTCGCGGCCGCGTACAGCGCCGGGTAGCTCCGGCCGGGGGCGGCCTTGCCGAAGCCGATGTTGTCTGCCTGCTGCACGCTGGACACCTGGGTGAAGGTGGCGCCGGAGTCGGTCGAGCGCCACAGTCCGTAGGAGGTCCAGGAGGCGCCGCCGGCCAGCCAGATGTCGCCTTCATGCCCGGGTACGGCCTTGAAGCGCACTCCCCAGTTCGTGGCCGGGAGGCCGGCCGCTGCGGAGGCGGTGAAGCCGGCTCCGCCGTCGGTGCTGACGTAGAAGGTGCCGTTGGAGTAGGCGTAGAAGGTCAGGGGGTTCACCCGGTCGGAGGCGACGATCGCGTTGGCCGGCACTCCGGTCGCGTCGGTCCAGGAGGTCCCGAAGCCGGTGGCGTGGACCACCGGCCTGCCCGAGTCGCCCGGCGCCCACACGAAGCGGCTGCCGTCGGCCGCTGCGGCGATGGTGCCGCCGGAGGTCACCCCGCTGGGTTCCGCCCCCTGGAACCAGGTCGCGCCGCCGTCGGTGGAGAACGCCGCATGGCTCGTGCCGCCGGGGTCGTTGAGGTATCCCGCTCGCACGACGGTCCGTGGGTTGAGTTCCGCGTAGTCGATGCTCGTGGTGGTGCTGAAGATCGGCGAGGTGAAGACCGTCTTCGGCGCTGCGGTGAGGGAGTCGTGGCGGAAGCCGCCCACGTCGCCCATCGCGCTGACCAGTGCGCCTCCCGGCGGCTTGATCAACCCCTGGACCGCACCCTCCTCCAGGCCCGCGACGACGGGGGTGATCTCGATGGTGCCGCCGGTGTCCCAGGCGGTCAGGTTGCCGGTACCCGCGATACCGGGGCCGCCGTTGAAGAGCAGGTGGTCGGAGTCGAACGGGTCGATCTCCATTGCCGAGAGTGCCTGGCCGATCTTGGGAACCAGGATCGGCGGCTCGGATCGGGTCCCCATGGTGTACCAGGGCGTGGAGGTGATGTCGAAGTCGTAGCGCAGTTTGCGATTGGGGTAGCCGTCCCAGTCCCAGCTGCGGGTCCAGGTCGCCCCGAAATCCGTGCTGCGGAAGATGATCCCGTCCGGCCACCAGGAGACCTGCGTGCCCACCATGATCGTGCCGGGCTGATGCCGGTCGATGGTCAGGCCGGAGTAGCCGAAGTAGTCGTCGCCGCTGGAGGACGGGATCGGACTGATCTGGGCCCACTCGCCAGTGGTGGCATCGAACTTCCACACGTCGCCTTTGCCGCCGCCGAACGGGCCGATGTCGTCGCTGGTGGCGATGTACAGCAGGTGGTTGTCCGGATCGACGACACCCCTGTGTGGCAGGTATCCCGTCGGTGCGCCGGGCAGCGGCGCCCAGGTGGTACCGCCGTCGGTGCTGCGGTACACGGGATCGTCCCTGTCGGCGACGCCGACGTAGATGGTCTTGGTGGTCCTTCCCGGGCGGCCGGTGGACTTGTCGAATGCCACCCATACCAGGCCCGGGTCCTCAGTGGTACCGGAGGTCTTCGGGTCGTCACCGGTGTTGGGGAATGCCGTCACCTGTCCCCACGTCTCGCCGCCGTCGGTGCTGCGCCACAGGCCGTGCCCGGTGGGCGCCCCCAGATACAGGACGCGATCGTTGTTCGGGTCCGCCGCGATCCGCTCGCCCATGCCGCGGCCGTTCATGTTGCCGCCCAGGGTGAACGGAAGGACCGCGGCCTGCCAGGTGGCCCCCTTGTCGCACGAACGTAAAACGGCGCCGTTGTCGGGGTCGACGCCGTTGGTGTACATACCCACCGCGGCCCACACCCTGGCCGGGTCGGACGGGCTGGCGGCGATGCCCGCCACCCCCATGTAGCCCCAGTGGTCCCAGTCCACCCAGTCCAGCAGGGGCTGCCACGTACCGGTCGCGGCATTCCAGCGGTACATGCCGCCCACGTCGGTACGCGTGTAGGCCAGGCCTTTCTGGGCCTGGCTGAAGACGATCCCCGTCACGAAGCCGGTGCCGCCGATGGTGACGTTCCTGAACGTGTACGGGTCCGCGGTCGACGGGTGCCGGCCCGGCGCGGCCGCGGCAGCCCGCGGCGCCCAGACCGCCGCCGTCGCGGGAACGCTCAGCATCGCCGCCATCAGACTCCTGCGGCTGACACCTGCACCTGCCACGGGCTCCTCCTCCAGATTCGGGCCCAGGTCGGACCTGCGGCAGACACGTGTCAGTCCGTCTCCGGCGAGGATCGCCTGCGACGGCCGCCCGTGGGAGCGCTCCCATAGGGACGGTAGTGAGTCGCAAACGATTCGACAAGACCCCTGTCGCCGGAGGCCTCCCGTGGCCCACGGAGCCGCACCCCAAGAGATCTCCGCGTCCCGAACCACTCGGGAGCGGGCTCGCGGGGCGACTTGAGGGGCCTGCGGCGGCAAGGCTTGACACCATGCGCCCCGGGGTGCAAAGTGCCGTCGTTGGAGCTGACCCGTTCACCGCAGGCAGAGATATGCGGCGTCGTGTTAGCGCTAACACCCGCCCTCGCGCCGCCCTTGCCCACCCCCCACTGCAAGGAGTACCCGCGTGAACACCCGAGACCCGCGCCCGCCCAGACCTCGCACCACGCGATATCCAGGCGGCCCGCGTCCGCCGGTGGAACCTTCGCCGACGGTGCCACCGTGCGAGCCGGCCTCGCACGTCCCCGGCTGAGAGCACGCACGGAAGCCACCCTCCTTCCACGCGTCACCGATGACAGTGATGTCCGGCAGAACCGCCGCTGTGTCGACCGGCTCGGCTCGCCGTGAACCGCCTTTCACCGTCACTCGTTCTCGCCGTCACCGCGTCTGGACTCTGCCGGGCCGATCACCGACACGGCAAGTGCACGATCTCGGCCGCCGCCACCTCGCCGCGGAGCCGGACCATGCGCTTGCTCCCGGCTGCCACGGCGCAGCCGACGGCAGCTGCTGCCACCGCATCTGCCGCTCCGCGCTGTGCGGTGTGCGGTCTGCGCTGACGAGCGAATGCTTGCGAACAGCCAGTGCTCCGACATCGCCTTTCCTCCGAAGGCAACCGATGACGGCCTCATGGGACCGGACGCAGGAGTCCGTGCCCGGCTCGGCCGCCTTTTCGAAGCGCCACCGAATCGATATCCGGAGGGACCCGTGCGCAGATCCGCGCGCATTTTCCGTCACCATCCCGTACTGCTGGCCGTTGTCGGGCTCATCGCCCTCCTGGGCGCAAGCCTGGGGACGATGCCCGACGCCTCGGCCGCCGTCACCGCGACGATCTCGGTCAACGCCGGCACGAAGCTCGCGACCATACCGACCACCGGCGTCGGCACCAACGTCGCGGTCTACGACGGAAACATGAACGGCTCCGCCATCCCTGGACTGCTCAGCGCCGCAGGCATCAAGACCGTGCGCTACCCGGGTGGCTCGTACGGCGACATCTACCACTGGCAGACCAACACCACCGAGGGCGGATACGTCGCCCCCAACACCGACTTCGACACCTATATGGGCACGGTCAAGGCCGCCGGCGCCCAACCCATCATCATCGCCGACTATGGCTCGGGCACCCCCCAGGAAGCCGCCGACTGGGTGCGGTACGCCAACGTCACCAAGGGCTACGGGGCGAAGTACTGGGAGATCGGGAACGAGGTCTACGGCAACGGCGAATACGGCTCCAGCTGGGAGGCGGACAAGCACTCCAGCCACAGTGCCACGACCTACGCGACCAACCTGCTGCAATACGCCTCCGCCATGAAGGCCGTGGACCCGAGCGTCAAGATCGGGGCGGTACTGACCACACCCGGGAGCTGGCCGGACGGGATCACCGGGCCCGGCGACACCCAGGACTGGAACCACACCGTGCTGTCCATCGCCGGCTCGAAGATCGACTTCGTCATCGTGCACCACTACCCCAACGCCACCAGCGCACCCGACCTGCTCGGCAGGCCGCACGCCGAGATCCCGGGCATGGCGAGCACACTGCACTCACTGATCAAGCAGTACACCGGCTCCAACGCGGCCAACGTGGGCATCGCCGTCACCGAAGCCAACGGCAACTACGCCTCGGACACCTCCCCCAGCGGCCTGTTCGCCCCGGACGAATACCTCACCTGGATGGAGAACGGCGCCTTCACCCTCGACTGGTGGGACATGCACAACGGCACCGACTGCAGCAAAATCACCACCGTCGAGGGCGCCACCGACTACAACGACGGCGGAATACTGTCCAGCGGCGCCTCCTGCGAACCGGCACTCAACACCCCGTTCGCCCCCTACTACGGCACCCAGATGATCACCAAGCTGGGCTCACCCGGCGACGCACTCGTCCAGACGGGCAGCTCGGCTTCGCTCCTGACGGCACACGCGGTGAAGCGGTCGAACGGCGACGTCGACGTCATGCTCATCAACAAGGACCCCGGCAACGCCGCCACCGTGTCCCTGTCCTACAGCGGCTTCACACCGTCCTCGTCCACACCCACGGTGTACACGTACGCCAAGAACGCCACCGCGATCACCTCCGCGACCACGGGCACCGCCGCATCCCAGACCGTGCCGGCCTACTCGATCGTCGTCGTGCAACTGCACCCCGCCACCGGAGGGACGACCACCGGCGGCACCACAACCGGCGGCACCTCGACCGGTACGACGACCGGCGGCACCAGCACCGGGACGACCACCGGGGGCACCTCGACCGGTACGACCACCGGCGGGTCCACCCAGGGCAGCACCGGCGGCACCTCAAGCGGATGCACCGCCACCTACAGCACCACCAACTCCTGGTCCGGCGGATTCCAGGGCGAGGTCAAGGTCACAGCCGGCAGCACCGCCGTCAACGGCTGGACCGTGCACTGGACCCTCGCCAACGGACAAACCATCACCCAGGTCTGGAACGGCACCCTGACCACCAGCGGATCCAGCGTGAGCGTCAAGAACGCCGACTACAACGGCACCCTGCAACCATCCGCGTCCACCACCTTCGGCTTCCTCGCCAACGGCACACCGACCACCCCCACCCTCACCTGCACCACCCCCTGAGGTGTACCGATATGTGAGCGCTCACAGCCGGTACCCAGCAGCTCTCGGCGCCCGTCGCGGAGCCACCCATCACCTCGACCGGCCATGTCCGGCAAGGGCCGCTCCGTGCGGCAACTCCCCACACCTACTTCCAAGGAGGACGCTGATGTCGTCATCAGCAACCACCTGGCTCTCCCACCACGCCAGACGATGGGCACTCGCCGCATGCGCAGCCGTGGCCCTCGTGGCCGGACTGCTCGTCAGCGGCACGACCACCTCGCAGGCGGCCGGCACACAACCCTGCGACATCTACGCGTCGGGTGGCACCCCCTGCGTTGCGGCGCACAGCACGACCCGGGCGCTGTACTCGTCCTACAGCGGCTCGCTTTACCAGGTACGGCGATCCTCGGACAACAGCACCCGCGACATCGGCGTCCAGAGCGCCGGCGGATACGCCGACGCGGCCGCACAGGACTCCTTCTGCTCCGGAACCTCGTGCGTGATCACCGTGATCTACGACCAGTCCGGGCGGAACAACAACCTCACCCAGGCGCCAGCCGGCAGTGCGGCCGGCGGCCCCGACAACCTCGCCAACGCCACCGCCGCACCGACGATCTTGAACGGCCACAAGGCGTACGGCGTCTTCGTCGCCCCCGGCACCGGCTACCGCAACAACCACACCAACGGCATCGCCACCGGTGACAACCCGGAGGGCATGTACGCGATCTTCGACGGCACCCACTACAACGGCGGCTGCTGCTTCGACTACGGCAACGCCGAGACCGACAGCCGCGACGACGGCAACGGCACGATGGAAGCCATCTACTTCGGCAACATCAAGGTCTGGGGCTACGGCTCCGGCAACGGCCCGTGGATCATGGCCGACCTGGAGAACGGCCTGTTCTCCGGCGTCAACCAGCACCTCAACTCCGGCGACCCGACCATCAACTACCGCTACACCACCGCCATCATCAAGGGCAAGCAGAACCGCTGGGCCATCCGCGGCGGCAACGCACAATCGGGGAACCTGTCGACCTTCTACGACGGGGTACGCCCCAACGTCTCCGGCTACAACCCGATGAAGAAGCAGGGCGCCATCATCCTCGGCACCGGCGGCGACAACAGCAAGGGCGCCCAGGGCACCTTCTACGAAGGCGTCATGACCTCCGGTTACCCGACCGACGCCACCGAGGACGCCGTCCAGGCCAACATCACCGCTGCCGGATACGGATCGAACAGCGGCGGCACCACCACCGGCGGCACCTCGACCGGTACGACGACCGGCGGCACCAGCACCGGGACGACCACCGGGGGCACCTCGACCGGTTCGACCACCGGCGGGTCCACCCAGGGCAGCACCGGCGGCACCTCAAGCGGATGCACGGCCACCTACAGCACCACCAACTCCTGGTCCGGCGGCTTCCAGGGCGAGGTCAAGGTCACAGCCGGCAGCACCGCCGTCAACGGCTGGACCGTGCACTGGACCCTCGCCAACGGACAAACCATCACCCAGGTCTGGAACGGCACCCTGACCACCAGCGGATCCAGCGTGAGCGTCAAGAACGCCGACTACAACGGCACCCTGCAACCGTCCGCGTCCACCACCTTCGGCTTCCTCGCCAACGGCACACCGAGCACCCCCACCCTCACCTGCACCTGAGACGAACAAGCGTGCGGGGCCCCGTCCGGGCCCCGCACCGCCCGGCCCTACCGGCCCGGACCGAAGCACGAATCCCCCACTCAGCCCAGGATCAAGCCGTGACATCACTGCAGGACGCATCAACGAGCGCAGGGTCGAAGTCCCCGAGCCGGAGGGCTGTGCTGGTGGCGTTGGGGGTGCTTCCGGTCCTTTCCTTCGCGCTGCCGGCGTCCGGTGCGGCAGCCGCGGCGGCGGCCGCGGTCGTCGCACCATCTCGATCCAGAACGGGCCCGACCACGCGTCGACCTGGACGTGGTGGACGGCGAGCGAGATCGTCACCTTCCTACGCGACAAGGCCGGCTCGATCGGCACCCCCACCGCAGGCGCGGTCACGTCCACCTCGGTCACCCTGAGGTGGGCGGCCGCCACCGACAACACCGGTGTGACCGGCTACGACGTGGTGCAGGTCAGCGGCAGCACCGAGACCACCGCCGCGAGCTCCACCACGGCCGGGGCCACCGTCACCGGCCTGAGCGCCGGCACCGCCTACACCTTCGCCATCTACGCCCGCGACACGGCCGGCAACCGCTCCACCCGCGGCCAGCGGTGCTGTACAGGCACCTGCACAACACCGCTGCCCCCGAGGGAAACCGCCCTGGAACCTGTCGCGCCGACTTGGGAGATGGTCAACCGGCCCATATGCCCTGACGGCCGTCATCCGTGTCAGCCGTCGTCTGCTTCGCTGAGTTCGCTTGGAGGCGCGCAAGGTCGCCCGCCGCGTCCCCCTCATCCAGGAGGTCCGGCCCGATCGTCGCCCGGCGCGTGCCCGCCGCCGGCGGCCGGACCGACGCCCGCCTGTTCACCGGACCTCGCGGCCGGGGGCATCACCACCGCCGTCCTTCGCGACGCCACCGGGTGGGACGAGGTCGTGCACTCGGCTACGACCACGGGCGCCGCCACGACGTGCATCACACCGCCCTGCACTCCGTCGTCCGCCCCGGCGACACGCTCAGTACCCACCCCGCCGCGAAGCCCAGCCTGCCCCCACCCCCGCCAAGCCAGGGACGGACATTCCGGAGTCACCCTCGCCCGCCCGTTACGGTCGCCGCCGATCAGAGATCCAGGACAGATCGCCCGCCTCGGCTAACGGAGACACGGCCGTCACGGCGGCCGCCTCCACGAGTGTCACCATTGCGCGTGACCTGCACGGACGTGATTTTCGGCAGGACGGGGGCACGCGCTATGCGCGCGAGCGGAGGTGGTCCGAGTCTGCCGCTCGCCGCTCCCCCGGTGGTGGGCGCTCTCCACCTTTCGATTTAGACCGTTTCAACCGATCCACGCATCGGCTGCCGGTTTGTTCAGGTACGACACACACGGGGTACCCGAAGAAGGGCAGGGGTGCCTTTGCGGCCCTGATTGGAGGACCTGAATGACGATCGACCAGCGCCTTTCCCTCAATCCCCACCTGCCCGACGAAGGCCTGGCAGTCCCGGGGGACACCCAGGCCGGACCCGGTCAGACTCCGCCGGCAGAGTCGGGCGTCTCTTGCCTCGACGCACCCGAGCGGAAAGCGCTCCGTCGCGGCTGGGGGCCCGTGCCCGTCGTTCTCATCATGATCATCGTTGCGGTGTTCCTGGCAGGACTGATCGGCCGGGCCGTAGTCCTCCTGATCTGAGCCGCCCGGCCCGACGAAACGGGCTCGCGCATGGTTGGAGCTGGCGCGTCGAGTAGTGCGAAACCGGCCTGCTCCAGATCCGATGCTCTCGGCACGGGGGAGGCGGTCCGTGCCACCGCCGACTGCGCCAGCACCACGGCGGGTACCGCCGAGATGCCGGGTGGTCCGCACCCCACCCGACACACCGCGCGGGCTAAAGGCGGGCAGCCACATGTGTGGTCAGGTCGAGCAGCCGGTTGCTGTAGCCCCATTCGTTGTCGTACCAGCCGAAAACCTTCACCAGGCGGTCGTGCACCTGCGTCAGTGGGGCGTCGATGATGCACGACGCCGGATCGCCGATCACGTCGCGCGAGACGATCGGCGCGGTGCTGACGCGCAGGATTCCGGCGAGCGGGCCGTCCGCAGCCTCGTCGAAGGCGGCGATCACCTCCTCGGTGGAAGTGCCGCGGGCCAGCAGGACGGTCAAGTCGGTGAGGGAGCCGTCCTCGACCGGTACCCGGACTGCGATGCCGTCCAGCGCTCCGGCGAGCGAGGGGAGCACCAGGCCGACGGCGCGGGCCGCGCCGGTGCTGGTCGGGATGATGCTCAGGGCGGCGGACCTGGCGCGTCGCAGGTCCTTGTGCGGGCCGTCCAGCAGGGACTGGTCGTTGGTGTACCCGTGGATGGTCGTCATCAGGCCGCTGTCGATCCCGAACCGGTCGTTGAGCACCTTGACCATGGGGGCGACACAGTTCGTGGTGCAGGACGCGTTGGAGACGACGTCGTGCTGCGCCGGGTCGTACTCGGCGTGGTTGACACCCATCACCACGGTGGCGTCGACGTTCTGGCCCGGTGCGGACAGCAGAACCTTCCTGGCGCCGGCCTTCAGGTGAGCGGCGGCCTGGTCACGGGTCCGCAGGCGGCCGGTGGACTCGATCACGATGTCGACGCCGTCCTCGGACCAGTCGAGGGCCGCAGGGTCGCGGTGCGCGGTCACTGCAATGCGATTGCCGGCGACGGTGAAGCTGCGGTCGTCGTGGGTGACGGGGCCCTGGAACCGGCCGTAGGTGGAGTCGTACTCCAGGAGGTGAGCGAGGGTGGAGACCGGGGTGATGTCGTTGACGGCGACGACCTCGATGCCGAATGCGTCACGTGCCAGGAGAGCGCGCAGGTAACTGCGGCCGATGCGGCCGAATCCGTTGATGCCGATGCGGACGGTCATGGTGGTCGCTTCCTCTTTGCGGTGGGTACTGGTGGAGGGGGAACAGACGGGGCACCGCCCGGTGGGCGGTGCCCCGTGGCGCGGGCGGGGTGCCGCTACCGCAGCCAGCGGTTGTCGCGGACGACGGGCAGGCGGGCCCACAGGCGGCCCAGGCCCCAGGTGGTGCCGGCGGCGGTGAGGGCGAAGAGGATCATCGCGAGGGCGTAGATGAGGTGGTAGTCGACGATCGGGTTGGACGACATGCTCGGGGCACCGCCTGTCAGGTGCTGGGCGGGCGGCCATTCGGCGGCCCACATCATCGCCATCAAGATGGTGCCTGCCACGGCGGTGATGCGCAGGGCGATGCCGCTCATGAGGGCGGCGCCGATGCCGAGCAGGGCGAGCATGAACAGGGTGTCGGTCCAGCCCTTCCCTGCGATGTCGTGGAAGAAGGACTGCAGCGGGCCGGCGGAGACACCCGACAGGAATCCCTTGGTGGGCGAGCCGCCGTCGATCCAGCCCTTGCCGGAGCCGGTGGCGTAGTGCCAGCCGAAGGTCTTGTCGAGGAACGCCCACAGGAAGATGAAGCCGGTCGTGATCCGCACGGCGGCAAGCGACCTGGCGGCCACAGTGGAGCCTGCGGCGGTGGTCGCCGTGTCGCTCACGCTGTCGGCGGCGAACGCCCTGTTCCAGCTGGGCAGGTGGAAACCGGTGCGGTGGGGGGTGTGGTCGTGGACGGCCATGGTGGCTCCCTGATCGGTGGGTTGCTGTTCGGTACGCCATTACTGTCCTGCGTGCGGGGGTGTCGGCGCTGGGGGCACAGGGCCCGGGCTGCGGGGCCGAACGGCCCTGCCGGCGAGGCTGGTTGGGCTTGGACTGTTGCGGCTCGATGGTGGACGCACACCGTGGGGCCCGCCAGGCAAGCCTGGCGGGCCCCACGGGACGTGTTGGGAGCGTGCTGTGTCAGCCTTCCCAGGTCCAGTCGGCGACCTCGGGCAGGTCGGTGCCGTGTTCGCGGATCCAGGCGTGGTGGCGCAGTCGGGTGTCCTCCATGAGCTGGCGTACGGGGGCAGCGGTCACGGCGAGGCCGGGGACGCGGTCGATGACGTCCATGACGAGGCGGTAGCGGTCGAGATCGTTGCGGACGACCATGTCGAAGGGGGTCGTGGTGGTGCCGATCTCCTTGTATCCGCGGACGTGCAGGTGCGCGTGGTTGGTACGGCGGTAGGCGAGGCGGTGGATGAGCCAGGGGTAGCCGTGGTAGGCGAGGATCACCGGCTTGTCGGAGGTGAACAGGGCGTCGTACTCGGGGTCGGTCATCCCGTGCGGGTGCTCCTCGTGCGGCATGAGCCGGGCGAGGTCGACGACATTGACGACGCGTACAGCCAGTTGCGGCAGGTGGCGGCGAAGCAACTGGGCCGCGGCCAGGACCTCCTGAGTGGGGACGTCGCCGGCGCAGGCGAGGACCGCGTCGGGCGCGGTGCGGCCGTCCTCGTTGCCCGCCCATTCCCAGATGCCGGCGCCGCGGGCGCAGTGCGCACGTGCCTGCTCCAGGTTCAGCCAGTCGAAGGTGGGCTGCTTGCCGGCGACGACGACGTTGACGTAGTCCTTGGACTTCAGGACGTGGTCGGCGACGGACAGCAGGGTGTTGGTGTCCGGCGGGAGGTAGACGCGGACGACTTCGGGGGCTTTGTTGAGGACATGGTCGATGAAGCCGGGGTCCTGGTGGGAGAAGCCGTTGTGGTCCTGTCGCCACACGTGCGAGGTCAGCAGGTAGTTCAGCGACGCGATGGGGCGGCGCCACGGCAGTGTGCGGGTGGTGCGCAGCCATTTGATGTGCTGGTTGACCATGGAGTCGATGATGTGGACGAAGGCCTCGTAGCAGGAGAACAGGCCGTGCCTGCCGGTCAGGAGGTAGCCCTCGAGCCAGCCCTGGCAGGTGTGCTCCGACAGGATCTCCATCACGCGGCCGTGCGGGTCCAGGTTCTCGTCGACTTCCAGGGTTTGTGCCTGCCAGGCCTTGCCCGACGCGGCGTAAACGGCCTGGAGGCGGTTGGAGGCGGTCTCGTCGGGTCCGACGATCCTGAAGTCGCGGCGCCCGGCGGTGTCGGCCATGACCTTTTCGAGGAGCTCGCCCAGGACGCGGGTGGGCTCGTGCTGAGTGACGCCGGGTTTGTCGACGGGTACGGCAAGGCGGTCCAGATCGGGGACCGGCAGGTCGCGCAGCAGCAGTCCGCCGTTGGCGTGGGGGTTGGCGCCGAGTCGGTGTTCCCCGGTGGGGACGCACGCCAGCACCTGCGGACGGGGGTGCCCGGCCTGGTCGAAGAGCTCGTCGGGGCGGTAGGAGCGCAGCCACTCCTCCAGTTGGCGCAGGTGTGCCGGGTTGCTGCGGACCTCTGACAGTGGCACCTGGTGGGCACGCCACGTCCCCTCCACAGGCAGCCCGTCGACCTCGGCGGGACCGGTCCAGCCCTTCGGGGTGCGCAGCACGATCACCGGCCAGCGCGGCCGTTCGGTTGCGCCCTGCTCTCGGGCCGCTCCCTGGAAGGCGGCGATGCGGTCCAGGGCGGTGTCCATCGCGGCGGCCATGTCGCGGTGCACGGCCAGTGGATCGTTGCCGGTGACGTGGATCGGGTCGTGGCCGTAGCCGCGCAGCAGCTCGTCGAGCTCGGCTTCGGGGAGCCGTGACAGGACGGTGGGGTTGGCGATCTTGTAGCCGTTCAGGTGCAGGATCGGCAGGACGGCGCCGTCGTGGACCGGGTCGAGGAACTTGTTGGAGTGCCAGGACGCGGCCAGCGGCCCGGTCTCAGCCTCGCCGTCACCGATCACGCAGGTCACCAGCAGGTCCGGGTTGTCGAGCGCGGCACCGTACGCGTGCGAGAGGGAGTAGCCCAGTTCGCCGCCCTCGTGGATCGAGCCGGGCGTCTCCGGCGCGACATGCGAGGGGACGCCGCCGGGGAAGGAGAACTGCTTGAACAGCCGGCCCATACCTTCCGCGTCCCGGCTGACGTCCGGATAGGTCTCGGAGTAGCTGCCCTCCAGCCAGGAGTTCGCCAGCACCGCCGGCCCCCCGTGGCCAGGGCCCCATATGCAGATCGCATCCAGGTCACGGGCCTTGACGACACGGTTGAGGTGGGTGTGCACCAGGTTCAGCCCGGGTGAGGTGCCCCAGTGGCCCAGCAGCCGCGGCTTGACGTGTTCCGGGCGCAGCGGCTCGGTCAGCAGCGGGTTGGCCATCAGGTATATCTGGCCCACCGCCAGATAGTTCGCGGCACGCCAGTGGGCGTCGAGGGCCTGCAGTTCATGGTCGCTGAGCTCGGTGGTCACCGTGACGGGGGGCATGAGGATCTCCTGGGGATTCGGTGGTGGCGCCTGCACTACGTTCTGCCGTCTTCACCATCTGGGACCAGGGCCGTCCGGGTACTCGCCAGGGCCACTGGTCCCTCGCTTCGCCGCTCCTACCCGCGCAGCGGGATCCCTGCGGCGAGAACCGGGACGATCGCCACCGGGCAGTGCGCATGGCGCAGCAACGCCAGCGTGACCGTGCCCAGTTCAGTCCCGGACCTGCCTGGCCGCGGGTGGGTGCCGATCACCACCATGTCCGCCTTCGCCGTTGCCTCGATCAGTGCGCGGCACGGCGTGGACCGTATCGTCCGGCTGTTCACCGCGAGGTGCGGGCTGGTCTGACGCAGCGGCATGAGGAGTCCCCCGGTCAGGGCGGCCCTGTCCCTGGCCTGGCGCTCGATCGAGTCGAGCACAGGTTCGGGGCGGTCGTCCCGGTGATCCGGCGGCGCCTGCCGGTAGGTCCAGGCGTGCAGGACGTCCAGTCGCGCCCGGCGCAGTTCCGCCTCCTCGAACGCGAACAGTGCTGCGTCCGCGTCGCCGTCGCTCTCCAGCCCGAGCAGCACACCACCGGCGCTGGGCCGGCGCGAGGGCAGCGGCGTGCCCCGCACGACGAGCAGCGGTGTAACGGTCCGTGCCGCCAACCGCCGGCTCACCGAGTGCAGAAGCAGTCCGGCGATACCGCTGAGGTCGCGGCTGCCGACAACGGTGAGGGCCGCGCGGCCGCCCCGTTCGGCAAGGACGTCGGCCGGGTCGCCGACGACCGGGGCCGTGGTCACGGAAAGGCCGGGATGGCGCCGGGCGACCCGTGCCGCCGCGGCCCGCAGCACCGGGCCGGCCTCGTCCGGATCGTCGACACAGGTGATCACTTCAAGCTCCGCGGTACGCAGCCGGGCCTCGGTGGCTGCCGCGTCCAGGGCGCCGAAGGACGCCATCGACCCGTCGATCCCGACGATCACACGTGGCGGACTCATGGCCACTCCTTTCATGCGGTGGATATCCGACCTGATCCTGGGGGCCTGCTCCCGGGCGACGGCAGGGCCGTTCGTGTCGCGTCCACGGACCGATTCGCCCCTGGGCCAGGGCCGTTCGGCCCTGCGCGGCGGCGGATCTCACCCGAGATGCTGAAAGCGGCGGGCGGCTGTCCGCCTGTGAGCCGACAGGGAGGGACCCGGCCATGAAGCGCAGCACGGTGCTATGGCGGTTTCGGCGCAATCCGCTGCGCCGCAGTTCCTACGTGGTGGAGGGTTGGGCCCTCCTCACGCTGGGCGCGGCCGCCACCGTGGGCGCCGTCCTGACGGGTCTGGCCGTCACCAGGGATATCGACGCGCGATACGCGCAACAGCGGCACGACCGCCACCCCGCGACAGCGGTGCTGACCGAGGACGCCGATATCCCCGCCACCTACGGGGCCCCGTCATGGACCCCGGTGCGCTGGGTTGTGCCCCCAGGAGAGCCCCGTACGGGTAGGGCGCGGGTGAGTTCCGGGCTCAGGCGCGGCGAGCGGACCACGATCTGGCTGGACGACCGCGGCAGGCTCACTGCGAAGCCGCTGTCCCCTTCGACCGGCTTGGTCCAGGCGACCGTCACGGGATCAGTCGTGGGGCTGGGGCTCTGGTCGGGCGCCCTGATCGGCGGCGGGATCGCAGCCGCCTTCTCGGAGCGCCGCCGCCTCGATCGCTGGGAAGCCGAGTGGGTCCAGGTCGGCCCCAGGTGGGACCACCGCAGCGCCTGAACGGCCGCCCCGCCCAGGGCGCAGGCGGCGGCACGAGCCCCTGCGCCATCCGGTCCCCTGCTGCAACCGCCCTGACCACTGCGCGGCACTCCCGGCCGGATCGGGCTCGTGCCGTCCGACGAGAGGAAGCCCCATGAACGATCAGATAGTGATCATCGGTGGAGGCCCCGCAGGCACGCTGGCAGCCAACCGGCTGCGGCACGCCCCGGGCGCCGCCGGCCACCGGATCCTTGTCATCGACCGGACCGATCCCCGCGACCGGGAACTCGACCTGCTCGTATCCCTCGGCATCTACGGCCCCGGGTCCCTGCAGCCGCCCGAGAACCTCCGGCTGCGCGACGGGATCGGCCGGCGCCTCGCGGAAGTCGCCACGATCGACACCGACCGCAAGGAGGTCTGCCTCACGGACGGCACCACGGTTCCCTACCGTGTGCTGGTGCTGGCCACCGGGCGGCACCGGCTGCCGCCCACCATGGCCGGGCGACCTCTGACGATCGCCCCGGATGGTCTGCCGTCGACGAGCCGCGCCGACATCTACGCCGTCGTCCCCGGCAGGGCCAGGCGGTGGCCGGCGGTCGAGCGTCCGGTCCAGGCCCAGGTGGAGCACCTGGTCAGTGGGGTCATCCGGTATCTGGAGGGTCGCGGCCCTGTGGGCGGCGACATCGCGAATACGGCAGCCGGGTGACGGCGGACCCGCTGCGGGGCCGATCGGCCCGCCGACGAGGGCCCGCACAGCCCTGCCGTGACGGCGTGAACCAGGGGACGGTGGAGCCGGCAAACCGGGGGCACGGGGCCGACGCGGCCCACCGCTCACCTGGAGTCCCGCTCCACCACCCGGCTCGCGCCGTCCGCGCCGAGCACCCGTCCCACACGCACAGGAGGCACACCATGAAGCACCGCAAGGTCGGAAACGTCATGACGAGCGACGTCATCAGGGTCGAGGAGGCGACCTCGTTCAAGCAGGTCGCCTCCCTCCTGGCGCAGCACCGGATCAGTGGAGTGCCCGTCGTCGATGACGACGAGAAGGTGGTCGGAGTCATCTCGGAGTCGGACCTGATGGCCCGCCAGGCCCGGGACGCCGCAACAGCTCCGCGGCGCCGACTGCTGCTGAGCCCGGCGTCCCGGCGCACGGCCGTGAAAGCGGAAGCACTGACGGCCGGCCAGCTGATGTCCACCCCGCCGGTGACTGTCCACGCGGACGACTCGATCGCCTTCTCCGCCCGCGCCATGGCCGAGCACCGCGTCGAACGCCTCCCGGTCCTCGACGAAGAGGGCCGGCTCGTGGGGATCGTCACCAGGCGCGACGTTCTTCAGGTCTTCCTGCGTCCTGACGCCGACATCCGCGATGAGGTCGTCCAGGAGGTCGTGGTCGGCACCTTGTGGCTGACACCGTCGGCGGTGGATGTGAGGGTCCAGGACGGTGTGGTGACGCTGGAGGGGACGCTGGAGCGTGCGAGTGAGGTATCCATCGCCGGTAACGCCACCGCCAGGATCGACGGCGTCGTCGCCGTCGACAACCGCCTCACCGGCCGGCTCGACGACTCCGATCTGCGGGCGGTCTCCTCGAACACGCACGGCGTGGCCGACACCTGGCTGCACAAGCTGTGAAGCGGCACCCTTGAGTGCGGCGCCGGTGGCCGGCGGACCCGGCCGATCGCCGGCGCGTCCCCGCCGAGCACCGGCCGTGACCGCAACCGGCGGGTTCCGGGCCGGTGGGCCGACCGGCCGGTGCACAGGTCCGTTCGGCCCTGGCGCCGGGCGGACCTGCGCGCGATGATCGAAGGCCCAGCACGGCACCAGGCCGGCGCACGACAGGTGAAGGTTCGCTCATGAGTGAGGTGCCGCGGTTCTCGGCAACGTCCCCGATTCGGGTCTTCCTGGTCGACGACCACGAGGTGGTGCGCCGCGGCGTCCACGATCTGCTGGATGCCGAACCTGACATCGAGGTGGTCGGCGAGGCGGAGTCGGCGAGTCACGCGCTGGCCCGCGGCCCGGCATTGCGCCCGGACGTCGCCGTGCTGGACATCCGCCTTCCCGACGGGGACGGCATCTCGGTGTGCCGGGAGCTGCGCTCGGCCATGCCCTCGCTGGCCTGCCTGATGCTGACGTCATTCGACGACGACGACGCCCTGCTCGACGCGATCATGGCCGGCGCCGCGGGCTACGTGCTCAAGCAGATCAAGGGCTCCGACCTGGTCTCGGCGGTTCGGACGGTCGCCTCGGGCCAGTCGCTGCTCGACCCGGCCACCACCGCGCGTCTGATGAGCACCCTGCGCGACGACCACTCCGGCACGGATCCCGAGCAGGAGGCGCTGGCCGGGCTGTCTCCGCGGGAGCGCGAGATCCTCCTCCTGATCGGCGAGGGCCTGACCAACCGGCAGATCGGCAAGCAGCTGTACCTGTCGGAGAAGACCGTCAAGAACAACGTCTCGCGCCTGCTCGCGAAACTCGGCGTGGAACGCAGAGTCCAAGCCGCGGTGATCGCCTCGAACAGCGCGGCACCGTCGCCGGACACCGGCCACGGGCGACGCTGAGGGCCGATCGGCCCACCCGCCGGGCCCTCCCGCCCCTGCCGTCGCCCTCCGGCCGCCGCGAGCCTTGAACCAGGACGGCCCGAGGAGAGCGATATGCACACCACCAGCACACTGGACGCGGCGACTCTGGAAAAGCTCATTGCGGCGGCAGTGGCGGCCCCGTCGCTCCACAACATGCAGCCTTGGCGCTACCGGCTCGATCCCGACACCGCCACCATCGAAGTTCGCGCTGCGACGGAACGGTCCCTGCGGCACACCGACCCGCTGGGCCGGGCCTTGCACGTGTCGGTCGGTGCGGCGGTGCTCAACCTGCGCATCGCGGTGGCGCACTTCGGCTGGGAGCCGGTCGTGCGGCTGCTGCCCCGACCCGCCGAGCCGGACCTGTTGGCGTCGGTACGGCTCGCGGGCCCCCTGCCCGGGGGCTCGCGGCACGGGCAGGAGCTCTACGACGCCGTGTGGCGCCGGCACAGCAGCCGCGTGCCCTTCTCCGGCCGCGCACTTCCGGCAGAAGTGCTGGCCGAACTCATCGAAGCCGCAGTGGCCGAAGGGGCCGACCTGGTCGTCCCGGGTGTGAACGAGACCCGGCGGATCCTGCAACTGACGTCGGAGGCCGAGTGGTTCACGGCGACCGACCCAGCCCGGCGGGCGGAGAACCGCCGGTGGGTGCGGGACGGGGCCTCGGACGGCATGCCGGGGGCGGTGCTGGGCCCGCGGGACGCGAGCGGGCACTTGCCGGTGCGCGACTTCTCAGCGCTGCGGCCTGCTTACGCCCGGCCGGCCGCGGCGTTCGAAGCGCGCCCGGTGATCGCGGTGCTGTCCACCCGGCACGACCGCCGCGCGGACTGGCTGCGCGCGGGGCAGGCACTGGAGAACGTCCTGCTGACCGCCACGATCCACCGGGTGCGGGCCTCGATGCTCCACCAGGCCCTGGAATGGCCCGACATCCGCTGGGCGCTGCGCGACCCCCGCAGCGGCACGGGGCACGTCCAGATGCTCATCCGCCTCGGCTACGGCCCTGACGGTCCCGCGAGCCCCCGCCGCCCCCTTTCCGATGTTCTGGACAGCGGGCCGCAGCGCTGACGCGCTGCGGCTACGGGAGCTGCGCGGGCGGGAGGGGCACCCGCCACATCAGACGTGTACCGCCCTCCTCCCTGGCCGTCGCCGTCATGCCACCGCCCCGCTGCTCAGCCCGCTCGGCGAGGTTGCGAAGACCACTGCGCCGGCCCTGCTCGGGCAGGCCGACGCCGTTGTCCGTCACGGTCAGCACCAGCCGGCCCGCGGAGACGGTCAGCGATACCTCGACTGCGGAGGCCTGCGCGTGGCGGGCGGCATTGGACAGCGCTTCCTCCAGCACGGCGACCACGTCTTCCGCCACGGCCTGCGGGACATCGGTGTCGATCAGACCCTCCATCCGCAGGGAGGGTGTGAAGCCGAGGGTGCGGGCCGCCGACTCCGCGGCGGCGACGGTTCGTGCGCGCAGGCTCAGGCGTTTGCGATCCGCCTCCTTGGCCCGCAGGCCGAAGATCGTCGAGCGGATGATCTTGATCGTCTCGTCGAGGTCGTCCACGGCCCGCAGAACGCGTTCGTTCGCCTCGGGGTGCTCGATGAACCGCAGCGAACTCTGCAACGTCATCCCGGTGGCGAAGAGGCGCTGGATGGCCAGGTCGTGCAGGTCGCGGGCGATGCGGTCGCGGTCCTCCAGCAGCGCCACCTGCTCGGCGGCCCGGCGGCGCTCGGCCAGCTCCATCGCGAGGGCGGCCTGCCCGGCGAAGGCGGCCAGTGGCGCGATCTCGTCCTCGGTGAAAGGAAGGGCCTGCTCGGCGCGGCCCAGCAGCAGCACACCGCGCGCCCTGTCCTCACCCAGCATGGGAACGGCCACGACCGGCCCGAGCCCCTTCCACCGCGGCGGCCCCACCGTGACCCGCGGGTCCTTGCGGATCTCGCTGGTGGAGATGGAGCCCCCGGCCGCCAGCGCGGCACCCATGAAGGACCCCTGCGACGGCAGCACCAGACCGCTGTGGTCCTCGGCGTCCACGCCGACGGCGATGATCACCTGCAGATCCGTGCTGTCCCCGACTGGTAGGGCGATCACGCCCAGGTCGGCTTGCAGGATCCGGCTGGCGTGCGCGACGAGGCCGCGCAGTACCGAGCCCTCCTCCGCCCCTGACAGCAGGTCGCTCACGATCTGCGCATTGGCCTCCAGCCATTCCTGCCGGGCACGGGCGGCTTTGTAGAGGCGGGCGTTCTCGATGGCCACACCTGCGGCCACCGCAAGGGTCCGCAGGACTGTCTCGTCCTCACCGTCGAACTCGGCGCCACCGCGCTTCTCGGTGAGGTAGATGTTCCCGAACACCTCGTCGCGCACCCGGATCGGCACCCCGAGGAAGGAGTGCATCGGCGGGTGGTGGGGCGGGAAGCCGTAGGAGGCGGGATGGTCGGAGATCTCCGTCAGGCGCAGCGGCTCCGGATGGCGGATCAGCTCGCCGAGGATGCCGTGGCCGGAGGGCAGCGGACCGATCGCCTGCGCCTGCTCGGCGGATATCCCACTGGTGAGGAACTGCGAGAGCCCAGTGCCCTCGATGACGCCGAGAGCGCCGTACTCCGCGTCCACCAGCAACACCGCGGACTCCACGATCCGCCGCAGCACCTGGGCCAAGTCCAGTTCCCCGCCCACGGACAGGACCGCTTCCAGCAGGTCGTGCACGCGGTCCCGGGTACCGCGCACCGCGTCGATACGGACCTGCAGTTCTGCCAGCAGCTCATCGAGCTGCAGCCGCGGCAGTCCTCCTGCTTGATCGCTCACCAGGTCCTCCGTTCGGAAAGGGCCAGTGCCCGGAACAGTCGTGGCCATGGTCACCGTAGTAGGGGCCGGTAGGGCGGCGGTAGCCGGACGGATGGCACCCCGTCGGACCCCGACAGGGGGCCGCCCGGCCCGTGGCGGGGAGGCGGTGGCCCCAGGAACGTGTGAGGGGAGCCCGCGGTGTCGGCACCGCGGGCCGACATCCGGAGGCAGGCGTGATGACGCGATACGCGGTGGTGGGAGTCGACGGTTCAAAAAACGGTCGGGAGGCGGCGCGGTGGGCCGCCGAGGAGGCCGCGACGCGGGGACTGGGACTGCGGATGGTCACGGTGGTGCCTGCCGAGCCGGCGCGGATGCCTTCCGGGTGGGAGTCCGCCGGCTGGCGGAAGCCGGTGCCCGGTCCGGCCGAGGTCTTCGGTGACATCGCCGCGGCCTTCCCGGGCCCGGACCTGGACCTGGATCTGTCCGGCCGGCAGATCGCCGGAGACCCCGCTGATGTGCTCCCCGGCATCGCGCGGGGTGCCGAAGTGGTGGTGGTCGGAATGCGGGGGGCGGGCGGATTCGACGGGCTGCGGCTCGGTTCCGTGGCGCTCGCGGTGGCCGACCGGGCGCCGTGCCCGGTGGTGCTCGTGCCGCCGCCGGCTGCCACCGGCAAGCGAAGGCACGAGGTGGTGGTGGGCGTCGACGCGCGGCACCCGGACGAGGGGGCGCTGGAGGTCGCGTTCGAGGAGGCTGCCGTGCGAGGTGCCAGGCTCCGGGCCGTACACGCCTGGGGCCTTCCGACGATCTGCCGGGGTGTGGTGTTCGGCGTGCTGGAGGAGGACCGGGCGGAGTGGGAGGACCAGGAGGTGCAACTGCTCGACGACGCGCTGCGCAACTGGCGCCGAAAACGCCCGGAAGTGGCCGTGCTGCCCGACGTGCGGCTCTTCGGTGCGGCGGACGCGCTGGTACGGGCATCGGCCGACGCGGAGCTTCTGATCGTCGGCCGGGGGGCGCGGAATGCCGGGCACCTTGGCGGTGTCGTGCATGCCGTGGCGCACCACACCCGCTGCCCGCTGCTGCTGGCCCGCCGGCACTGAGCCGCCTCCGCCCGCATCAAGGGCACCGCGCCGCCGGCAGCCTCGGCCCAGCCGCGTCGGCCTCTGCCACAGCAGTGGCCGTTTGCCGCGGACGGACGGACGGCCGGTCCGTTCGCCGCCCGTTCGTGAGCCGAGTCGCCCCCGCATCGGGGCCGTTCGGCACTCTGCGAGGGCGACTGCACCAAGACAGCCTGATCGTATGACCGGCCGCGCCCGCAGCCACTGCGGCGCCCGGACGCGCGGGGCCGAGAACGCCCCGGACGCTCCCGGCGCCTTCCGAATCGAAGACGAGGTCCCCATGACGCACCTGACGAAGTCATCCGCGACCAGCCCGGCCGGTGCGGGCCCCGACGCGGAGGCCGACGACGATTCGGATGTCCGCGCCGTCAACCTCCTTGCGGCGCGGGGCGCCACGGCCCTGGCCGCCTTCTCCGACCTCGGCCAGGACGCCGTCGACCACATCGTCGCCAAGGCCTCCGTCGCCGCCCTGGACCACCACACCGAACTGGCCCGGCACGCTGTCGAGGAGACCGGCCGCGGAATCGTGGAGGACAAGGCGGCGAAGAACATGTTCGCCAGCGAACACGTCGTGCACAGCCTCGCGCACCTCAAGACGGTGGGCGTGGTCGCGCGCGACGACATCGACGCGGTGGTGCAGATCGCCGAACCCGTCGGCGTCGTGTGCGCCGTCACACCGGTGACCAATCCGACCTCCACCACCATCTTCAAGGCCCTCCTGGCACTCAAGACCCGCAACCCGGTGGTGTTCGCCTTCCACCCGGCGGCCCAGCGGTGCAGCGCCGAAGCGGCCAGGATCGTCCGTGATGCCGCCGTCGCAGCCGGGGCGCCCGAGCACTGCATCCAGTGGATCGAGCGCCCCTCGCTCAGGGCGACCGGTCTGCTGATGCGGCACCCCGGCATCGCCCTGATCCTCGCCACCGGGGGCAACGCGATGGTGAAGGCGGCCTACTCGGCGGGCAAGCCCGCGGTCGGCGTCGGCGCAGGAAACGTGCCGGCCTATGTGCACCGCAGCGCAGACCTGCGACGGGCGGTCAACGACATCGTCCTGTCCAAGTCCTTCGACAACGGCATGATCTGCGCCTCGGAACAGGCCGTCATCCTGGACACCGACATCTACGACAAGGCCATGGCCGCCTTCGCCGATCTGCACACCCACTTGGCGACAGCCGAGGAGAAGCGGCAACTGGAGAGCTACCTCTTCCTGCCCGCCCCGGCCGGCCACGAGCAACGTGTCAACCCCGACGCCGTCGGGCGGAGCCCGCAGTGGATCGCCCGCCAGGCCGGTTTCTCCGTCCCCGCGAACACCTCGGTCATCCTGGTCGAAACCGGCCACGTCGGACCCGACGAACCGCTCACCCGCGAGAAGCTGTGCCCCGTCCTGGCGGTACTGCGGGCCGAGACCACGCAGCAGGGCTTCGAGCGCGCCGCCGACATGATCGCCTTCCACGGCCAGGGCCACAGTTCGGTCATCCACACCGGCGATCCGGCCATGGCCGAGGAGTACGGGCAGCGGATGCAGGCCGTACGGATCATCGTCAACGCGCCGTCCTCGCAGGGGGCCATCGGCGGTATCTACAACGGGCTGCTGCCCTCGCTGACCCTGGGCTGCGGTTCATGGGGCGGCACGTCGGTGTCCGCGAACGTCTCGACCGCGCAGCTGCTCAACATCAAGCGCGTCACCACACGGCAGAACAACCTGCAGTGGTTCAAGGTCCCGCCGAAGATCTACTTCGAGCCGCAGTCCATCCGCTACCTGGGCTCGATGCCCGACGTCCACCGCGTCACCGTCGTCACCGACGCGACCATGACCCGCCTGGGCTACGTCCACCGCATCAGCCAGGTCCTGCAACGGCGCGACCAGCCGGTGACGATCCAGGTGATCGACGACGTCGAACCCGAGCCGAGCATCGACTCCGTCCAGCAAGGCGCCGCCACGATGCGCGCCTTCCGGCCCGACACGATCATCGCCCTCGGCGGTGGCTCCCCGATGGACGCGGCCAAGGTCATGTGGCTGCTGTACGAGCACCCGGACATCGACTTCGCCGACATACGGCAGAAGTTCACCGACATCCGCAAACGCGCCTTCCGCTTCCCCGCTCCCGGCCGGCTGGCACGGCTGGTCTGCATCCCGACCACTTCCGGCACCGGCGCAGAGGTCACCCCCTTCGCCGTCATCTCCGACCCCGCCAGCGGCAAGAAGTACCCGCTCGCCGACTACGCACTGACCCCCAGCGTCGCCATCATCGACCCGCTCCTGACCACCGCACTGCCGGCAGCCATCGCCGCCGACAGTGGCTTCGACACCCTCACCCACGCCACCGAGGCGTACGTCTCGGTCTATGCCAACGATTTCACCGACGGTCTGGCACTGCAGGCCATCAAACTCGTCTTCGAGCACCTCGAAGCGGCTGTCGACGACCGTGCCGGCAGCCCGCTGGCCCGGGAGAAGCTGCACAACGCCGCCACCATCGCGGGCATGGCCTTCGGCAACGCCTTCCTCGGCATCGTCCACGCCATGTCCCACACCCTGGGCGCGACCTTCCACATCACCCACGGCCGTACCAACGCCGTACTGCTGCCGCACGTCATCCGCTACAACGGCACCGTGCCGGCCAAGCTCACCAGCTGGCCCAAGTACGAGACGTACCGTGCCCCGGAGCGCTTCCAGGACATCGCCCGCATGCTCGACCTCCCGGCCTCCACACCCGCTGAGGCCGTCGCTTCGTATGCCGCCGCCGTCGAGCGGCTGCGGGACGCCGTGCGCATAGAGGCGTCGTTCGCCGTGATGGGCGTCAAGGAGAGTGACTTCGTGGCCGCGCTGCCGCAGCAGGCGCTCAACGCGTTCGACGACCAGTGCGCCCCCGCCAACCCGCGCATGCCGATGCTCGACGACATGCGGGAGCTGATGCTCGCCGCCTACTACGGCAGCGCGTCGCCGCCGGAGGAACACGCCGTCGTGCAGGGTACGACTCGCAAAGTCCCCCAACCGCACGGAGAGCAGTGACGACACCGGGCTGCGCGTGAGCGGGAACGCAGCGTCCTGCGGCGCGCAAAGAAGCCGCCGAGGGCCGACCGGCGGAGTGTCGGGACCGGTCGGCCCTGCCAGCCGCCCGCCGACCCGGCGACGATCGACATGAAGACACCGGACGACGACACGACAAGGGGGCTGCCGCAATGACAGCAATCAACGAGCTCACCCCCCAGACGGCGCAAGCCGATCCCTGGGCCGGCTTCAGGGGCGAGCGGTGGCGCGAGCGCATCGCGGTGCGCGAATTCATCCAGGCCAACTACACCCCCTACGAGGGCGGGCCCGGTTTCCTGGCCGGCCCCACCGACCGCACGCTCGCAGTATGGTCGCAGATCACCGTGCTACTGCCCGAGGAACGCCGCCGCGGGATCCTCGACGTCGACGCCGCCACCCCCTCCACCATCACCTCCCATGCCCCCGGCTACATCGACCGCGAGCGCGAATTGATCGTCGGGCTGCAGACGGACGCACCGCTGAAACGAGCCATCATGCCCAGCGGCGGGCTGCGGATGGTCGAGAACGGCCTGCGCGCCTACGGCTACGAGCCCGACCCGTCCGTCACCAAGGTCTTCGGCACCTACCGCAAGACCCACAACGCGGGAGTCTTCGACGCCTACACACCCGAGATGCGCCGCGCTCGCAAAGCGGGCATCATCACCGGCCTGCCCGACGCCTACGGCCGCGGCCGGATCATCGGCGACTACCGCCGCGTCGCCCTTTACGGCACCACCCTCCTGGTCGAGGCCAAGGGCGCCGAGCGCGCCCGGCTCGACCTGGAACCGTCCACGGCCGAGGTGATCCGCGACCGGGAGGAACTGGCCGAGCAGATCCGCGCGCTCGGCGAACTCGCCAGGATGGCCGCCTCCTACGGCTGCGACGTGACCCGCCCGGCCGCCACGGCGCACGAGGCGATCCAGTGGCTCTACCTCGGCTACCTGGCCGCGGTGAAGGAGCAGAACGGCGCCGCGATGTCCCTGGGCCGCACCTCGACGTTCCTGGACGTCTACCTCCAACGCGACCTGGACGCAGGCGTCATCGACGAGACCCGCGCCCAGGAGCTGATCGACGACTTCGTGATCAAGCTACGGATCGTGCGCTTCCTGCGCACCCCGGAGTACGACGCACTGTTCTCCGGCGACCCCACCTGGGTGACGGAGTCCATCGGCGGGATGGGCGCCGACGGCCGCACCCTGGTCACCCGCACCTCCTTCCGCTTCCTGCAGACCCTGTACAACCTCGGCCCCGCCCCGGAGCCGAACCTGACCGTGCTGTGGTCCTCCCGGCTCCCCGACCCCTTCAAGCGGTTCTGCGCCCAGGTCTCCATCGACACCAGCGCCATCCAGTACGAGTCCGACGACCTGATGCGCCCGCGCACCGGCGACGACACCGCCATCGCCTGCTGCGTCTCCGCCATGGCAGTAGGCCGGCAGATGCAGTTCTTCGGAGCCCGCGTCAACATCGCCAAGGCCCTGCTCTACGCGATCAACGGCGGCCGCGACGAGATGACGGGCGAGCAGGTCGCCCCGGCCGCCCCGCCGCTGACCGGCGATATCCTCGACTTCGACGAGCTGTCCGTTGCCTACGACCGCACCCTGGACTGGCTGGCCGCCACCTACGTCAACACCCTCAACGTCATCCACTACATGCACGACAAGTACGCCTACGAACGCCTGGAAATGGCGCTGCACGACCACCCCGTGCACCGCTTTCTGGCCTGCGGTATCGCAGGGCTCTCGGTGGCCGCGGACAGCCTCTCGGCCGTCAGGTATGGCCGTGTGCAGGTCATCAGAGACGCCACCGGCCTCGCCGTCGACTACAAGACGAACGGTGACTGGCCGGCCTTCGGCAACAACGACGACCGCGCCGACACCATCGCGACAGCCCTGGTCGAGTCGTTCATGGACAAGATTGCCCGCCACCCGGCCTACCGGGAGGCCGAGCACACCCAGTCGGTGCTCACCATCACCTCCAACGTCGTCTACGGCCACCACACCGGCGCCACACCCGACGGACGCCCCGCCGGAGCCCCGTTCGCCCCAGGCGCCAACCCGATGAACGGCCGCGACCGGCACGGCATGATCACCTCCGCCATGTCCGTCGCCAAGATCCCCTACGCCCGGGCCAGGGACGGCATCTCGCTGACCTCGACCATCACCCCCGAAGGGCTCGGCCATGACCCGGACGAACGCGCCGCGGACCTGGCGGGCATCCTCGACGCCTACACCGCAACCGGAGGCTTCCACCTCAACGTCAACGTCCTGGACCGCACCACCCTCGAAGACGCCATGGTCCATCCGGAGAGGTACCCGGAGCTGACCATCCGCGTCTCCGGCTACGCCGTCAACTTCGTCCGCCTGACCCGGGAGCAGCAACTCGACGTGATCAGCCGCACCTTCCACGGTGCCCGGTGAAGCCGGAAATCGGTCGCACGGCGGATCGGGCGATGCCCGGCCCGCCGCTCTCGGGCCGCATCCACTCCTGGGACCTGTCCACCGGCGTTGACGGCCCTGGGACCCGGTTCGTCCTCTTCCTCAGCGGCTGCCCGCTGCGCTGCCTGTACTGCGCCAACCCCGACACCTGGCACATGCGCGACGGACAGCAGACGACCGTCGACGAGATCATGACCGAGATCGGCAGGTGCACCCCCTTCATCGCCGCCGGCGGGGTCACGCTGACCGGCGGTGAACCGCTGCTGCAGCCCGCCTTCGCCGGCCGGATCCTGCGCCGCTGCCGCCAACTGGGCCTGCACACGGCCCTGGACACGTCCGGCTTCCTCGGCGCCCGCGCCACCGACGAGCTGCTCACCGACACCAGCCTGGTCCTGCTCGACATCAAGTCCTTCGACGTACCGACCCACCGGCAACTCACCGGCGCCTCTCTCACCCCGACCCTGAACTTCGCCACCCGCCTCGACCGTCTCGGCGTGCCGGTCCGCATCCGCTACGTGCTCGTGCCCGGCTGGACGGACGACGAGGCCGCAGTGGACGGCCTGGCCGCCTTCACCGCCGGCCTCGGCAACGTCGAACAGATCGATGTACTCCCCTTCCACAAGCTCGGCGCCGCCAAGTACGACGCCCTCGGTCTGCCCTTCCCCCTGCGAGACACTCCCGTGCCCGACGCCGCTCTCGTGGACCGGGTGAGCGCGCAGTTCCGCAGCCACGGCCTTCGCGCGCTGTGACAGCCGCCGGAAGCCGGCACGCACGCTTCGACCGATCCCCCGACAGGGAACCAACCGGCCCCGCACAGGGGCCTTTCGGCCCACGACGGACCGGTGCGAACCACCCGACGATAGGGACATGGCCGGCGCAGCCGAGGCGAATGGTCGCCGGCGGGCGCCGTATCCGATGAAGGAGAAGACCGTCATGACGAAACTGATGACGATGACCGGGCGGTTGGCCGCCCTTCCCGACGAGCACCTCGCCCGGCTGATGGCCCTGGCCCGCGAAGTGACGTTCCCCGCAGGCCGTCGGATCTTCGAGGAGAAAGGCAAGGCCGACAGGTTCTGGATCATCCGCGACGGCGACGTCTCCCTGGAACTGCACGTCCCCGGCCAACCGCCCGCCGCCATCGAAAAGCTCGGCCAAGGATCCCTGCTGGGATGGTCCTGGCTGTTCCCCCCGCGCCATTGGCACATGTCGGCCCAGGCGGTGACCGACGTACGCGCCTTCGAGTTCGACGCGGCCGGGGTGCGGCGACTGTGCCAGGAACACCCCGAGTTCGGCTACGCCTTCGTCCTCGCCTGCGCCGAGGTCATCGGTCACCGGCTGGAGGACGCCCGCACCCGGCTGCTCGACCTCTACGGGCCCTACGGCAGCGGCCTGCCCCGGTGAAGAGCCACCTCAGGTATCTCACCCGGGGTGGGATACCTGATCCAAAAGACACATCGACAGCACACATGACTCCGTCCAAGGTGGGCTCGGTTTCGGGGCCGTCCGGCATCATCCACCGGGGGCCGTTCCTGCGGGTGTTCGGGCTCCTGTTCGTCCTCCCACTCGCCGCGGCCTGGACCCTTGCACGACGCCTCGACCATGACTCGGGGGCTGCACTTGTCGCCACGCCAAGGGATCGGTGCAGGCCAGAGGCCGTGCGCTGCCGGGTGTGGTCGCGTTTGGTCGCCGCTGGCATGCCGCGACGGCGGATGCTGGAAGTGCATCGTGTCCCGTTCGTTCCGGGAGGCGATCACCATGCGTACCGCCACGGAGCATGGCCGGGTTCATCGCAGGTGCGGATGCCGCCACCACAATGAACCCGCAGCTCAGAGGCGAAATCCTACATCTGAGCCCCACAGGGTCACCGGCATGCCGGTCCGCTGTCCGGTCCGGTTCCGCCCGTGGTCCACGAATTGCCGTCCGTGTCGATCGCGAGGGACCGGGTGCCGGGTAGGGACTCCAGCCAGGCACGGGCGCGGTCGCCCATGGCGTACCCGGCGGTGGCGTACGCGTCGGCGTCGGTCAGGCCGCGGCAGAGCACGGTGAGGGAGGCCAGCCCGGCGGCCGGGGGTCGGCCGGTGCCGGGGTCGACGATGTGGCAGCCGCGTTCGGCGGGGCCGGAGGTGGCGACGGCCAGTTCGCCGTCGGCGTGCACGACAGTCGCCAGTCCGCCCCTGCGCACCGGGTCGCTCACGCCGATCCGCCACGGCCCACCGTGCACCTGTACGTCGCCGCCACCATTGACGCACACCGCCTCGGCGCCGGCCGAGGAGATCATTGCCGCCGCCCGCTCCACTGCCCACCCCTTGACCAGCCCGGTGGGGTCGAAACCGCCCGCGTACCCAGCGCTGAACCAGCCGCCGCTACGCCGCTCGGCGGCCTCGCAGAGGCGCAGGACCTCCCACACCTCGGGCGAGCAGCCGGACAGCGCCAGCTTTCCGGCAGCCAGTCGGCTGATCTGGCTTTCGGGCCGATAGGTGGAGAAGACCTCGTCGACGTGGTGCAGCCACGCCACTGCGGCTTCGAAGGCCGCGGCCGCGCGGGGGCCGGCGCCGCGTACGTCGAAGGAGAAGACGGTGCCCATGGTGTGCTCGACCCGGCGCAGCCGGGTGCCCGCGTCAGCCACGGTCAGACACCGGCCTTGTCCAGAGCACTCTGCAAGGACTGGATGTAGCCCTGGCTGGTGTAGGTCGCTCCCGAGACGGTGTCGATCTGCGCGCTCTGCGCGGCCAGCGCCTCGTGCGTGAGCTGGGGGACCGCGAAGCCGGCGATCTCCCGGTCGCGGGGGTTGCCGTCCGGCACCTGGACGACGGACACGGCGGTGATCACGCCTGCGTGCAGGGTGATCCGGAGCTGCACAGGGCCGTAACGGGTCTGCACGGTGTCGCCCTGCACGGTCCGGGTCGCCGCCGTACCCCCTGCGCCTGCGGAGGGGGACGTGGTGGAGGCGGACGGGGTGGGGACGGGCGCTGTGGGCTCGGCCGCCGCGCCCGCCGCCCCGGCCGGGGTGTGCGGCTTGAGGCTGAGCAGGAGAACCACGCCGCTGACGGTTCCCAGCGTGCTGAGCAGGACACGCCGCAGAGGACGGCCGGAAAGACTGTTCACAGGCGTCTCACAGTTCGAACAACTCATGGTGGATGTGGCGGGTCGGTACTCCTGCCGAGCGCAGGGCCTCATAGGAGGCACGTGCCCAACCGGGCGGTCCGCACAGATAGACGTCGTGGTGTGCGACATCCGGCAGCACAGCGCGCAGGAGGTCGGCGGTGAGGAGTGGTCTGCTGCCGTCGGCCCGATTGAGCAGGTAATGCAGGTGGGCACCGCGGGAGCGGGCTATCGACTCCAGTTCGCCGCGCAGCGCCAGGTCGCCCGTGGTGCGGGCCCGGTAGATCAGCGTCAGGTCGCCCGGCTGCGCGGGCAGGGACTCGAAGAGGGCGCGCAGGGGTGTCACACCGATCCCGCCGGCGAGCAGCAGCACCTTCTGCCGGGTCCTTCGGTCGGCGGTCAGAGCACCGTACGGCCCCTCGGCCCAGATCCGGGTGCCCGGTTGCAGCCGGGCCAGCGCCGCGCTGTGGCCACCGACCGCCTTGACGGTGAGGCGGAGCAGGTCGGGCCTGGGGGCTGTGGACAGCGAGTACGGGCTCGCCGTCCACCACAGTCCGGGGGCCAGGAAGCGCCAGCGCAGGAATTGCCCTGGCCGGGCCGCCAGCTCCGGCAGCAGCTGTCCGCGCACGATCACCGACACCACGTCCGGCGCCTCCTGGACTACCTGCGCCACCCGAAGGCGGTGCCGTACGTTCAGTCGCAGAGGCGCCGTGACCCGGTACCAGAGCACGGCCGCGGCGGCCGACGCGTAGAGCGCGTACCAGAATCCGCGAGCGAGCGGGTGGGCCGAGAAGTCCGCGCCGAGGGCGAGCTGGTGCCAGAAGGCGAGGAAGACCGCCAGGTAGGTCAGCAGGTGCAGGTAGTACCAGATCTCGTAGCGAATCTTGCGGCGTACCGCTCGCGCGGACACGATTCCGACAGCGAGCAGCAGCACCCCACCGATCGTGCCCTTGAGCATCTCGGGGTAGGTCAGGACCACCGTCGCCGTCTCGCCGACCACGCCGGTGTGGGCCTGGACCGCGTAGCCCCAAAGGATCAAGGTGACGTGCACGGTCAGCAGGCAGACGGTGTATCGGCCCAGCAAGGCGTGCCAGCGCGCCACCCGGTCGCTGCCCACTCCATGCTCGAGGACCGGGACCCGGGCCATCAGGCCGACCAGCAGCGCGCAGCAGTAACCGCTGAGCAGACCGGCGATCCGGCCCGCACCGATCAACCAGTCCGCCGTGCCGACAACCGCGCCCGTGTCCTGCCACCACAGCGCCAGAACCGCGGCCGCGCCCATCCATCCGAGCAGGAGGATCGGAGCGGCCGGAGAAAGCCGTCGCCTGGGGGGCGCCACCGCGTGCCGCGCCGGGCGTCGGCCGTATGTGGTGGTCATGGGGGTCCTTTCGTTTCGCCCTGCACCGCCACTGTGCGGGGGAAACCTCTCAATCAGCTCTGAGCCCGGGGCCCGGCGGAAAGCCACGGCGCGTTCAGAAGACTCAGAGCCGATTCAGAGGAAGCGGAACGCTGGGGACTTCGGCGCTGAGGGATGCTGGAAGGACCATGAACCCCGCACCGCGCACCCAGCCCCCACCCCTCACCCGGCCCGACGGCTCCCCCGTGCGGGTTCTGGTGGTCGATGACGAACCTGATCTCACGGAGGTGCTCGCCGGGATACTGAGCTACGAGGGCTGGCAGGTGCGCACCGCGGGTGACGTCGCCACCGCGCTTGCCCGCGCCGACGACTTCCAGCCGGACGCGGTGGTCCTCGACATCATGTTGCCCGACGGCAACGGGCTGGCGGCGCTGCGGGGCCTGCGGGCGGTCCGGCCCGACGTGTGCGTGCTCTTTCTCACCGCACGGGACTCCGTGGAGGACCGGATCGCCGGCATCTCTGCCGGCGGCGACGACTACGTCACCAAACCCTTCAGCCTCGAGGAGGTGCTGGCCCGGCTGCGCGGCCTGCTGCGTCGCGCCGGGATGACGCGGGCGCGCGACGACGCGACGCTGCTGGTGGTCGGTGATCTCACTCTCGACGAGGACGCCCGGGAGGTCACCCGGGGCGGAGAGGCGATCGACCTGTCACCGACGGAGTTCGAGCTCCTCCGGTACCTCATGCGCAACCCGCGCCGGGTGCTGAGCAAACCGCAGATCCTCGACCATGTGTGGTCCTACGACTTCGGCGGCCAGGCCCACGTGGTGGAGCTCTACATCAGCTACCTGCGCCGCAAGATCGACGCCGACCGTGAGCCGATGATCCACACCGTACGGGGGGCCGGCTACGTGCTGAAGGCCGCGCCGCGGTGAGGCGGTGGCTGCCGCACACCCTGCGGGCCAGGCTGACCTGCGGCCTGGTCGTGCTGCTCGCGCTGAGTTGTGCCGCGGTGGGGATCGCGGCCGTCGTCACGCTGCGCTCCTTCCTCACAGACCGTCTGGACCAGCAGCTCACCCAGGCCGGCGGTACGTTCCCGGCCAGCCTCGAACACCGCAGCCCGGGGGAACCGGACGCGGACAACGCTCACGTGGACACCCGCCGGCAGGCGCCCGGTACCTTCGGCGCACGACTGCTGCACGGGAGGGTCACCGCGGCCGGCGTCGTGCGGTCGGGGTCCGACACCTCCGTGGCCCTGACGACCGGTGACAAGGCGGCCATCGCCGCAGTCCCCGTCGACGGGCACAGCCACAGGCTGGACCTGTCGGCCCTGGACGACTACCGGGTGAAGGCGGTCACCGGGGACGACGGTGACGTCCTGGTGACCGGGTTGCCGCTGAACGGCGTGGAGGACGCCGTCGCCCGCCTGGTCGCAGTCGAGGCCGCCGTCTTCGGCGGCGCGCTGTTGGTCGCAGGCGCGGCGGGTGCGTTCTGGGTACGGTGGTCGCTGCGGCCGCTGCGCCGGGTCGCGGCCACCGCCGCCTCGGTCACAGCGCTCCCACTGGCGAGCGGCGAGGTGGCGCTTCCCGACCGGGTCCCCGACGTCGATCCGCGCACCGAGGTCGGCCAGGTCGGCATCGCCCTCAACCGGATGCTGGGACACGTCGAGAGCGCACTGGGCAAGCGGCACGCCAGCGAGGAGCGGCTGCGCCGCTTTGCCGCCGACGCCAGCCATGAGCTGCGCACCCCCATCGCCTCCATCCGCGGCCACGCAGAGCTGGCGAAGCTCAACCCCGGCCCCGTGCCGACCGGTGTGTCGCGCGCCCTGGAACGGATCACCGCCGAGTCGTCGCGTATGGGCGGCATGGTCGACGACCTGCTGCTGCTCGCGCGCCTCGACGCCGGCCGGCCGCTGGGCCGGGAACCGGTCGACCTCACCCGGCTCGTTCTGGACGCCGTCGACGACGCGCGCGCCGCGGGTCCCGGCCATCGCTGGGTCCTCGATCTGCCGGAGGCTCCGATCACGACGACCGGAGACCCCCTGCGGCTCCAGCAGATCACCGGAAACCTGCTGGCCAACGCCCGCCTCCACACCCCTCCCGGAACCCGGGTCACCGTCCGGCTCCGTCAGGACGAAGCGACCACCCGGCTCGTGGTCGAGGACGACGGCCCCGGCATCCCCGCGGACATCCGTGACACCGTCTTCGAGCGCTTCGCCCGGGCCGACCACACCCGGCCCGGGCCCCACGGCCACGGCGCCGGCCTCGGCCTGGCAATCGTCACCGCGGTGGCAGCCGCCCACGGCGGCACCGCCGAGGTACGAAGCCGCCCGGGTGCGACGACGTTCACCATCACCTTGCCCGGGCACCGTCCGGGTTCCGGGTGATCCAGTATTGGTTCGGCGGCGCCGGGCCGGCGGCACGTCACCCGTGACGAGATGTGGCGGACTTGTCGTAGTTGTCGTGCCAGGCCGCCTTCGCGCCGGACTCGCCGATCCTGTAGACGTCCACCACTGCCCCGACGGACACCACGACGGCCAGTACCGTGGCCGTCACACGCAACACGGCCGGCGACTTCCACCGGGCGGCGCCGGCCCAGGACCCGCTTGTGGCCGGCTCCGCACGCTCCGCCGGACGCCGTCCCAACCACCACACCGCGAGCGACACCGCGAACAGACCGATCGCCCAGGGCAGCAGACCGTCGCCCAACTCCGTGTGCCTGCGCACCAGGGGGTCACTGCCGACCCGGGACTCCAACCACTCGCCCGCGTGCGTGGTGACGGGCACCAGCCCCAACGTCAGCAGACCCAGCAACGGCAGCACCAGGCCCATTCGCCGGGCGTACCGGGGCTGGACCGCACAGACCACGGCCGCCAGGGCCGTCATCGGCACCAGCACCACCACGGCATGCACGAAGAGAACATGCGCTGGCAAACCGTCTATGTACGTCAGGCTCATGGGCGTTTCTCCACTGAAGAGGACGTGCTCAGCAAGCCCTTCGGGCGACACATGAGGTGCCGCCCGAAGGGGGGATCGCAGCCTTCCACGCCAACTTCTCAGCTTCTTCTGAGCGAGATGGATGGGCCATCCGCTCACGCGTCGTCTCAGCAGGACCGGCCGCTTCCGTGCGGTCCGTCCAGGTCGAGCAGACGGGGGCGGGCGTCCTCCAGCCGGCGGCCTATCACTCCGACACAGGCGAGGACGACCACGGCCGCCCGTCAGGCGGGCGGCAGGTCGACGGTCAGTTCGCTGCCGGGGGTGATCGCGAAGTTGCGGTCGCGCAGGGTCACCGGCATCGGTGCCTGGCCGGAGTGGGGGACGGTGATGCGCAACTGGCCGGCCTGCAGGGTGAGTCCGACGCCCCAGTGGGTGCGGTAGCGCACGGACAGGTGGAAGCGGGAGAGCTCCGGCAGCGGGACCGGGTCAAGACGCAGGGTGTCCGGGCGGGGTTCGAGCCCGGTCAGGCCGCGCTGGACGAGATCGAGGGTGCCGCCCATGGCGCCGAGGTGGATGCCCTCGCCGGTGGTGCCGCCTTGGATGTCGGCGACGTCGCCGAGCAGTGCTTCGCGGACGTACGTCCAGGCGTCTGCTCGGCGCGAGCGGGCCAGGACCCAGCCGTGCACCAGTCCACTGAGGGTCGAGCCGTGGCTGGTGCGGGCGAGGTAGTGGTCCACGGTCGCGAGCCACCTGTCGTCGTCGAGCCGGTAACCCAACCGCCGGAAGAGCGACGCCAGTTCGGCGGGCGGGAAGAGGTAGCCGAGCATCAGCACGTCGGCCTGCTTCGAGGCCTGGTAGCGGTTGACGCTGTCGCCCTCGGCCTCCAGGATGCGATCGAGGCGGCGGATGTCCCCGTAGCGGGCGCGGTAGCCCTCCCAGTCCAGCTCGGTGAGATCCCCGTAGCCGTCGAACTGGCTGATGAACCCGCGGTGGAAGGGCACCCGCAGGCGGCGGGAGACGTCCTCCCACAGTGCCGGCTCCGCGTCGTCGAGCCCGAGGCGCTCGAAGAGTTCGTCGCGGCGGGGAGCCGGCATGGTCCGGGAAAGTTCCAAGGCGCGGGCGAGCACCCAGGCCGCCGTGACGTTGGTGTACGTGTTGTCGTCGACGCCGGGTTCGGCCGCGTCCGGATACGCGTCGTGGTATTCGTCCGGGCCCATGATCCCCAGGATCCGGTACCGCTCGCGCCCGGTGTCCCACACCGCGCTGTGCGCCCAGAAGCGGGCGATCTGCAGCAGCATCTCGGCGCCCTCGGTGTGCAGGAAAGCGGTGTCCCCGCTGGCCAGCCAGTACTGCCAGATGTTGTACGCCACAGCAGAGCCGACGTGGTGCTGAAGGTGGGAGTGGTCGGGCAGCCATCGGCCGGAGCGCGGGTTGAGATGAAACCGCTGCGTCTCCTCGCGGCCGTCGCTGGCGCTCTGCCACGGGTACATCGCGCCGGCCCGCCCCTCGGCAGCCGCGGCCCGGCAGGCGGCTTCGAGCCTGCGGTGGCGGTACATCAGCAGCGCGCGGGAGACCTCGGGCAGGTGCAGGTTCAAGAACGGCAGCACGAACAGCTCGTCCCAGAAGACATGGCCCCTGTACGCCTCCCCGTGCAGGCCACGGGCCGGAACACCCACGTCGAGGTCCGCCGTGTGCGGCGAGAGCGTCTGCAGCAGGTGGAAGAGGTGCAGGCGCAGGATGTGTCCTGCCTCCCCGGGCACCGTGAGTTCGGCGCGGCGCCACAGGCGGTCCCAGGCGGCGGTGTGCGAGGCGAGCAGCCCGGCGAAGTCCGACGCCTGCGCCACCCGGCCTAGGGCGGCGTGCAGGGGGTCGGCGATCGCCGGGTCGCGGGAGGTGTGCAGGGCGACCGTCTTCTCCACCGCCACCGGTCGGTCCCTGGCCACGGCCAGCGTCATCCGGCGCACCGCCGTGCCCTCGTCCGTCGCCAGGTTCGCCGGGCCGCACTGCAGCCCGTCGCCCAGGCGGATACGGGCAGCCATGGCGATACGGATGCCGGAGGCGGACGTCCGGCACGTCAGGAAGACGGTGTCGGCGCCCGCGGTCCCGGTGCGCAGGTCCACGAGGTGGCGGCTGTCGAGATCCCGGTAGCGTTCGACGCCGTCGTTTGCCACGTTCCCGTCGAGCCCGCCCTCGATCTCCACTTCCCCGTCCCAGCCGTGCGGGGTCAGGCGCAGCAGCTGTGCGGCGAGGTGCGGGTCGGCCATGTGGACCAGCCTGGTCTCCTCCAGTTCCATCTCGCGCCCGTCTGCGTCCCGCAGCCGCATCCGGCGGGTCAGTGTGCCCCGGTGCATGTCGAGGACCTGCGCATACGCGAGCACGGAGGTGTCGTCCGGGGTGAACCAGCCGCCGCCTGCCGCCCGTACCCGCAGTGGCAGCCAGTTCGGCAGGTTGACCATGTCCTCGTTGTCGACGTCGCGACCGGCCACGGGCGAGGACAGCCGGTTGTAGCAGCCGGCGGCGTACGTGCCCGGGTAGTGCACGGATCCCTTCCGACCCTCGGATGCCGCCCCACGGGTGGCGAAGCAGCCGTTGCCGAGGGTGCACAACGCCTCGCGCAGCCGCTCCTGCGACGGGTCGTACCCCTCATGGCACCATGTCCAGTGCGACTCCATCGACCGTCCTTTTCGCGCCCTGCTTCCATGGCACCACGTCGGCGGATTTCCACAACCTGACGTCGTGGGACCGTTCAGTCGTGGGCCACCGCCCCGCCGGCCGAGGGCTCGATCAAGGTCCACTCGGCATCCGCCACGTCAAAGGCGCCACACCCGACCGGGACGGCAGGCCCGGGGACTGCCCGGGAGCACCGCGCCGGGTGACGATCCCGCCGGCGCTGCTCAGCAGAGGCACGTGTACTGCACCCACGGGCGCCTCACTCGTGATGGGCGCCGGAGCGAGGGTCCTGTGCCGGCAGGCGCGGCAGTTCAGTGGCGATGGGCCAGCATCAAAGGGCAGTGGGTGTGGTGCGCCACGGCGTGCGTGACACCGCCCAGATAGACCGCGTGGCGCGGCCCCCGCCCGACCACAAGGAGCTCTGCGCCGGCGGACGCCCGCACCAACGCGTCCGCCGCGCCGAACGACCGCACATCGGGCAGCACGGACACCTCCGGATGCTTCTGCCGCCAGCCGTGCAGCGCGTCGTCCAGCAGCTGCACCTCGTGGTCCTCCCACTCCGCCCGGTCCTCTTCCAGCGCGCGGCCGAAGGTCCGGCCCCGAGACGGCAGGTCCCAGGCGTGCACCGCTCGCAGCCGGGCGCCACGAAGCCCGGCCTCTCTGAATGCGGTGCCCAGGGCATTGTCGTCGGGGTGCCGCGCATCGACGCCCACCACGAGCTCGTGACCCTGTTCCCGGTCAGAGATCTCCGGCGGCACGAGGACCACGGAGCAAAGCGCCCTGCCCGCCACCTCGAGTGCGACAGAACCCAGCCGGAGCCCGTCGAACCCGCCCGTCCCCCGTGTTCCGACCACCAGTACCTCGGCGCCCTGCCCGACCTCGGCCAGAATCTCCGCAGGCTTCCCGGAGAACTCCCTGGCGCCAAGATCCAGGTCCGGATAGGCCTGCTTCACCGCAGCCGCACCGGTCTTCGCCGGACTCGCATCCCGCTCCCCCCGCGCAGTGTGCCCAGGGCCGGAAGGCCCCCGCCAGGGCCCAGAGGGCGCCACCGTGACCAACCGCAGCGCCAGCCCCCGCGCCGCAGCTTCTTTCGCCGCCCAGCGCACCGCCACCCGGCTCCCATCGGAGCCGTCCATCCCCACAACCACGTAACGCGTCATCTCGCCCACCTCCGGCACCGGTCCGCGACACCTTCCGTCACGGGTCCCTCACTACATTCCTCATTCCGGCGCTGCCCGGCCACCGGCCGACCGGCCCACGTCGAGGCCCGACAGGGCAATCAGAGATCTGTTGATCCACCGCCGGGGCCAGGCCCGTGGGCACGGAACGGGCTTCAGGGGGCGCCGCCCCGCTGGCTCTGCCAGGAGCGGCGCCCCCTGTCGCCCGCCCCGGATTGCGACTGCAGTACCGCAGCCCCAGGCTGTCAGGAGGGCTGCGCTTGCCTGGCCGTCGGCCCTTCCACCACTGCCCGCCCCAGGAGGAGCGATGGACGCAGCAGCTCGGCGGCACGACCTGCTCGGCCCTGTCGTGGTCGGCACGGACGGCTCGGACCCTGCGACCAGGGCGGTGCTCTGGGCGGCGGCCGAGGCAGTCGCACGCGATCAGCCGCTCACCGTGGTGCACGGTTCAGGTGCCAAACATGCGCGGTCCTGGACTGCCGACAGCCCCACGACGGCGGTCGACGAAGGCCGCGCCCTCCTTGACGAGGTGACGGCGAAGGTGTCCGATCGCCATCCCGGACTGACGGTGGACACCGTTCTCAGCCGCACCGATCCCGGTGAAAGCCTCCTGGAGGCCGCTCGGCCCCAGGACACGCTGGTGGTGGGCTCCCGTGGGCACGGCGGTTTCGGCAATCTGCTGCTCGGCTCGGTCGGACTCCATGTCTGTGCCCGGTCCCACGGTCCGGTGATCGTCGTACGGGAGGTCGCAGAACCGGCCACTGGCGTGGTGGTGGCAGCCGTGCGGGACGACGGTGACCGCGGTGCCCTGCGGTTCGCCGCACGTACCGCCCACGCACGCGGAGCGACGTTGCGGGTGATCAGCGCATGGATGTTTCTGGAAGGCGCAGGCAGCATGGCCGCGATCATCGATGACGTCGGTGCGATCTCCAGGTCGGAGATCGAAGCGACGAAGCGCACGGTCGACCCGATCCGTGAGGAGTTTCCTGACGTGTCCATCACCGAGGACGTGGTCAGGTCCCGGTCGGTCGCAGGCTCACTCGTAGAGGCCTCACCCTCTGCCGATCTGCTGGTGATGGGTGCGAGAAGGCCCGCTCGCGCCATCGGGGCGCCCTTGGGCAGGGTCACGCACGCCGTCCTGCATCACGCCCGGTGCCCGGTCGCGGTCGTTCCACGCGGATGAGGGCACCGGCACACGGCCGACGCGCGGCGCCGTCCACATGACGGCATTGGTTGTCGGCCATGCCCAATGACACAGGCAGCGAGCCGGATGCAACCTCGGGCGGTGAGCGGCCCGATACGACTCCCGATCCCCGTGAGCCCATCACACGGCTGTTCCGCGACCTTCGCAGTTCTCCAAAGGGGCTTTCCGAGCGAGGGGAGCGCCCGCAGGCGGACGCCCTGATCACCACGGAAGTGTCGGGGTCGTTGTCAAGCCGCCCTCACCTGCGGCGGTCACCGGCGTTCGGTCGCTACGGGTGCCGATGAATCTTCCGGCCAGGTCACGGTCTTGATCGCCGGTCTCCTGCTGCCCGACACGATCACGCGATGGCACCGCAACCTACTCAACGGAGCCTCACCGCCGCCTGCGCCGGACTGGACGACCGCCCACCGTCAGCTCGATCCGCGCCCTGGTCCTGCGCCTGGCCCGAGAGAACTCCTCGTAGGGATATCGGCGCACCCGCGGTGAACTCGTGGCCCCCGGGTATCAAGATCGCCGCCTCCACCGTCTGGGAAACCCGCAAAGAGCACGGCATCCCACCCACGCCGGAACGACACAGCCGACCGGGGCGGGCTTCCTGCGCAGCCAGCAAGGCCCGCTCCCTCATCCGCGACCGCGACACACACCAGGAACCTGGAGTTCCGCCGACGCGACCGACTCAGCGGAGTCCTGCACGACTACAAACATGCCGCATGGCCAGGCCCCGGTGATCAATCGGCACCGGCCAGGCGCCCAGGAGGCCAGGGCAGTGTCGCGGCTGACAAGCCCTGGAGCAGCGACTCTTGTCGCAAGTACCCATGCTGGTGGGCCATCCGGCAGGTACACGGGTCTCCTCCGCCAGAGGGCGGCCCGCGGCGCGTCCTCCTGAGGTGTCCTCTCACCCGTTGCCGTGGCCGTCGCTTGACGGCCCGTCATGCGCGTGGCAGCCTCTTTATCTATGAAACTAGATAAAGAGCTAAGCGATGACCCCTCCATCGCGTACCGGCTCGATCCAGGATCGGGCGTGCCGACGTACCTGCAGATCGTGCGGCAGGTGGAGGACGCCCTGCGGCTCGGCTATCTGGTCCCAGGCGACCAGCTGCCCAGGGTGAAAGACGTGGTCGCGATGCTGGCGATCAATCCGAACACCGTGCTGAAGGCCTACCGGGAGCTGGAGCACAGAGGCCTGGCCGCAGGGCGTCCAGGCCAGGGGACCTTCGTCCAGGGGACGCTCGCCGTCCTGCCGCTGCGGGCCCTGCAGACGCTACGGGGCAGCCTCACCCGGTGGATCGGCGATGCGGCAGCCGCCGGGCTCGACCAGGACGGTATCTCCGCCCTGTTCGCCAGCGCGCTCCACGAGCACGCCCGCGGCAAGGGAAAGGCCGCCTCATGAACACCGCGGAAGAGGCGGCACCCGTCGGTGCGATGATGGAGCAAGCGATCGAAACCCGCGGCGTGGGCAAGCGCTATGGACGTACGTGGGCGCTGCGCGACTGCACGCTCGCGATACCGGCCGGGCGCGTCGTTGCCCTGGTCGGCCCGAACGGGGCAGGCAAGACGACACTGCTGCAGATGGTAGTCGGGCTGACCACCCCGACCACCGGGAGGGTCCGCGTGGCGGGAGGACTGCCCGCCGGCTCGTCCGAGGCCCTGAACTCGATCGGCTTCGTGGCCCAGGACACGCCGCTCTACCCGTACTTGAGCGTCGCGGACACACTGCGTCTGGTGGCGGGTCTCAGCGCCACTTTCGACGAGGCCGCCGCGCGGGCCGGACTCGCCGGGCTTGGCATCCCGTCGACACGCAAGGTCGGCAAGTTGTCCGGCGGCCAGTACGCCCAAGTCGCGCTCGCAGTCGCGCTCGCCCGCCGGCCGCGGCTGCTTGTCCTCGACGAGCCGGTGGCACGGCTGGACCCGCTGGCTCGGCACGACTTCATGGCGACCCTCATGTCGGCCGTGGCGGAGAACGGCTTGTCGGTGCTCTTCTCCTCCCATGTGGTCGCGGAGCTTGAGCGGGTCTGCGACTACCTCGTCGTGCTGTCGGGCGGCAAGGTCCAGGTCGCCGGCGAAGTGGATGCACTCATCGCCGGGCACCATGTGCTCACGGGCCCCACCGGACAGGCCGACCCCCTAGCGGAAAAGATGCCGGTCGTGCACGAGGTCCGAACCGAGCGGCAGACCCGCATGCTCGTGCGGGTACCCGCCGGTACTCCACCCCCGCCCGGCTGGCAGACCCAGCCCACCCACCTCGAGGAACTGGTGCTGTCGTATCTGCGGACCCCGGGGGCGAGCGCGCTGCCCGGACCGTCCGCGTTGCGCGCAGAATCCTGGAAGAGGGTGCAGGCATGACCTCGCTCACCGTAGGACCGCGGTGGCTCGTTCGACGGTTGGGCTCCCAGCGGCTGCGCGGACTGGGCTGGGTGACCTGGCGGCAGCACCGGATGGCGCTGGCCGGGTGCCTGGCCCTGCTGGGCGGTTTCGGGGTCCTCATGGTGGTCAATGGGCTCGAAATGCGCGGCTCCTGCCACCGGTTGGGCCTGGAAGGCTGCGGAAGCCTCGGCGGGCGCTCCTGTTCGGGGGCCCTGAGCGTGTTCGAGAGGCAGTATCAGGGCTGGGCGCTGTTTCTGCCCCGCATCCTGGCCTTTGCCCCCGGCTTGCTCGGGACCTTCGTCGGCGCACCGCTGATCGCCCGGGAACTGGAGTCGGGCACCTTCCGCTTCGCATGGACGCAAGGCAGGAGCCGCGTCGCATGGGCACTCGCCAAAATCGCCATCCTCGGCGCGACGCTGACCGCTGCGGCCCTCGGGTTCTCGCTGCTGTTCACCTGGTGGTTCCACCCCTGGGAACCCGTGCTCGGCCGGATGGGCAGCGGACAGGCATACGAGATATCCGGGGTGGTCTTTGCCGCCCGTACGCTCTTCGCGTTCGCGCTGGGCGCGCTGCTCGGCACCCTGATCCGCCGTACGGTCCCGGCGATGGCTGCCACGGCGGCCCTGTGGACGGGTGTGGTCTGGTCGTCGGTTCTCTGGCTGCGGCCGCTGATCCAGGCACCACTCGACGTGCCGACCGGATCCACACTGATCACCAGCAGGGGCTGGACCGTCACCTCGTGGGTGCAGGACCCGGCCGGCCACCGCTACGGCGTCAAGAGCGACGAACTCATCGGCTTGTTCCAGCGGGCACGCACCGACGGCGTGAACTCGGACGGGGCATTCGACACCTGGCTGGCCGGGCACGGCTACACACAGTGGTCCAGCTACCAACCAGGCAATCGATTCTGGCACTTCCAGTCCATCGAAGCGTCCACGTACAGCATCCTCGCGGTGCTTCTGATGGCCGCGACCCTCTGGTGGCTAAACCGCAGTGCCGTCTGACAGTTCTTCGTCACTTCGGGTGATCATGACTGGTAGTAGATATTTTCTTCGCATGAAGCCTGTCGAGGTTGAGCTTCTGCGAGGTGATCTCGCGGAGTTCGTCGGTGATGTGTATCGGGAAGGCCGGGGCCTGCTCGTACACGTTGAGCACCTACGGGCCGATGGCACGTTCCGCGTGTGGTCGTCGGAGGACGGCAGTACAGGCAGAGGACTCGGCTGTTGCGCGGCACGGACGGCGCGGGTCAGTTCTCGGTGAGCATTCCGTCGCCGAGTTTGCCGAGGATGCGGGACGGCAGGCGCCAGACGTGCATCTGGGAGGAGCCGAGCTGCTCGCCGATCTCGGCCTGGGTGAGTTCCTGGCCGCAGCGCATTTGCAGCAGCGGGAGTCCTCGACCAGCTCCATGTTCAGGTCGCGGGCGCCGATGGTGTCGGCGTAGGAACCGCCGGAGTCCGGGCCGGCTTCTTCGGCGTCGCCGGCGGGCAGGTCGAGGGAGCCGGCGGTGTAGCCATTGGAGGCCACCGGGCCCTCGGGGCCTCCTCCTCACTGATCTCCAGGCAGGTTGCACGTCGTGGTGGTTGGAACCTCATGCCCATGGCGGCACTGGTCACCTGGATGACCTGGTCCACGGTGACCCGTACAGCACGGACCCGCGCCGCAACGTGACGGCCGCGGGTACGTCTATGAAGATTCGACGGTCGAAGCCGGTCGACAATCTCACGGTCACCTCGAATGCGACGTTGCGGATGAGCGGTTGTCCTACTGCGCCCGCGGAGTTCTGGTCGAGCTGTCGAGCCGGCCGTGCGGGTGGGAGGCGAACGCTGATGCCTTGTCGGAGCGGGCGCGGCGGCATCTGGACGACACGGCTGGTGCCGATCAACCATCCGTCCATGACACGGACTTGATGACCATCCCCGGCTGAAGTTCCGCGGCCCCTGACTCTCCGCCGTGCGGTGCGCGCGGAAGCCGAAGCCCGGCATCCCACCTGGCAGGTGAGCAGGCCGGGCCGGCCGCCCGCGGGGAAGAAGATCTCTTGTCGCCGCAAGAACGGCCCCATAAGGTGTGGCCATATTGATGTGATCATGTTCGGTTCCGCCGCATCGCTCAGGAGAACACGTGCTCACTGCTCACGGAGAGACCACCCCCGCCCGCCCCGGACGGAGGACCGCCCGGACCCGATGCCTGGGCATCGCCGTGGCAGTTCTCGCGACGTCCCTGTCCCTGACGGCCGAAAGCCCGGCCGCGGCCGCGAGCACGGACGGCCGCGGCGCGCCGGGTCAGGGCGACCCGTACTTCCCGCTCGCCGGGAACGGCGGCTACACCACGGCGCACTACGATCTGGACCTCGCCTACGACCCGGCCACCCGGCGGCTGGACGCCGCCGAAGCCCTCACCGCCCGCGCCACCCAGCAGCTGTCCAGGTTCGACCTCGACCTGTCCGGGCTGACAGTGCGCAGCGTACGGGTGAACGGACGGGCGGCCCGGTGGACGCGTGCGGGCCAGGAACTCGTCATCACCCCCCGCAAGTCACTCCGGAAGGGGGAGAGTTTCCGCGTCGACCTCTCCTACGGCGGCGTGCCCGAGACCGTCACCGATCCGGACGGCTCCCCGGACGGCTGGATACCCACCGACGACGGAGCCTTCGTCGCGGGTGAGCCGCAGGGCGCCATGTCCTGGTTCGCCGCTGACAACGAGCCGGTGGACAAGGCGTCCTACAACTTCGCGATCACCGTGCCGGCCGGATACACGGCGGTCGCCAACGGCGTGCTGACGTCGCAGCGGACCACGCGGGGCAAGACCACCTTCCGCTGGCGGCAGGCCGAGCCGATGGCCTCCTATCTGGCCACCGCCACGGTCGGGAAGTTCAACGTCCAGCGGTACACCACCGCCTCGGGCATCCCCGTCTACAACGCGGTGGATCCCCGCGAGGCGGCCGACGCCGCCCCGGCACTGGCCCGGATCCCGGCGATCCTGGACTGGGAGAGCAGCCTCTTCGGCCGGTACCCCTTCTCGGCCGCGGGCGCGATCGTCGACCATGCCCCGGACGTCGGCTACGCACTGGAGACGCAGACCCGCCCGATCTACGACCGGGCGCCGGACGTCGGCACGCTCGTCCACGAGACCGCGCACCAGTGGTTCGGCGACTCCGTGAGCCTGACCAACTGGAAGGACATCTGGCTCAACGAAGGCTTCGCCACCTACGCGGAGTGGCTCTGGGAGGAGCAGCACGGCGGGCAGAGTACCCAGGCCACGTTCGACGGCTACTACGCCCGCCCCGCCACCAGCAGCCTGTGGGCCTTTCCGACCGGCGATCCCGGCGAGGGGGCGAACATCTTCGCCTCGCCCGTCTACACCCGTGGCGCGATGACCCTGCAAAAGCTCCGTACGGCCGTCGGCGACGCACACTTCTTCAGCATCCTCAAGGCCTGGGCCGGCAGCCACCGCTACGACAACGGAACCACCGCGCAGTTCATCGCGCTCAGCGAGAAGGTGTCCGGCAGGAAGCTCGGCAGCCTCTTCCACACCTGGCTCTACACCGCGGGCAAGCCCGCCCAGCCGTAGTCCGGAGCCTTCCGCGCGGTGGCGTCGGTGTTGCCGCACACGGGGACGTCGGCTGCGCCGGCCGGCGTCTCCGGGCCGCCCTGCCGGGCCGATCAGCGGCCGGGCAGGTTGTTCAGCGGCGCGGAGCGGCGCTGAAGGAGCTCGGCGTAGGTGCCGTCCCGCTCGGCCCAGCGCAGCGGCAGCGCGGCCCCGGCAATGATCTCGCGGGTCGTGGGCTCCACGGCCAGCAGCTCCATCACCTCATCGAGGTAGTCGTCGATGGGCATTGCCGCCGGGTTGAGCTTCGCCATCGCCGGGGTCGCGACGGCCGGCGGCACGAGCTCGGCCACCTCCACGCCTGTCCCGGCCAGGTGCGCCCGCAGCGACTCGGTGTAGGAGTGGACCGCGGCCTTCGTGGCGCCGTAGGTGGCCATGAGCGGGAAGGGCAGGAACCCGATTCCCGAGCTCACCGTGATGATCGTTCCGGTGCCGCGGCCGATCAGGTGCGGCGTGAAGGCGTCGATCACCCGGATCGTACCGAGCAGGTTCGTGGCGACCATGTTCTCGGCGTCGGTGATGTGCGCGGGGTCGCGCAGGTCTTCGGTGAGCAGGACTCCTGACATCGTGACGACGACGTCGAGGTCGGGGTGCGCGGCGAGCACTTCGTCGCGGGCCCGCAGGACCGAGGCGGGGTCGGTGACGTCGATCGAGACGGACTGCAGGCCGTCCCGTGGCTCGGGCCGGCGCCCGCCGACGACGACCGTGTTGCGGTCCTTGGCGAACCGGTGCGCGAGTTCGAGCCCGATGCCCGAGGTGCCACCGACGATGAGCACTGAGCGATTGGTGAGCTTCACCAGAACCTCCCTGTTACGTTCGGTAGTCGTCCAACAACTACCGGATCTTCCACAACCAGGCTCGCTCACCTGCTTTGGAGCCGGAAAGGCCCTGCCGATCCGGGGTGTGCCAGGACCCCCCCTGCGACCGTCGGCCGCGGCTACCGTGGGAGGTATGCCTCACGATGACGCGAACCGGCTGGGCGAGTACCTGCACGCCCGCCGCGACCTGGTCACGCCGCAGCAGGCCGGCATCCCCGGTGGTGCCAACCGGCGCGTCCCAGGGCTGCGCCGCGAGGAGGTCGCCATGCTCGCCGGTATCAGTGCGGACTACTACCTGCGGCTGGAGCGCGGCAGGGATCACAACCCCTCCCCGCAGGTGCTCCAGGCCATCGCCCGTGTCCTGCACCTCGACGACCTGGAAACCGAGTATCTGCTGGGACTCAACGTGCCCCGGCCGCCGGCCCGCCGCAAGCAGCGCACGCCGCGCCTGCCCGCCCGGTTGCACCATCTGCTGGCGGCCGTGGACGTGCCGGCGTTCGTCGAGGACCGGCACTTCGACGTCCTGGCCTCCAATCGGCTCGCGATGGCGCTGTCGCCGCGGCTGCGGCCTGGCGGGAACCGGCTGCGCTCCTTGCTGCTCGACCCCGAGGAACGCCACTTCCAGCACGACTGGGAGGCGGCGGTCGTCGACTCCGTCGCGGCGTTCCGCCGCTCCGTGGACGACAGCGTCACCGACCAGCGCTCAGTCGAACTCGTCGGCGAGCTGTCCCTGGCCAGCAACCGCTTCCGCACCCTGTGGGCGCGGCACGACATCAAGGCGCTCGGCTACACCAGCACCGTCAACCATCCGGTCGTGGGCGAACTGCACCTCAACCGCGAGAAGCTCGCCGTCGGGGACCTGCTGCTGGTGCTCTACTACCCGGACCAGGACAGCGACACCGCCGAGAAGCTCCACCTGCTGACCTCCCTGGCTCCCGCCCGCGGGCAGCAGCCCCCTGCGGCCGTCGACCCGCCGGCAGGCCGCGACGTCGACGCGTGCCACCGATCGCAGGGCGGTCGGGGCCGACACAGACCGTGACGCCCTGCCCGCTCCGGCCGGGCTGAGGCGGTCACAAAAGACTCGGGGAATGCGAGTCCGCCGCCTGCGCGACGGCCTCAGCCGCCGGCCCCGCGACGGCGCGGCTGCCGACGGGGAGTCGGTCATGACGACCTTCCAGGTTGCGCTCCGGTGGGGTTACCGGGCGCACTGAGCAGCCAGCGCCAGCGCGGTTGTTCGGTGACTGTCACAGCCAGGCACAGCACGGTCGTCGCGGTGGCAGCCCACCAGGGCCAGAGCGCCCAGGCTGCCGCTGTGGCGGCTGCGAGCTGCATCAGCACCAGGAGGATCGTCACGATGCCGGGCACCGACACGGGCGCGCCGCCGCCGGGCCTGTCGCCCGGCGTTCCGAAGACCGCGGGCAGCCCGATGAGTATCGCCACGGCGCCGATCGCCAGGGCTGTCGAGTGCGGCCACAGGGCCCAGGGAGCGCCCACCCACGCGATGAGTTCGGTGAGGAATCGCAGTGCCCCTCGGGCATGGTCGTTCTGGGACGGATTCTTGTCGATCACCGTAGTGGCCGCCTGTCGTTTGTCAGAGCGTGGGCGCTGCGGGCCCGGGGGGTGGCGTGGTGGCCTGGAGTCCTTGGTCGATGAAGGTGATCATCCAGGTGAAGCTCTCGTCGGCGTCCGTGTCGTACTGGAAGCCGCCTGCGACTTCCAGGGTCGAGAACCCGTGCAGCATGCTGCGCAGCATCCGCAGGGCGTGGACCTCCTGGGCGGGGTCCAGGTGGTATCCGCGCAGGACGGCCGAGAGGGAGCTGAGCGCACGGTTGCCGGCTGGGATGAACGGGTCGTCGGGCCCGTCCGGGCGGGCGCTGTTGACTGCCGCGTACCGGCCGGGATGTTCGCGCACGTATGTGCGCATGGCCTGCGCGGCGGCGGCGAGGGCGTCGCCGCCGGCGCGGCCCTGCGTTGCGTCGCGGATGGCGTCGCCGAGCTCGGTCACGGCCAGGATGGCGATCCGGTGGGCGAGGTCGGCCTGGCTGGTGACGTGCTTGTAGAGCGAGGGGGTCTTGACCCCGAGCCGTCCGGCGACCAGACCCATGCTGAGCTGGGCGAAACCGATCTCGTCGACGAGCATGGCGCCCGCCTCGGTGATCGACGCCGGGGAAAGTCCGGCCCTAGGCAAGGGTCAGCGTCCTGGCCAGGAAGGGCAGGGCCAGCGCGACGACCTTCTCGGGTGTCTGGGCGTGCATGTAGTGACCGGCACCCTCGATGACCGCCAGCTCGCCGAGGCCCTGGGGCAGGTCGGCGATGATCCGCTCGCCCTCGGCGCGCGGGTCGGCCCAGTCAGGGTCGGCACTGCCCTCGATCACCAGGACCGGGCAGGCCACATTGGGCAACTGCGCGCCGGCGTCGGCCGCGGACTGACACATGGCCTGCAGAGCCTTCATCCGGCCGGGCTCGCTCATCTTGGCCTCGATGCGCGCCAGTTCGCGGTCCCAGTCGGCGGGCTTGACCGGGTACGCCAGGTCGAGGTACTTCTTCCAGGCCGGCAGACTTCCCAGCAAGGCGACCCGCCCCATCCGGGTGGCACCGGCCCGGTAGCGCTTCACCCGCACCAGTCCGCCGAGGTCGTTCAGCTGCTTGCGGGTGAACGGTGCCAGTTCGATGACGCCGGTGATCAGGTCGGGCGCGGTGGCGGCCGCGATGGTGGCGGCTCCGCCGCTCATCGACTGGCCGATGATGACGGCCGGGCCGCCGAGGTGGCGCACCAGGGCGACCAGGTCGCCGGCGATGTCGGAGCGGCTGTAGCCGTCCCAGCCGAGGCTGGAGTCGCCGCAGCCACGCACGTCGACGTTCGCCACCCGGTAACCGGCCGCGACCAGGGCCGGAACGACAAAGCGGTAGGAGTGCCGGCTGTCGCCCAGACCGTGCGCCAGGACGACGAGAGGGCCCTCGCCAATCACGTCGTAGGCGAGGGTGTTGTCGCCGATGGTCAGGTGCTCGGTCATGACTTCCTCCACTGGAGATTGGCTAACTGCGTTAACCAGAAGCTAGCACCGTTAGCCTCATGTGGCAAACACCTCCCCGGTCACCGCCTGGTTCCCGCACCCGAGGATGGCGGAGAAGCGGGGGGGGGGGGGGGGGGCGCCCCCCGCCCGCGCGGGGGGGCCGGGCCCCGGCCCCCCCACCCCCCCCCCCCCCCCCCCCCCCCCCCCCCGCCCCCCCCCCCCCCCG
>NZ_JBICTO010000004.1:581256-689583 GCF_043197715.1 Streptomyces sp. NPDC049040
ACAAGAACGAATATATCTCCCCGCCTTTCACCACCCCCCCGGCCGGCACCGGGGGGGGCCCGGGCGGGGGGGGGGGCGGCCGCGGGGGGGGGGGGGGGCCCCCCCCCCCCCCGCGCTCTGCTTGCCGTGACCGCGGCCACCGAACGCCGACCGCCCAGCGCCCAGCGCCCAGCGCCCAGCGCCCAGCGCCCAGCGCCCAGCGCCCGGAGGCCCTGATCCCCCTCAGCGGCAACAAAACCCAGCATCTGTTCGCGGCAATGACCAACCCGGTCCACGACCTCGCGCAGGCTCGGCTGACACCGTGTCCACGTGAGCGTTTCGTTGCTGCGCAAGGGTGGCCCGCACGCTGCTGTCCGTCCCCGGAGTGCCGCTGCGCAGCGACACCACTGCAACGAGCAGGCGTCACCAACACATATCGTCATGTCGCTTGACCAGCAGCGATGACCTTTCGAGCCGCACAGGCCCAGACGTGCACGGCCCCGATCGACAGACCGCCCTGGGCGTGGAAGTTCACCGCCTGCGCGGAGCCGGAGGTGGTGGTCTCCAGGATCGTCGGGTAGTCCGAACCGGTGATGGACTTTGCCGTCACGTACGCGCCGTCATTCTCGCTGCCGCGCCCAGGTGGCCCGATGCGGAATCGATGAACTTCCAGTCCGGCTGGGTGATCTGGGTGACCTGTGCGGTCGCCCGGGTGCTCGCCCCGTCTGGTGGTTTCCCGACCAGGGGCTGTTGGCCGTGGCCAGACCGACGGTCCCCGCCGGGAAGATGGCGCACAATGTGTTGTCGTGTTTCTTTTGAGGTCAACCCTCAGGACAAAGAAACAACTCCGAACAGAAACGTGTGATGATGCGCGGCAGGTCCGGGCACCCTGGTCGGGAAAACGTGCCTGCGGCGGTGAGCGTCAGGGGTGCCCATCACTCCGCCCGCCGCACGGCGGCGTGCCGGATATGTCACCCCGGCGCCGGCCGGCCCGGATCGGCCACCGCACGCCAACTCGGCGGCACCCGGGGGCTATTCAGGCGAACCACCCATAACCGTCAGCCGGCGTCGACATTTTGATTCTTTGTGTTTGGATCACGTCAGCGCTGTTGACACATTTACTCAAACTCCATCATGGTGCGACACGAACACGCACGGGTTCGAGCAGCCCGTGCTTCCCCCACAGACTGTGCGAGGAGTCGCCATGACCCTTTCGATGCGGCAACGGCCACACAAGAAGGACAGGTACCGGCGGAGGGGGTGGGCGAGCGTTCTCGGCGTGGCCGCGCTGCTGGGCTCGTTCCTTTACGGTGCGGACGCGATCAACGCTCCCACCGCGCAAGCCCAGGACAACGGTGCGTCGCGGACGCCGCCGATGGGGTGGAGCAGCTGGAGCTCCGTCAGAAACAACCCGACCGAGGCCAAGATCAAGGCCCAGGCCCAGGCGATGCACGACTCGGGCCTGATGGACGTGGGTTACAAGTACATCAACCTGGACGACTACTACATCAAGAACCCCGGCACCACCGTCGATCAGTACGGTCGCTGGGTCGTCGACACCGGCAAGTTCCCGGACGGTATGAAGAACCTGGGCGACTTCATCCACGGCCTGGGCGAGAAGTTCGGCATGTACGTGACGCCGGGAATCCCGAAGGCGGCATACGACCAGAACACCCCGATCGAGGGCACGTCCTACCACGCACGGGACATCGTCTCGAGCACGTCGACCTTCGAGTCGAACTACGGCGGGTTCGGCAATGTCATGTACTTCATCGACTACAACAAGAACCCCACCGCGGCACAGGCGTTCGTGAACTCGTGGGCGAACCAGTTCGCCTCCTACGGGGTCGACTACATCAAGATCGACGGCGTGCACACCAGCGACCAGGACGACGTCATCGCCTGGTCGAAGGCGCTGAACCAGACCGGCCGCACCATCCACCTCGGCCTGTCGAACACCCTGGACATCAACAACATCAGGACCTGGCAGCAGTACTCCAACAGCTGGCGGACGGGAGGCGACATCGAGTGCTACTGCTCGACCCTCACCACCTGGAGCAACGTCGGGCCGCGTTGGGCCAACCTGGCCCAGTGGGGGCAGTACGCCGGTCCGGGTGGCTGGAACGACCCGGACTCGATCGAGGTCGGCAACGGTGACCACAACGGTCTGACCGTGAACGAGCGGCAGAGCGTGCTCACTCTGTGGGCGATCACCCGGTCGGTGATGATGCTGGGGAGCGACCTGACCAACCTGGACGCCGGTGACCTCAACATGCTGAAGAACGCCGAGGTCACCAACGTCAACCAGACCGACTCCGTGGTGGCCAGCCAGATCTCGAACAACAACGATCTGCAGGTGTGGGCCACGAGGCAGAAGAACCCGGACGGCAGCTACACGGTGGCGTTGTTCAACCGTTCCGACCGGGCCGGCAACGAGACGGTGACGGCCAACTTCTCCGACCTCGGGTTCAGCGGTTCCGCCACGGTGCGCAACCTCTGGGGCAAGTCGAACGAGACTCTCACCAACTCCGTCAGCCGGAGTCTGGCCCCGCACGAGTCCGCGTTGTTCAAGGTCACCCCGTCCGGTTCCTCGACTCCGGTCGGCGGCAACCTGACCAGCGGGCTCTCCGGCCGCTGTGCCGACGACCCGGCCGGCACCCTGGTGAACGGCACTCAGCTGGACGTGTGGGACTGCAACGGCGGCGCCAACCAGAAGATCACCTACAGCTCCTCGGCCAAGACGCTGAAGGTGCTGGGCAAGTGCTTCGACGCCCACGGCGGCGCCACCACCGCCGGTACGCACGTCGAGATCTACGACTGCAACGGCGGCACCAACCAGCAGTGGAACGTCAACTCCAACGGCACGATCACCGGCGTCCAGTCCGGGCTCTGCCTCGACGTCACCGGAACCACCAACCCCAACGGCGCCGGCCTGGAGTTGTGGAACTGCAACGGCGGCGGCAACCAGAACTGGACCCTCGCCTCCGGCGTCAAGGTGCCCTGACGATCCGAGCAGTGACCATCGTTCCTGACTGAACGGGCTGTTCGCACGGACCGACGCCCGGTCCGTGCGAACACCGGATCACCGGACAGGCGCAGGAAGCACCACGGCCGGTGGGGGCCGGGGTGTCCGAGTGCCTCGGCCAGGGGCCAGCAGTTGCGTGTGGCAACTGCCGGCGCGTCAATCGCCAACCCCGCGCGATGATGTGGACTCGCGTGGAGGACGCGGAACCGCACGGGCGCGGTCAGCATGGGGCGCTCGGCCAGGCGGGGCCTTGCTGGGGCTATCCGACGACGTCGGTGGCGGAGTGTCGCTGGGACGGCGGCAGCAGCAGGATTTCCAGGGCGCGGGCGCAGGCATGGGCGCGGGTCACGAACCATGGGAGGCGGGCGTCGGTGATGACGTCGGGGGTGGAGCGCACCGCGAGGGCCGCGTGCGCGTGGCCCTCCGCGTCGAGCACCGGCACCGCGGCGGTCCGCACCCCGTAGGCCGACTCGCCGTCGTTGAGCGCGTAACCCGCCGCCCGTACGCGGTCCAACTCGGCCCGCAGCTCGGCCAGTCCCGTGATGGTGCGGTCGGTGTGCGCGCCCAGTGGCGGCAGCGCGTCGAGATCCTGCTCTCCCGGACGCGCCCACGCCAGCAGCACCTTGCCGAGCGCCGTGGAGTGCAGCGGGCGGCGCAGGCCCAGCCCGGACGCCGGGTTCACCGAACCGCCGGCCAGGATCACGGCATGGGCACCGCCGCGGATGGCCAGGTCGGCTGTGGTGCCCGTGGCCCTTGCCAGCGCGTCGAGTTCGGGCACGGCCCGGTGCATACCGCGCTGGTGCAGGGAGAGTTGGCCGAGCTCGGCGACGGACGGGCCGAGCCGGTAGCGGGCGCTGCGCTCGTCCTGTTCCAGGAAGCCCGCCGCGACCAGCGTGCGGGCCAGGCGGTGCGCCGTGGACACCGAGAGCTCCATGCGGCGGGCGAGTTGGGACGCGGTCAGCTCACCCGGGTTGTCCCGGAAACAGTGCAGCAGCCGTAGTGCGCGGGTGACCGCCTGCGCTCCCGGGGGCGCCCCGGCAGCGTTGGTGCGCGCATCCGTCGTCATGGCCCAAGCATGCGGAGGCTGCCACGATCTGGCAACTGTTGCCAGAATATTGCGCCACGTCTCCCGGCGTGAACACTGCCCGACAGACGTGATCCCACATGATGGGAAACGTTGCTTCGGACCGAATGTGTGTGCCAGCCTCCGTTGCAGACCGCATGCCGCACACCGAACCGGAAGGGAAGCAACCGTGATGACGACGCCCGGCCTGCTCAGCCCGTTCCGTTCGCTGCTGTCCGCGCGGCTGTATCTGGACCTCGGCCGGTCCCGCGGCACCGGCTGTCGCTGACGTCCGCCGCACCCCGCTCTCGTACGACTTCTCGCGTGGTGGTGCCCTGCGACGCTCCGCGCCGCATCCGCCCGCGCCCCGCCCTCCCGACGCATGCTGCTTGGAGCACCCATGTCAGTTCCGGATGAGATCTGGTTCACCCGCTGCCCCGTCCCGACCGCCACCGGGATCGCGGCCGACCGCGGCAGCCTCGCCGCGGAGTTCGCCCCCGACGGGATCACCGTGCGCTCGCTGCGGGACGCCGCGGGGCAGGCGGACTCCGACGGCCTGCCGCGGAGCCACTTCACGCACGAACTGACCGCACTGTTCCGTGAGGGCGGCAACGTCCCCGCGCTGTGGGCGCGTTCACGCGGCGAGGCCACCCGGTTGATCGCGCTGACGTGGATCGAGGAGCGGCAGTCGATCCTGGTGCGCCAGGACAGCGACCTGCGGACACCGGAAGAGCTGGGCGGCAGGCGGCTGGCAATTCCACGCCATGACATCGCCATCGACTTCTGGCGCGCCATGGCCCTGCACGGACACGCCGGGGCCCTGCGGCTGGCAGGCCTCACCCTGGACGACGCCGATCTCGTCGAGATCCCCGGCGTACGCCAGGGCCAGTGGGAGGGCGAGCTGGCGGCGCTGCGGGACGGGCGGGTCGACGCGGTCTACGTCAAGGGCGCGGTCGCCGTCGAGACCGCCCAGCGCTACGGGGCGAAGGTCGCCATCGACCTGGACGCCGTACCGGACCGCAGGTACCGGATCAACAACGGCACCCCGCGCCCGATCACCGTCCACCAGCGGCTGCTTGACGAACACCCCGACCTGGTGGTGCGCTTCCTCGCCGTCCTGCTCGAAGCCGCCGACTGGGCCGCCGACCACCCCGGCGACGTGGCCCGCATCCTGGGCGCGGAGACCGGGGCGGGCGCGGAGGGAGTGGCCGGCGCCTACCGCGACGGCACCGCGGGCAGCCTGCGACTCCACCTCGGCCAGGGGCGCCTCGACCTCCTCGCCGAGCAGGAGCGGTTCCTCTCCGCCCAGGGCTTCCTGCCCGCCCCCGTGGACGTCGCCGGCTGGGCGGACCACGAGCCGCTGCGCCTGGCCCACGAACTGCGCGCCTCCCGGGCCGCCGCGGAAGCCGTACCGCCCCGCCCCGCGGGCACCCCCGCCACCACCCCATGACTCCCGCGCCCATCCCGGCCGGCCATCTTCTGGAGACCTCCGTGAACGTCCGTCAACTCGCCCTCGCCACCACGGCCCTGCTCGCCACCCTGAGCCTGGCAGCCTGCTCCTCGTCCTCCGGCGGGTCCGCCCGCGCGGACACCGCGGGAGGCAGCGCTCCCACCATCACCGTCCGCATCCCCGACGGCGGCAACTCCGGTGTCCTCGCCCTGGGGCGCAAGGACGGATCGCTCGACAAGGCGCTGGCCAAGGTGCACGCCAAGGTGGCGTGGACCGGCACCGCAGGTGCGTTCGCCCCTGCCGCGCAGGAACTCGACGCCAACGCGCTGGACTTCGCCGAGGGCTCGATCACCTCCGCGATCGCCGCACTCGCCCAGACGCCCGGCTTCAAGCTCTTCGCCGCCGTCGACCCCGACAAACTCGGCGAGGGCATCCTGGTGAAGAAGGACTCCGGGATCAACAGCGTCAGCGACCTCGTCGGCAAGAAGGTCGCCGTGTGGCACGGCGGCACCAGCGAGTACCTGCTGCTCAAGGCCCTCCAGCAGCAGCACATCCCGGTGGACCAGGTCAAGCGCGTCTACCTCCAGCCCAACCAGATCGGCCCGGTCTTCAACTCGGGCCAGGTCGACGCCTGGTCCACCTGGGGCACCTACTCCATCCCCGCTCTCGCCAACTCCGACGCACGCTTCCTGACGACCGGCGGGCAGGTCGGTTCTGACAACTACGCGGTCTGGGCGGTCCGCAACGACTTCGCCGACAAGCACCCCGACGTCGTCAAGGCGCTCTACACCTACCTGCACGACGCCGGGACCAAGCAGCAGCAGAATCCCGAGGCGTACCTGAACGTCAAGACGACTTCAGGTCCCGAGGCGGTCAGCCCCGCGCAGCAGGCCATCGAACTGCCCATCGACAAGGCGCTCGGCACCGCACAGCCCATCGGCGGCACCCAGCTCGCGCACTTCGCCACCGTGGCGCAGTTCTTCGCCGACCAGAAGATCACCAAGGGCGTCTTCGACGTCAAGCCGCATGTCATCGACATCGACGCCGCCGCGGCGGGCACCGAATGAGCGCCCCCGCCCCCGGCGGAGCCGTCGGGACCTCGGCCGATCCGCAGGCGCCGGGGCTGGTCACCCCGCGGCCCAAGGTCGACAGGCCGCGCCCGCGCGCCCTGGGGCTGGGGCTGCGGCTGCTCGGCCCGGTGGTCCTGCTGCTGGTCTGGATCTGGGCGTCCGCGTCCGGCACCCTCGGCTCGTCCCTGCTCGCCTCGCCCCGCCAGGTGCTGTCCGCCTTCCGGGAGTTGTGGACCAGCGGGCAGCTGGGCGACGCGCTGTCGGTCTCCCTCACCCGGGCCGGTCTCGGCCTGGCCTTCGGCGCGACGATCGGGCTGGTGCTCGGTGTGGTCACCGGCTTCTCCCGGCTCGGTGAGGAACTGCTCGACTCCTCGCTCCAGTTGCTGCGCACCATCCCCTTCCTCTCCCTGGTGCCGCTGTTCATGGTCTGGTTCGGGATCGGTGAGACCGCCCGAGTGGTGCTCATCGCGGTGGCGACCAGCTTCCCGATGTACGTCTCGGCCGCCGGCGGTGTGCGCAACACCGACCGCAAACTGGTTGAGGCCATGCGCAGCTTCGGTATGGGCCGGCTCGCCCTGGTCCGCGAGGTGGTGCTTCCCGGCGCGCTGCCCGCCCTGCTGTCGGGGCTGCGGCTGTCGATGACACTCAGCGTCATCGCCCTCATCGCCGCGGAGGAGATCAACTCGACGGCGGGCATCGGCTATCTGATGTCCACCGCCCAGGAGTACTCGCGCACCGACATCCTCACCGTCTGCATCCTCATCTACGCCCTCATCGGGCTGTTCGCCGACGGTGTCGCCCGGGTCCTGGAACGGCTGCTGATGCCATGGCGCATCCGGGGGGCCGTGCGATGAGCGGGACACTGGCCGGCACCGGCCGGGCGCAGCGGGAAACCGCCGGAGACCTTCCCGGCGGCAGCCTGGCCGCAGTCCGCATCAGGGGCCTGCGCCGCACCTTCGGCTCACGCGATGTGCTGGACGGGCTCGACCTCGACATCGGCCAGGGTGAATTCCTGGCCCTGCTGGGCGCGAGCGGCACCGGGAAGACCACCTTGTTGCGGATCCTCGGCGCCCTGGACCGGCACGACGCCGGCACGGTGCTCGTCCCCGAGAGCCGGACCGTGGTCTTCCAGGAGCCGCGGCTGGTCCCCTCCAAGAAGGTGCTCGGCAATGTCACCGTGGCCCTGCCGCGCGGCCCGCACACCCGGGAGACCGGGCGGCGCGCGCTCGCCGAGGTCGGCCTCGAAGGGCACGCCGACGCCTGGCCGGGCACCCTGTCCGGCGGCGAGGCCCAACGCGTCGCCCTGGCACGGGCGTTGATCCGCGAGCCGGAACTGCTGCTGCTCGACGAGCCGTTCGCCGCGCTCGACGCACTCACCCGGCTGCGGATGCACGACCTGGTCGGCGAACTGTGCCGCCGCCACCGGCCCGCGGTCCTGCTGGTCACCCACGACGTGGACGAGGCGATCCGGCTCGCCGACCGCGTCGCCGTCCTGCGCGACGGCCGGCTCGCCACCGACGAGCGGATCGCGATCGACCACCCGCGGGACAGCGCGGACCCCGGGTTCGCCGCCCTGCGCACCCGGCTGCTGACCGAACTCGGCGTCCACCGCGCAAAACCCGCAGCGGAGCCCGCACCGGAGCCCGCACCGGAAGCCACCACCGACACCGCACCCGCCAAGGAGTCCCACGCATGACCGTCAACATCGGCGTCCACCAGGCCAACCCGTCCCTCTACCACCTGTCGCGGCTCGGGATCCTGGAAGAACTCCTCAGCGCGCAGGGCGAGACCGTCGTCTGGCACCGGATCGGCGGCCTGGACACCGCCGCGGCCCTCGCCGACGGCACCATCGACTTCGGCGGCACCGGCTCCACCCCGCCGCTGTCCGCGCAGGCCGCAGGCCACGACCTGGTCTACGCAGCGGTCTCCGCGCCACGGCCCGGCCACGGCGCCCTGCTGGTCCGCGCCGACAGCGACATCACCGCCGTGACCGATCTGAAGGGCGGCACCGTCCACCTGGCGATTGGCTCCTGGCAGACCCACTTCGTCGCCAAGGCACTCGCCTTGCAGGGCCTGTCCTACGGCGCCGACATCACCCCGGAGCGCTCCGCGGCCGGCTCCTACCAGGCACTGCTCGACGGCCGGATCGACGCATGGGTGGGGCAGGGCGCGGAATTGGCCGCCGCCCGCCGCGAGGGCCGGGTCCGCACCCTGGCCGAGGCCGGCGACCTGATCGCCGACCGCTCGGTTTTCTTCACCCGCCGCGACATCGCCGACTCCCGCCCCGAGCTGGTCGGGCTGATCACCCGCGCACTGCAGGCCGCCGACACCTGGGCCGCGGGCCACCTGGACCAGGCCGCGGAGATCACCGCGGCCGACCAGGGCGGCAGCGCGGCGGACTGGCGCGAGGCGCTGGCCGCACTGCCGTGGCGCCTGGAGCCGGCCTCCGACGCCTTCGTCGCCGAGCAGCAGGAGGCCGCCGACATCCTCGCCGCCGCCGGTTTCCTGCCCCGGCCCATCACCGTCGCCAACGCCCGCCACCCGGGCCTCGACACCGTCGCCGCCCAGGCCCTCGCGGCCGCCGAGTCCCAGGAGAAGTGACCGTGCCCAGCCCCGAGATCCTCTGGTACATCATCCCGCGCGAGGGCGCCTACCCGTGGGAGCCCGAAGGGCGCCGCGGCATCGACCTTGCCTATCTCCAGCAGCTCGGTGTCGCGGTGGACCGCCTCGGCTACGACGGAGCGCTGTTCGCCACCGACCTCTACGACGTGTGGCCGCTGGCATCGGCGGTCGCCGCGGTGACCCGGCCCAGCTTCAAACCGCTGCTCGCGGTGCACCCCGGTCTGATCTCGCCGACCGTGCTGGCCAAGATGGCGCTGAGCTTCGCCCACCTCTTCGGCCCCGACCGGCTGCGCTTCAACGTCGTCAACGGCTCGACCGAGGCGCTGCGGCAGGCCGGTCTTCAGCTCGAACACGACGAGCGCTACGAACTGAGCGCCGAATACTGGAGCATCGTCAAGCGGCTGACCGCGGGCGAGGTCTTCGACCACAAGGGCAGGTTCTACGAACTGACCCAGGCGGGCGCGGGCCTGCGCGAACTCGCCCCGATCCAGGGCGGTGTGCACACCCCGCTGTGGTTCGGCGGGTCCTCGGCACCCGGCATCGAGATGGCGGCGGAGCACGTCGACGTCTACCTCACCTGGGGTGAACCGCCGCACCTGCTGAAGGAGAAGCTGCAGCGGGTACGCGAGCGCGCCGCGCACTACGGCCGCGAACTGCGCCTGGGCCTGCGGCTGCACCTCATCGTCCGGGACACCGAGCAGGAGGCGTGGGCGGCGGCGGACCGGCTGCTCGACGTGACCAGCCAGGCGACCTACACCCGCATGCTGGGCGACCCCGAGGGCAAGGACGGCGAGGGCTGGGCACGGCAGTTCCGCCAGCACGGCGGCCGGGTCCCCGAGCACGCGCGGGAGCTGGTCGAGCACCCCAACCTGTGGCCGGGCATGAGCCTTTTCCGCCCCGGTCCCGGCACCGCGATCGTGGGGAGCACCGCACAGGTCCTCGAGCGCCTTGGGGAATTCCAGGACCTCGGCGTGGACACCTTCATCCTGTCCGGCAACCCGCTGCTGGAGGAGTCCTACCGGATCGCCGAGACGGTGCTTCCCGCCCTGCGCGGCACCGCACGGTGAACACCCTCCTCGCGGAGGCCCGGCTCCTCGGGCTGCACGGGCTGCGGCGGACACTCCACGAGCACCCGGAGACCGGCCTGCGGCTGCCCCGTACCCAGCAGGCGCTCCTCGCCTCGCTCGACGGCCTCGGTCTGGAACTGCACACCGGCACGGCGCTGACCTCGGTCGTCGGCGTCGTGTCCGGTGCGCGGCCAGGACCGACCGTGCTGCTGCGTGCCGACCTGGACGCCCTGGAATTCCCCGACGGCCCACGGCACGCGTGCGGCCATGACCAGCACGCCGCGATGCTGGTCGGCGCCGCGCACCTGCTCGCCGCCCGGCGCGACCGCTTCGCGGGCGATGTGCTGCTCATGTTCCAGCCCGGCGAGGAGGGCCACGACGGGGCGCGGCTGATGCTGGCGGAAGGGCTGCTGGAGACCACGGGAAGCCGTCCCGTGGCGGCGTACGCCCTGCATTCGAGTGCCGGCGCGCCGGCCGGGCAGTTCAGCAACACCGCGGGGCCGGCGCTGGCCGCCAACGGGACTCTCACCGTGGCCCTACACGGAGCCGGCGGCCACGGCGCCTGGCCGCACCGCACCCGCGACCCGGTCCCGGCCCTCGCCGAACTCGTCACCGCGCTCAGCGCCCTGCCGGCCCGCAGGTTCGACCCGTTCGACCCGGTGGTACTCACCGTCGGGACGGTGCACGCGGGGAGCAGGCCCGCCATCATCCCCGACCGGGCCCGGCTGGAGGCGACGCTGCGAGCCCTGTCCGACACCACGCTGGCCCGGCTCGCGTCGGCCGCGCAGAGCACGGCCCACGGCATCGCCGCCGCCCACGGCCTGGAGGCCCGGGTCGACTACGTCCCCGGCTATCCGGCGACGGTGAACGACGCCGCCGAGGCCGACCTGGTGCGCGCGGCGGTCACCGGCCTGTTCGGTCCCGGGCGGTTCGTCCGCGGCACCCGCCCGGCCCTGGTCTCCGACGACATCGGGCGGGTGCTCGCCAGTGTTCCCGGGGTGATGACGAGCCTCGGTGCCTGCCCGCAGGACCGCGACCCGGCCACCGCGCCCGGCAACCACGCCCCGGACGCGGTGTTCGACGACGCGGTGCTGCCGGACGGCGCCGCCCTCTTCGCCGAGGTCGCCCTGCGCCGGCTCGCCGCGGCGGAGTCCGGGCAGCCCAAGCAAGGCGCACGCCGGCCCTGACGCCGGAGATCCGGCGGCAGGTCAGCCCGCAAGCAACTCCGCGACCAGGGCCGCCACTTGCTCCACCTCGATCAGGAACCCGTCGTGGCCGTAGGGCGACTCGACCACGCGTGGGCGGTCCGCGCCGGGGATGCCCGCCGCCAACTCGGCCTGCTGGTAAAGCGGGTAGAGCCGGTCGGAGTCCACCCCGGCGACCAGGGTCGGCGCGGTGACCCGGCGCAGTGCCGCAGCGGTCCCGCCCCGCCCGCGCCCCACGTCGTGGGAGTTCATCGCCTCGGTCAGGACGACGTAGCTGGCCGCGTCGAATCTCCGCACCAGGGTCTCGGCATGGTGGTCGAGATAGGACTCGACGGCGTAGCGGCCGCCCTGCCACGGATCCTCCGCGCCCTGCGCGGCGCGCCCGAAACGCGTGGCCAGCTCCGCCTCGCTGCGGTAGGTCACATGGGCCAGGCGGCGGGCCAGGCCGAGCCCGGCCGCGGGGCCGCCGCCCGGTCCCGCGTCGTGGTAGTCGCCGCCGCGCCAGTTCGGGTCGGACCGGATGGCATGCAACTGCACGGCCGACCAGGCGATCTGCTCCGCGCTCGCGGCGGCGGGCGAGGCCAGCAGCAGCAGCGCGCCGACCCGCTCGGGGCGGCTCACCGCCCATTCCAGGGCGCGCATCCCGCCCATGGACCCGCCCATGACGGCCGCCCAGCGGCTGATCCCGAGCGCGTCGGCCAGCGACGCCTCGGCGGCGACCTGGTCGCGCTGGGTCAGGAACGGGAAGGCACCGCCCCACCGGCGGCCGCCGGGCGCGTACGACGACGGCCCGGTGGTCCCCTGGCAGCCCCCGAGCACATTCGGCGCGACCACGAAGAAGCGGTCGGTGTCCAGCGCACGCCCCGGCCCGACCAGGCCGTCCCACCAGCCCGCGGTGGGATGCCCGGGCTCCTTCGGCCCCGCCACGTGGCTGTCGCCGGTCAGCGCGTGCGACACCAGCACCGCGTTGGAGCCGTCCGGCGCCAGACGGCCCCAGGTCTCGTACGCCAGTCGTACTCCCGGCAGCTCCCCGCCCGCCTCCAGCGGCAGCGGGCCGGACAGGTCGTGCAGGCGGCGGCGCCCCGGCGGGTCCCCCGGCTGCCACGCCCCTGAGGCGGGCAGCAGGGGGATGCCGGCAGGCGGCCTGGTGCCGGTCTGGTTCAGGACGCGCCCTTCGCCGCGCGGAAGCCCGCCTCCAGGTCCGCGATGAGGTCGGCGGCGTTCTCGATGCCGACCGACAGCCGCACCAGGCCGGGTGACGTACCGGTGGCCGCGAGCTGCTCCTCGTCCAACTGGCTGTGCGTCGTGGAGGCCGGGTGGATGATCAGGCTGCGCACGTCACCGATGTTCGCCAGGTGGCTGAACAGCTGCACCCCGTCGACGAAGCGGCGTCCCGCCTCGGCCCCGTCGCGCAGTTCGAAGGCCAGCACCGCGCCCGCACCCCGCGGCAGGTAGCGCTGCCCGGCTTCGTACCAGCGGCTGGACGGCAGGCCCGCGTAGTGGACGGCCGCCACCTCGTCGCGTTCCTGGAGCCACTCCGCGAGCGCCTGCGCGTTCGCCGAGTGCCGTTCGAGCCGCAGCGACAGCGTCTCGACGCCCTGCAGCAGCAGGAAGGCCGAGTGCGGCGACAGCGCCGGGCCGAGGTCGCGCAGCAACTGCACGCGCAGCTTGATCGCGAACGCACCGGGTCCCAGGGCCGGCCAGTACCGCAGGCCGTGGTAGCTCGGGTCCGGCTCGGTGAAGTCCGGGAAGCGCTCGGGGTGCGCGCCGAAGTCGAAGGTGCCGCCGTCCACCACGACACCCCCGATCGTCGTCCCGTGGCCGCCGAGGAATTTCGTCGCCGAGTGGACCACCACGTCGGCGCCGTGCTCGATCGGCCGCAGCAGGAACGGCGTGGGCACCGTGTTGTCCACGATCAGCGGCACACCCGCCTCGTGCGCGACGTCCGCCACCGCCCGCACGTCCAGGACGTTCCCGCGCGGATTGCCCAGCGTCTCGGCGAACAGCGCCTTGGTCTGCGGCCTGATCGCCGCCCGCCAGGCGTCCTGGTCGTCCGGGTCCTCGACGAAGGAGACCTGGATGCCGAACTTCGGCAGCGTGTGACGGAAGAGGTTGTACGTGCCGCCGTACAGCGACGCGCTGGAGACGACGTGGTCGCCGGCGCTCGCGAGCGTCAGGATCGCCAGCGTCTCCGCGGCCTGGCCCGAGGCCACCGCGACCGCGGCGACCCCGCCCTCCAGCGCGGCGATCCGCTGTTCGAGCACGTCCTGCGTCGGGTTGTGGATACGGGTGTAGATGTTGCCCGGCTCGGCCAGCGCGAAGAGGTCGGCGGCGTGCTGGGTGTCGCGGAAGACGAACGACGTCGTCTGGTAGATCGGCACCGCCCGCGCCCCGGTGGTCGGATCGGGCTCGGCGCCGGCGTGTACCTGCCGGGTCTCGAACGACCAGGCGGACGTGTCGGCCGCGGGGACCTCGTCGGGGGTGTGCCCCGCGGTGACGGAGTCGATGGGGTTCGTCATGGCTCTCCTGACGGAGGTGCGGATGAAGGGAACGGCGACCGGAGAGGCGAGGCGAATCCCCGGCGGTGTCCCGGCGGCGGCTCACTGCGGAGGCGCGCGGGGCCGCGCCGGAAAGCGCGGCGCGGACCGCCGCCACCGGACAGGAAGACCACGGTGGGGGCAGGACGGCGGAAGACGCCGATCGCGCGGAACAGCAGATGATCAGCGGCCGGAACGGCGGCAGAACGCCGGAGACGCGGCGTCAGCGCCCGGCGGGACACCCCGTGCTGGTGACACGCACGTAGTCCACGTGGCGGCGCATCACGAGCGGGGTCATGACGCCATGGAACCACACCGGCGATCCGTATGTCAGCCGCACGGCGCAACGCAGGCGGGGCGGAGGCCGCTAGAGAGTGCCGCAGATCCGGCGGGCCTCGGCCAGGTCCTGCTTCACCTGCGCGTCGAAGTCGAAGACTTGCGCGTGCCGGTCCTGAGAGCGGCGGATGGCCTGCGCGAGCGGCTTGTACTCCCGGTCCCCCGCAGCCGCCGAGGCGGAGAGCGCCCCCGCTGCGGCGTAGCGGTTGAGGGCGATGTCGCCGTCGGGCCCCTTCGCCGCGAACTTCGATTCGTCGAACCCGTCGAGCGCCTGGCACGCGGCGCGGGCGTCCCCCGCGGGGTCGGACCCAGCAGCGGGGGCGCTGCTGTCGCCGCTGAGTGCCCAGCCGGCTCCGACCCCGCCGGCGCCGAGCACGAGTCCGACCATCAGCGGGACAACCACGGCTGCCGTACGGTTTCGAGCCGGCTGGGGCGCTGCCGGAGTGGCTGCCGGGCTCGCGGCGGCATGTGGCTGCGGTGACTGCGGTGACTGCGGTGACTGCGGTGACTGCGGTGACAGCATCCGGCCAAAGGTAGTAGCCCCCCTGCCATGGTGGGAAGTCGTGGGGGAGTTAGCGCCGGGGGATGCCGGTGGCGGTCGGCGGGAGCGGATGGCGGGCTCGGAGCACCCCATAATCCGGGACCTGTCCAATTGAGACGGGGTACTTCCGGTCAGATTCCCCTTTGCGGGGACCGCTGGCGCACTCCTCATCGGACACTTTACCGCAAATGGCCCATGTCGCGTCGGAGTTCGACGCGGCCGACCACCGCGGACGCAGCGATATACGAACCTCACGCTCACTCAGGGGGCGTCAGGTCCTCTCTTTGGATTCTTTGGTGATGTTCGGCGATCGCTCTCGAAAATGCTGGTGCTCCCCGAGTTTCCGATGGTGCCAGAGGGGCATTGATGTTGCGGTCCTGCCTGCGCTCCTCCTGTTTCACCCCAAGGTGCGCCGTCGTGACCCTCCTGCTTCGTGTGCCGTGTGCAAGCGACTGGCCCGCACCAGGGGCTCTCGGTATTGCAGGTGAACACCGCCGCTATCCGAGTCACCTGTCCGATGCCCGGTGGGAGCTTGGTCGAGCCGGTCCTGACCGGCTGGCGAACTGAGCGCCACGGCCGGGGGCCGGACATCGGCCGACCATCGAACCACGGCCTGCGCAGCCGACTCGCACGCGACCACGAAGCCCACCCACACCGCTCCGAAGCCATGGTCCACCTCGCGATGGTCTACCTCATGACGCGCCGCCTCGCCCGAGAATCCACCCCGACACGGCGCGGCACATGATCGAGTCAAAGTGTGGCAATACGGGATCAAATAACGGAGCCAAACGCCCTCTAAGCTACATGCTGTGAAACTCCGCACCCTCCTGTTCGCCATGGCAGTACCCGCGGTCTTCCTGGCCGGCGCATGCAGCGGCAGCACCCAAGCCTCCAGTAAGCCAGCCACCCACACCACGCCTGACACGACCCCCGCGGCACCCCTCGCCGCCTCCACCCCACCAGCGCCACCCGGCGCCACCCACCGGGACGAGGTTCTCGCCCTGCTGCAGAAAACGCTCACCGCAACACACCTGGATCCGACGATCAGCTCGACAGACCGGATACAGCCCTGCGGCATCGACCTCGGTCGCATCTACCCCCTGGCAGGGGCACACCCGCATACCCGCGAGACCATCACCGCCATGCTCCACGCCGCCGGCTGGAAGACCGCCACCACGGGGGGTTCCGACGAAAGCCACCTCACCACCGACACCTGGGACGTCTTCGTGACCCGGGAAACAGACATCACCGACGACCAGGGCAAAAAGTACGAGACGCTCAGAATCAGCGCAGGCTGCATCACACCCCCGTCCACGCCCTTCTAACCCGGCGGCCCGGGCCATCCGCCCGGCATTGCGGGTGCCGATAAATCGTCTGCTCAGGTCACGGCCGTGATCGCCGGTCTCCTCCTGCGCCTGGCCTACCTCCCCGCGACCAACGCCCTGGCGCTCCCGCGCCCGCTGCCGATGGGCAAGCTCCGCCGGCTCCTGCTCCTTGTACGTCCAGAACTGTCCTGCGATGGCACCGCAACCTGCTCAAACGGCGCCATGCTGCAACCTGCCTACCGAAGCGGCGCGGACGACCGGCCACCATCCGTTCGATCCGCGCCCTGGTCCCGCGCCTCGCCCGCGAGAACTCCTCGTGGGGTACCGGCGCATCCACCGCGAACTCGCTTCGCTTCGGATCGAGGTCGCCGCCTCCACCGTTTGGGAAATCCACAAAGGGCACGGCATCCCACCCGCTCCGGGAACGAGCGAGCACCACGTGGGCCGACTTCCCGCGCAGCCAGGCCGCAGGACTGCCGGCTACCGACGAGGGCGAGAGCGAGAGCGAATTGCAGGATACTGTCCGACCTTCCTGCTGCGATGCTCGCGGCGAGCCCGGCAGTCTGCATCCCGCACGAACGTGCCCTTCGCCGTCAAAGCCACGGACAAGACCGGCTGCAGTGGGAGCTGCGCGACTTCGGCGTTCGACTGACCGGCCACGCCAGTCGCAGCGCAATGGTGTGCACGGCCTTCCGGCTCCACCCCTGGTGCAGGTTCCCGACTTCGGTGTCACACGCCGGCGCTGCAGCCTGGGGCTTCGCGCATTTCAGCGCATCATGTCCCTCTGACCGTTCCGGCTTCGCGTGCCCCATTCCCAGCGCATGGCCGGTGACATCGTCACTCGAGCTTGGAGCCGAGCAGTCCCCGCCCTGCACATGGGGTTCCGCGTCGTGGCGAGAGGGACGACAAGCGCAGTCGCGTCTCCTACACCACCCCAGAGGTGGAATCCCCTGGTAGATGGCGAAGCGTCATCGCTACAGTCGGCCTGTGTGCAGATACGCCTTCGCCCACTACAAGCTGCACTACGCCTGCGTCTCGTGCCGAATCAGCTTCAAGCGGCATCCTCGCGAGGGTGGACACTCGTGCCCGCGCTGTTCAGGCTCGTTGCTGTGTGCCGGCCACGACTTCGCGCCACCCCGCCGCAGTAATCGGAAGGCATGGTCGGTCGTCTCGGCGGTTCTCAACGCCGGGCTGCGCTACGACGGCTTCGAACCGTGTGGTTGCGGACGGGATCCGAAATTCCGCCCCCGCACCCGCGCCCAGCTCCGCGCCCGCCGCATCGTCGCTGCCCGGACTGGTACCCCACTCGTGGAGTTGCTCGGCCGGGCCGACCCCTGGAAACCCTCTGAGCCAGGCAGTGCTGGGCAATCCCCCTCCTGAACGCTCGAGCTTCGGGCGACTCAGTCGGTATCGGTCGCGGCCGGCACCAGCAGTCGTCGGCGGTCTGGAGTGAGAGCGGGTGGTGCGGTGCTGGGTGAGGAGTAGAAGCCCCGGCCGTGGTCCTCGGGTGACACCGCGAAGGAGTCCGGGCGATCCCGACGGAGTTCTTCGTAGCGTTCGGCGGAGACGTCCAGCGCCTCGTGGAGCGTGCAGGCGCGTGCCTCACGGATCGCCTTGGTGGGGAGGATGATCCGGTGGTTCATGATGTCGCGATCGACGCCCTCGGGCAGCTGTTCCACAAGCCGACAGGGTAACTGCCGGGCCTCGGGGTCAGCGGGCTGCGATCTCCCGTCGAGCGGCATCCCAGACCTGCTCGAATGCTTGCGAGGTCTGCTGATCGGCTTCGTATCCCTCCCACTGTGACGCTGGGAGTTCCGCGGTGCGTCCGAACTTCCTCTCGTACTCACCCAGACTGCTTGCCTACTGAGCGCGCTGCCACTCGTCCATGAGGCAGCTGCGATCGGGATCAGCTCAGAACCTCGGAGCTCGATCTGTCGGGTCACCCAGCCGTCGGCGTCGACCTCGAAGTAGAACCAGGTGGCTTCCTCGTCCCAGCAGCAGCACGTCCACGTCGTCACTGGTCAGCCTGCCTCTGTGACAGGGCAATGCGGCGCCGCGGGACATCGGCATCGATGATCTTCACCGTGACCACGTCGCCGACCTCAATGACGTCCTCCGGCGCTTGATCCAGCTCGCCGGTGTGCACGAGGCCCTGGAAGCCGTCCTCTCGGTCTTCGATGCGGACGAAGACGCGGAACGGAAGGACTTTGGTGACCGGTCCGGTGACCACCTGTCCGAGCCATTGCGCGACCTGCGGCCACGGGTCCTCCTGCACTGCTCGCAGCGACAGCGGCACCCGTTCCCAGACCATGTCGATGTCGAGGACTTCGGCGGTGATCTCCTGGCCGACACTGACGATGTCGGACGGGTGATCGAAGGGACGCCAGGACAGCTCCGGAAGGTTGATCATCGCTGTGAAGCCGCCGATGTCCACGAAGGTGACGCCGAAGCCGGCGATGGAGGTCACCGTGCCGGTGACGACCTGGCCGCGCCGCAGGGTCTTCAGGAACGCCCAGTCCCAGCCGACGTGCACCGTGAACTCTCCCTCCGCCTCCAGGCGGCACCAGGCACCGCTGTCGCGGAGCATGGCCCGTACAAGTTCCAGGCCGAGGGCGATCGGCACCAGTGCACCGTCGTGGAACCCGTCGAGGCCGGCGGGGAAGAGGTCGGCCAGGCCGTAGCCGTCGACCGGTGGCCCCAGACCGAAGTGAGCGAAGCCGCCGAGCTGCGGCTCGCGGGCGGCCAGCTGGTCGACGCCGGTGTCCTCGGCGAAGGCGGCGACGGCCTCAAGACAGGCCGCTTCGATCGGCCCGTGGTCGCTCGTCGCAGGCTCAGCGCCGGCGCAGTGCCCGTGCTGGTCGCGGTCGGCGGGGTTGTACTTCGTCACCTGGTAGACGTGAGGCAGCACGTCACTGCCCGCCGAAGATCGACGACGTGGACGCGCTCTGGCGGCATTCGAGGGCTCGGTAGACGGTGGCACGGCTGGTGAAGATGAACTCGGTGGGGTCGGCGACGGTCACCTCGACATGATCGCCCGGTTGCTCGTGAGTCAGCTCGGACTTCCGGTATCCGGGCCCAGGGCTTCGCGATGGCCGGCACCTCCGCGGGGGCGAAGCCGAATGCCGATTTCGTTGCCCAGCAGTTCATGCTGACGGTACTTACCCCATCTCATGTGCGACCTCGGGAAGCGGCCGTCGGCACGTGACGTGCTGATCAAAGAGCCACTCGCGGTCGACAGAGCTGTGGCTGCGGCGTCCTCGCTGCAGCGGGATCCCGTACTTCCGGGCGAGACGGGCGATGGTCTGCCGCGAGACGCCCAAGCCGTCAGCGACCGCCTTCGCGGACTGGCGCTCGTCGAGCTCCGGCGCCGACCTGCACGCGTCCGCGAACGTCATCCCGTCGCTCACTGAGGCCTCGACCCTGCCCACGATCTCCGGAGAGAACAACCACGCCCTGCGATGCCTCGCCAGAATGCGGATGTTCGCCAGCCGCACGGAGTTGGGTCGCTTCGCACGACGTATTCCCAGCCCCGCGACTCGATGGCCTGCCGGCTCCAGGCGACAAGGGCATCGGAGTTGTTGCTCTGCGGCAGGCGCCAACCGCTACTCGGCAACGCCAGGTGGTCGGCAAGCCAATCTTGACCGACACTGACCGCACCAGCCTCGCCGGCGCTCTGCCACCTCCCGAGGGACAAGCTGGGCCAGATCCCACCCCACTGTTGCGCTTCGTCTCTCTCCTTGGCCCGTCGCAGAGGACATGAGGACGTCGCTCACGCCGCGGTTGCAGGGACAGCTCTGTGGCCAACGGAGGGTGCCACGGCGTGCCAAACGGCGTCATCGCCGGTGTGACACCGCCAAGTCGATGAGATACCGCTTGGTCACCCGACCACCGTACCGCCCGTCGATCAGGCCTGCGATACACCCCAGCAGGCCGCTCCTGGCAGCTGCTGAAAGTGCACGGTGACCGGAGTAGGTCTGAAGCAGCCTCAGATACTCCGGCGTGGTGTACGTGAGGTCCTGTTCGTAACGGCGGAAGACCGTGGGCCCGAACGCACCGCTCTGCAGGACCTCCTGGGCGTGGTCCGAGCCGTCGATGTCGGCGGCTTCCGGAGGCCGCAGCCCAGGCGGCGTGTCCGGATCGAACCGCTCATAGCAGCGCTGAACTTCGACGAAGAACTCCTCGGTACCACCCCTCACATGCTGGGTCCGCACCACGGCGAGCGCCCCGTCGGGATGCAGCGCCTCGGCAGCCTTCGCCATCCTTACCGCCGGGTCGATCCAGTGAAAAGCGGTCGCTGCGAAGACCACGTCGAACGACTCCTCCGGGAGAGGCCAGCTCTCGAAGTCCGCCGTAACGATCTCCACCCCCGCGGCTCCGTTCAGGTTACGGCGGGCGATTGCGGCCATACTCGGTCCTGCCTCGACCGCCGTGATCCGACAGCCTCGCTCGGCCAGCGGCACCGTGGCCTGCCCGGTCCCGCAGCCGATCTCCAGTACTCGGCTGCCCGGGCAGGCACCGGCGAACTCCGCGAGGTCGTCGTACAGCTCCGGCGGGTAGCCGGGCCTGGTCCGGTCGTACAACTCCGCATCTTCGTCGAACGTCTGACTCAGGCGTACTCGCCGGGATTCCTCAGGCCGGTCGTCACGCTTCACGTGCGTGGTGTCGTCGGGCATGGAGAGCAGGCTAGGCGATGCCCGTCCGCGCATGAGCGGAAACAACGGCTTCAACTGCCCCGGGCATGGGCCACACCATCTCGCCCCAGGAGGACGACAGCGCCTGGGCAAGCCAGCACTCGCGCATCATCCCCTCACGGCACAGTCAGACTCGATGACCTCAACCACTCCCACATCGCAGCATTCACCCATTCCCAACTCGCCAGCGGACGCGGGAAGGTCACCGTCCACCGCTGCCTCGCAACTCTCTCCATCGCACTCGGCGACGCCGTCCGACACCTCCGCCTCCCCCACAACCCCGCCCGCCCCACGGCCATCCCGAGACCCGCCGCCGCAGAACGGCAGACGCGAACGTGTCCTCTACGTCCGCCACACGCTGTCCGCCGTCGACAACAACCGCGTGATCCTCACGGCACCCAAGACACCATCCGGCGAGGCATGGGTCGCCATATCCCTGCCCCTGCCGATAACCCCATCCGCCCTGGTGGGACGGGGTGTGCGAGGTGCGGCACATCTGCGGTGGCCTACTCGTGGTCTGTGCAGAGTTGGGTGGTCAGGGCCACACATGCCCACTCCTCCCAGGCGTCGGGGGACCAGCCCCGGTCGCGGACGAAGACCAGGTACAGCTCCGGACTGAGCAGCCCGTACAGCAGGTCGGCGGCGCGGGCGGTGTCGACGTCGGGGCGGGCGTCGGGTTTGGAGGTCAGTGCCTTTGCTGCTGCGTGCTGGACGGTATAGCGCGGGTCGGGGCCGGCGGGCCACTGCGCGGCGATCTCCGGGTCCGTGGCCGCCGCAGCCGCGATCAGCGGAATGATCGGGGCGAGACGGCCGAGGATGTCGCGTACGCCCCGCACGTGGGCGCGCAGTTGCCCGGCTGCAGTGGGCTCGGCGCACGCGGCGTGGAACCAGTCGCGGTCCATCGTGGCGACCGGTTCGGCGTCGCCCGCAATGGACGTGTCGACGACGTCCTTGAACAGCGCGCGCTTGTTCCGGAACACGAAGTACACGGTCTGGACGGCCACGCCCGCGCGATCCGCGACCTCCTGAAGGCTTGTCGCACCGTACCCCTGCGCGACGAACAGGTCCCGCGCCGCCGCGACGATGTTTTCGCGGGTGCGCCGCGAGCGCTCGGCCCGCTTGTCGGGGCGCTTGGCGTTCTGTCCGTCGGATCCCTTGACCGCATCCATGCTGAGAGTCTATCTCTAGAGTGATTCACTAGAGTTGAACTCTAGATTCGTGGAGGGGTGGCGATGAGTGAGATTCGGACGGCTGAGGAGCTCGACCAGGAGGCGGCCGTGCGCCGTGAGCTGGAGGACTTCTACAGGGACGGCAAGCCGCCGTGGGACAGCGGCATCACGCCGCCCGAGCTGGTGGCCCTGGTGGAGGGCGCCGGCGCGCTGATGCCGGGCAAGGTCCTCGAACTCGGCTGCGGCACCGGAACCAACGCGGTGTATCTGGCCCTGCACGGCTGGCGGGTGGCGGCCGTCGACCTGGTCGACCGGGCGGTCCGGCAGGCGAGGGAGAAGGCCGCCGCTGCCGGAGCGGACGTCACCGTGCTGTGTGGGGACGCCACCCGACTCGACGAGGTGGGCGTGCCGGGCCCGTACGACCTGTTCTTCGACTTGAGCTGCTACTGCGGGATTCCACCGCACCGCCGCGACGCCTACGCCACCGGCCTCACGAAGCGTGCCGCCCCCGGCGCACGACTTCTGATGTTCGGGTACGGACCCGAAGCGTTCGACGACCCGATCTCCGGCGTCACCGCCGACGAACTCAGCGCCAGGTTCTCGGCGTGGCAGCTGACCGACGTGACGCCCGGCACGAACCCGGTCCCGACGTTCTGGTTCACGCTGCGCCGTGCCGCCGCCGCTGAATGAGCTCAGTCAACCGGACATCTTCGGGCCACGGACGTCGCGCGACCGGGGATCCCGGGGCCTGCGATCCGAGGGAGGTCGTGAACGCATCTTCCACCTGGCCGGTGTTCTACTACTTCACGCTGTGGCGGGCAGGGCGGGCGGGCACCCATCACCTGCTCCCGGCGACCCCCGTGACGGCCTGTCAGGCTCCCGCGACCTGAGGGTAGAGGGCTTCGATGCCGAGTGACAGCCCTCCCTTGACCTGCTGGGTGAACGCGTCCGCGACCACCTCCAGCTGGCCCGTCGCGACGCCGTCGAGGGCGATCCTGGCGATCTCCGCGGGATCGGCCGCCCCCTCGGTGTCCCTGCCGGCGATCATGTCCGTGTCCATACGGCCGACGTGCAGTGCGGTCACCTGGGTGTTCTGCGCCGCAAGCTCCACACGCAGGGAGTTGGTGACGGACCACTCGGCGGCCTTGGCCGCGCTGTACGCCGCCTCGGTCGGAAGCGACGCCCAGGACAGAACGGACAGCACGTTGAGGATCGCCCCGCCCCCGTTGCGGGCGAGGACAGGCGCGAACGCACGGGTCACGTCGAGGGTCCCCAGCACGTTGGTGTCGTACTCGAGGCGGTAGGTGTCGAGGTCGCCGTCCATGATGCCGGTGAAGGTGTCGATCCCGGCATTGTTGATCAACAGCGTGACGTCCTGGGCCTGTTCCGCGGCCGCGAGGACCGATGCGTGGTCGGTGAGGTCGAGCCGGACCGGGACGGCGCCTGTCCCGACGCCGGGCAGGTCGCGGCCGGTCGCGTACACCTTGCTCGCACCGGCTTCCAGGAGGATGCGGACGAACTGGGCGCCGAGTCCGCGGTTGCCGCCGGTCACGAAGGCGACGGAGCCGTTGAGATCCATGAGCTGGGCTTCTTCCTGCCTGGAGAACGGAGGCGTTTTCCTTGAGGAACGGCATGGCCATACGTGGTGCCAGAAAACGATTCGCACCAAACAGCCGATTTGCTGCCGACTGCACCAATCGTACGTGAATCCGGCTCCCGCATCAGCGCGCGCCTGCCCCGCCCCGGTACGTGCCTCCGACTCCGCCAGGTAAGCGCGACACCGGGCCCAGGGTCAGCATTCCGCCGGGGGCTCCCGCGTGTTCGGCACGGGCGTCGCGCAGGGCGGTGGCGGCACGGGCGGTCAGGCACCACAGCGCCTCCTGCATGTGGTCACGCGGCGGCTCCGGCACGGTGGCGAGGGCGGTGCGGGCCTGCTCGGGGTCGTCGGCCCGGCTCCAGAGGGCGGGCACGTCCTAGGCGCCCGATGATCCGGGCGGTCAGGGCGAGGTCCCCGGGGCGCTCCGCCGCTTCGACGGCGGCGAGTGGGTCGCGCCGCGAGTGGACCAGGGCGTCGCCGCCGGCCAGCGTGTCGGCCTGGCGGCCCGCGCGGTGGAGCGCGCGGGCGAGCAGCCCCCAGGCGGGCTCGCGCCAGGGATGCTCGGCGACGTGGGCACCCGGTTCCGCGACCAGGGCGGCTCCTCGCCGTCGGCGGCAGCGGCAGCGGCAGCCCGGTCGTGCTGCTGCACGGCTTCCCCCAGACCCGCCTGATGTGGCGGCACGTCGCCGACCGGCTCGCTGCCGAGCGCACGGTGATCTGCCCTGACCTGCGCGGCTCCGCCGCCAGCGACAGGCCGGCGGACACCGCCCCCGAGACGTACGCCGAGCGCACCATGGCCGCCGACGTGGTGGCCGCGGCGGCGGCCCTCGGCCACGAGCGCGTCGCCCTCGTCGGGCGCTACCAGGGCGCCCCTGGTCGCCTTCCGCGCCGAATTGGACCACCCCGAGACCGTCACCCACCCGCCTGCGGGGGGCGGCTTCGCCACCGCGCGTGGTGGGTTCTGGCCAGAGAGTGGCCGGTGAAGCTAAGGTGATCCGCGCTTGTTCACCGGAGCGGATCACTGCGGGGGCCTTACTGTATGAATGACTCACCTGATGTCTCCGGTGCGGTTCTGCCCGGGCATCCCGAGCCGTTGTGGGTCCAGACGGCCAATGTGATCCGCGGCGAGATCGATCGGGGGGTGCTGCGGCCCGGCGGGCGGTTGCCGCCGGAGCGCGAGTTGTGCCAGCAGCTCGGTATCAGTCGGGTGACATTGCGCAAAGCGCTGAACAGCCTGGTCGCGGACGGTGTGCTGAATCCGTCCCACGGTCGCGGCTGGTACGTCTCGCGGAGCACGCAGAAGAAGGAGTGGCCGAACAGCCTGGAGTCGTTCAGCGAGACGGCGACCAGGATGGGCCTGACACCGCAGTCGAAGGTGCTGCGCGCCGAGTCGAGCCCGGCGAGCATCGACGAGGCGGAGCAGTTGGGCATCGCCCCGGGGACGCCGCTCTTCCGGTTGGAGAGGGTGCGGTTCCTTGAGGGCGTTCCGATAGCGCTTGACCTGACGAGGCTGCGGCACGCGTTGGTGCCGGGGATCGAGCAGGTCGACTTCCAGAACCGTTCGCTGTACTCGACGCTCTCGGCCGCCGGGGTGGAGCCGGTACGCGCGGACAGCACCATCGAGGCGACGAAGGCCGACGAGCGGGCGGCCGAGCACCTGGATCTGGCGCCCGGCGACCCGGTGCTCGTGATGCGGCAGCTCGCGCTGAGCGCGCAGCAGGAGCCGCTGTTCGCCTCGACGATCCGGTACGCGGGCGACCGCTACCGGTTGCGTACGTCGTTCGCCCGGTCGTAGGTGTGGGCCGGCCGGGTCCTGCGGTCAGAACAGCACGACACCCTTGACGAAGTCGGGGGCGGCCTCCTCCATCGCGTGGAAGGCCTTGTCGATGTCGTCGAGCCCGAACCGGTGGGTGATCAGCGGTGCGTAGCTGAAGCGCCGGTCGGCGATCAGGTCGAGGCTCTCGCGCATCGCGGCGATCAGCCGGGTGCGGTCCGGGCAGAAGCCGTTGACGACGGTGACCGCCTTGTACCAGAGGTCCATGTCCATTTTCGCGTCACCGGTGTGGTGGTAGCCGACCACGCACAGGGTGCCGAACGGCCGGACCATGCTGCCGGCCGTCTTCAGCCCGCCGGTGGCACCGGTGGCTTCGAGGACGATGGACGGCCGGGCGTCGGTGGCGCGGCCGGTGTCGGTGCGGTATTCCTCGGGCAGTTCGTCGGGGGCGAAGACGAGGTCGGCGCCGAGCGCGAGGGCACGACTGCGCCGGGCGGGGTCGGGGTCGACACCGATGAGCAGACCGGGCGCGTGCCGCTTGGCGAGCTGGACGAGTCCGAGTCCCATGAAGCCCAGTCCGGCCACGGCCACCCGGACGCCGGGGCTGATACCGGTGCGGGACAGGGCCTCTTCGAGGTCGGCGACGGGCTCACCGATGGCGTGCGCCGGTTCGACGCCCGGCGGCACCGGCAGTATCGCGTTGGCGTCCATCACCGCGTGGGTCGCGAAGCCGTTGCCGCCCAGGCCCGTCACCACGTCGCCGGGCCGCCACCTGGTCGCGTCACGCCCGGTGCCGATGACCTTGCCGACCATCTCGTGGCCGAGCCGGACCGGGGCGCCTGCCGGATCGTGGGTGAGCCACGGCCCGATGTCGGAGGTGCACACTCCGCAGGCCAGCACCTCCACCAGCACCTGGTCGTCGTTGGGGACCGGGGTGTCGGCGGTGACGACTTCGGAGGCGCGGGGGCCGACAAGTTGACTGAACTTCATACGGGTCTCCTGTCCGAGTGGTGCGGGTCAGTGTAGTCGTCTGGTTCTAAGTGGTAAGCCATGGTACGGACCGATCGTGGCCGAATACCCTGTCCACATTGCCCGACTTTGTTGCTGACCTTCCGTATCGGAGGGCGAATTCGCGCCGCGTTACCTCCCATTCGCCCTCTAGACAGGACCGCTCTTCGTATTAAGATGTCGCTAAGTGGTATGCACTTGGCACACCGCCAGATCCGCCTGGAGAGGGGAGCGAGTCATGGGCGACTCCGCGCGGGCTGTCGATGAGGACCTCTCGGCGGTCGTTGTGGGGGCGGGTTCGCAGGGCAGGGTGCACGGTCGCGGCCATCTCGCCGCCGGCGTGCGGCTGACCGGCCTCGCGGACGTGGACACCGGGTCCGCCGAGGCGCTGGCCGCGGAACTCGGCGTGCCCGGCGTCCACGGCGACTTCCGGGAACTGCTCGCGGCGACGCGGCCGGACATCGTCAGCGTCTGCACACCACCGGCCTTCCACCTGGAGGTGGTGCGGGCGGCCGTCGCGGCGGGCGCCCGGGCGATCCACTGCGAGAAGCCGATCGCACTCAGCTACGGCGACGCGCTGGAGATGGCGGCCTGCGCCGCCGACGCCGGGGTCCAGCTGACCTTCAACCTGCAGCGGCGCTTCGATCCGGTGCAGCGGCAGGCCAGGGAGTGGATCGCCCAGGGCGAGATAGGCGAGGTGGTGACCATCGAGGGGTACTGCCCCAACCTGTTCGACTGGGGCACCCACATCCTGGACCTCGTCCTCTTCCACCGGCAGGACGCCGCCCCCGAGTGGGTGCTGGGCCAGATCGACGTATCCGTGGACCGCTACGTCTACGGCGTCTTCACCGAGGCCGCCTCACTGACCCAGGTGGGCTGGGCGGACGGGGTACGGGCGGTCGTCTCCACCGGGCGCGAACCGCACACCTCCGTACTGAACCTGGAGAACGACCTCGGACTGATCGTCCAGGGCACCAGGGGACGGGCCGACATCAGGGGCTCCCGCGCCCGGGTACGGCGCTTCGGCAGGAACGACCTGGTGCGGGAGTCGCCGTTCGACACCGACACCAGCACCTGGGACCACGCGGTCGACCCCGCGATCGTCGCGGGCACCGCGGACGCGATCCGCGACCTGGTCGAGTCGCTGCGGACCGGCAGGCAACCGGCGCTTGACGCGCGGTACGCGCTGCGGGGCGCCGAACTGATCTTCGCCACGTATGAGAGCAGCAGGTCCCGGCGACGTGTCCGGCTGCCGTTGGACCGGATGGACAACGCCCTGACCAGCGGGCGCGCAGAGGGCTTCTGGAGCCCTACCGGTGAATTGCGCTCCACCTACTGAATCGAGCCTCCGCATGCAGATATCCAGGCCCCGCCATGTCTCGGCGCCCCGCGCCACCAGGCCCGCCGCCCCCTTCGCCGGTCCTACCGCCCTCGCCCTGATCAGCGGTGACGACGTGTACGAGGACCTGTTCACCGCGGCCTCCGCGCTGCAGAGCGCGCTGACCGAGGAGGGGTTCGCGACCAGGACCGGCCTGAGCACCGCCCCGCTGGACAACGCGGCCGACGCAGACGTGATCGTCCTCTACACCGCGCTGGGCCGTTTCACCGCCGAGCAGCGCGAGGCGCTGGCGCGCGCGGTGCACGGCGGCTGCGGCCTGGTCGCCCTGCACTCCACGACGGTCCTCGCCTCGCCGCCCGACCAACTGGACGAGGGGGACCGGCTGCTCGCCGAGCTGATCGGCAGCCGCTACCTCTCCCACGGACCCTCGCCGCACGAGAGCCGGTTCGAGGTGGTCCTCGACCAGGACCACGAACTGACCGCGGGCATCGCGCCGTTCGAGGTGACCCACGAGCACTACGAGCTCGCGACGACGGCCGACGTGCAGGTCCTCGCGTGGCGGCAGACCGGCTCCGGCACCGAACCGCTGGTGCACACCCGCCGGTACGGCGACGGCCGGGTCTGCTACATCCAGCTCGGCCACGACATGCGGATCTGGGGTGAGCCCGCCATGCGAAAGCTCGTACGGCGGGCCGCGCGCTGGGCCTGCCGACCCGATCAGAAGGGCGAGTGACCGATGCGCACACTCCTGCGGAAGATCGCCTTCTACCTGCTCACCGCCTGGGCGGCGATCAGCCTCAACTTCCTCATCCCGCGGATCATGCCGGGTAATCCGGCCGACAACCTGATCAACCAGTTCCACGGCAAGCTCAGCCCCTCCGCGGTGCACGCCCTGCGAGTGCTGTTCGGCCAGTCGAACCAGAACCTCTGGCAGCAGTACGTCAGTTACTGGCACAGCGTCTTCACCGGGAACTTCGGCATCTCCTACGCGTACTACCCGTCGAAGGTCAGCACGGTGCTCGGGGCGAGCATGTTCTGGACGCTCACCCTGGTCACGGTCTGCACGGTGCTCGGCTTCGTCATCGGCACCGCGCTGGGCATGCTGGCGGGCTGGAAGCGCGGGACCTGGCTCGACTCGCTGATCCCGGCCACCACCTTCCTGTCGTCGATCCCGTACTTCTGGTTCGCGATCATCGTCGTGTACGTCTTCGCCATCACGCTCAAGTGGTTCCCCTTGTCCGGCGGTTACGCGGTCACCGAGACCATCGGGTTCAACGGCGGGTTCATCGGAAGCGCGATCAACTACGCGATCCTGCCGGCCGTCACCATCGTGGTCGCGTCCGTCGGCGGCTGGCTGATCGGCATGCGCAACATGATGGTCACCACGCTCAGCGAGGACTACGTCCGGCTGGCGGAGGCGAAGGGGCTGCCCAAGCGCCGCGTGATGTACGCCTACGCGGCCCGCAACGCGATGCTGCCGTCCTTCTCCGGATTCGCGATGTCGCTGGGATTCGTCATCGGCGGCTCGATCGTCACCGAAGTGGTCTTCAACTACCCGGGTATCGGCTCGGTCCTCTTCAAAGCCGCCCAGGCGGCCGACTATCCGCTGATGTCGGCCATCTTCCTGCTCATCACCATCCTGGTGCTGATCGCCAACCTGATCGCGGACATCGCCTACGTGTTCCTCGACCCGAGGACGAGGGAGAGCTGATCCATGGCCCTGCAATCCGCTGCCCTCGCAGAGTCGGAGGCCGCAGTCGACACCCCGGAGGCCGGCACCGCGAGCGCGGGTCCCGCCCGGATCTGGCTGCGCATACTGCGCGCCCCGCTGACGCTCACCGGCGTCGTCATCACCCTGGTCTTCCTGGTGCTGGCGATCATCGGCCCGTGGATCTCGCCGTACGACCCCTCGGCCGTCAGTGACGCGGCCAGTGCGTCGCCGTCCCTGTCGCACCTGCTGGGCACCACCCAGAACGGGCAGGACATCCTCTCCCAGATGCTCTACGGGGCCCGTGCCTCGATGCTGGTCGGCATCGGCGCGGCCGTGGTGACCACCGTGCTCTCCGTGCTCGTCGGCGTGACCGCCGGCTACATCGGCGGGCTTGGTGACGAGGCGCTGTCGCTGCTGGCCAACGTGTTCCTGGTGCTGCCGAGCCTGCCGCTGACGATCATCCTGGCCGCGTACCTGCCGCACAGCGGCTCCCTCGGCATCATCCTGGTCATCTCCGTCACCGGCTGGGCGTGGGGCGCCCGGGTGCTGCGGGCGCAGACGCTGAGCCTGCGCAAGCGGGACTTCGTGGAGGCGGCGCGGGCCACCGGCGAGAAGACCTGGCGGATCATCCTCAAGGACATCCTGCCGAACCAGATCGCCGTGATCGCCGCCTCGTTCCTCGGCACGGTCACCGGCGCCATCCTCACCCAGGCCAGCCTGGCCTTCCTCGGCCTGACCGACGTCACCCAGTGGTCCTGGGGCACGATCCTTTACTGGGCGCAGGTCAGCAGCGCGCTGCTGACCGGGGCATGGTGGTGGTTCGTCCCGGCGGGCCTTGCCATCGCGCTGCTCGGCACCGCGCTGTCGCTGGTGAACTTCGGCATCGACGAGTTCATCAACCCCCGGCTGCGCCAGGCCGGCATCGGCACCAAGAAGGCGCAGCGGGCGCAGGTGGCGCGCCGCCGTACCAAGCGGGTCAGGGACCGGGGCGCCGTCGTGCCGCGGCCGGCCGGAGCGCCGTTCACCGCCGACAGCACCGACGTCATCCTCGACGTCCGCAATCTGAAGGTCGACTACGTCAACGGCGACAGCCGCACCCCGGCTGTCAACGACGTCTCGTTCACCCTGCGGCGCGGTGAAGTCCTCGGCATCGCGGGCGAGTCGGGCTCGGGCAAGTCAACCCTGGCGTACGCGATCACCCGGCTGCACAAGCCGCCGGCCGAGATCTCCCAGGGCGAGATCGTCTACACCAAGGCGGACGGCGACACCGTCGACGTACTCGCCATGGGCGACGACGAACTGCGCGGCTTCCGCTGGGAGGAGCTGTCGATCGTCTTCCAGTCGGCCATGCACGCGCTGAATCCGATCATGCGGATCGGGGAGCAGATCGAGGACGTGATCATCGCCCACCGGCCGCGGATGGCGGTACGGGAGCGGGCCGCCCGGGTGGTGGAGCTGCTGGGCATCGTCGGTATCCCTGCCGACCGGGCGAGCTCCTACCCGCACGAGTTGTCCGGCGGCATGCGGCAGCGCGCGATGATCGCGGTCGGGCTGGCGCTCGACCCGGAGATCATCGTCATGGACGAGCCGACCACCGCGCTCGACGTGGTCATCCAGCGGCAGATCATCGAGAAGATCATGGAGCTGAAGGACCGGCTCGGCTTCTCGGTGGTGTTCATCACCCACGACCTGTCGCTGCTGATCGAACTGTCCGACACGATCGCCGTGATGTACGGCGGCAAGATCGTCGAGCAGGCTGCGGCCGAAGACTTCTACCAGCGCCCGCAGCACCCCTACAGCCGCGGCCTGCTCGCCTCGTTCCCGACCCTCGGCGGGCCCAAGCGGGAGCTCACCGGCATCGTCGGCTCCCCGCCCGACCTGCGCAGGCTGCCCGCAGGGTGCGCCTTCGCGCCGCGCTGCCCGCTGGCCTTCGACGCCTGCGAGTCGCAGGTGCCGCGGCTGTACCAGGTCCAGGGACCCGGCGGCAGCACCTCGCAGGCTGCCTGCCTGCTGCACGCGGACGGTGCCGCGGACCCGAACGAACTGGCGACAGGTGAGATGCGATGAGCGGCGACCGGACGACCAAGGACACAGCAGCGGCCGGCGGTACTCCGGCGGACGGCTCCCGACCCGCGCCCGTCCTCGAAGCGGTCAACGTGACCAAGCACTTCCCGGTACGCGGCGGCCGGCTGCGCCGTGGCGGCACCACGCGCGTCGTGCACGCCGTGGAGAACGTCAGCCTGAGCCTGTACGCGGGGCAGATCACCGCCCTCGTCGGTGAGTCGGGCTCCGGCAAGTCGACCCTGGCGCGGCTGCTCGCCCAGCTCCACCCGCTCACCGGCGGCGAGGTGCGGCTGCACGGCGTCGCCGTCCGCTCATTGCGCGGCCGGGCGTTCCGCGAGCACGTGCGGCAGGTCCAGCTGATCCTCCAGGACCCCTTCGCCTCCTTCAACCCGGTCGCGACCATCGCTAGCACCCTCAAGCGCGCGGTGGCCATCCACCACCCGGGCAAGCGGGGCAAGGAGCAGACCGCGGTCATCGACGACCTGCTCGCGCAGATCAACCTGGTGCCGCAGCGGCAGTTCACCGACAAGTACCCGCACGAGCTGTCCGGCGGGCAGCTCCAGCGGGTCTCCATCGCCCGAGCGCTGGCGGCCGACCCCGAGGTGTTCCTCGCCGACGAGCCGGTCTCCAGCCTCGACGTCTCCATCCGCCTGGGCATCCTCAACCTGCTGCGCCGCCTCACCGAGGAGCGCAACGTGGCGATGCTCTACGTCACCCACGACATCGCCTCCGCACGGTACTTCGCGGCCGAGACGGCGGTGATGTACGCGGGTGAGGTCGTGGAGACCGGCCCGTCGGAGGCGGTCACGCAGTCCGCCGCGCACCCCTACACCCAGCTGCTCATCGACTCCGCGCCCGACCCGTCGCGGGCCGGCACCGAGCGGGTGAAGGACATCGGGCAGCCGCCCAGCCTCATCGACCCGCCGGGCGGCTGCCGGTTCCACCCGCGCTGTCCGTTCGCCATGGAGCGCTGCGCGAGCCAGGCCCCGCCGTCGTTCGACCTCTCCGGCGGCCATACGACCCGTTGCTGGCTGTACGCCGACGACGCGGAGGCGCGGGAGCGGCTGGCCGAGAACACCCGGTCGGTCGCGGCGCCGGCCGGACCGACCGGCGCCGGAGACGGCGCGCCGGATCCCGCCACCCCGACCTCCGATCCCGATCTCCCCACAGCAGATTCCGTTGTCCCCACCTCCGAAGGAGCAGACGCACAGTGACCACTTCGCAGTCGTCGATCGCGTCAGGAATGACGAGACGCGGTCTTCTCGCAGGCGCCGCCGCCGGCGCGGGAACCCTCGCCCTCTACGGTTGTTCCGGCTCGTCGGGCGCTTCCGGCGGTGGCAAGGGCACCCTGACCGTCGCCGGCCAGTCCGACAACCTCACGCAGGTCTTCAACCCGTTCCTGGAGAACACCGCCCAGGGGCTCACCTACACCAGCCCCGGGTCGGGCGGCTTCATCTACGAGCCCCTCGTCCAGATCAACACCGTCGACATCGGCAACGACCTCCCCTGGCTGGCGAAGTCCTGGCGCTGGTCGAACGGCAACAAGACGCTCACCATGGAGCTGCAGACCGGTGTGAAGTGGACGGACGGCACCCCGTTCTCCGCCGACGACGTGGTGTTCACCTACACCCTGCTGAAGAACAACGCGGGCCTCAACCTGGGCGGCGTCAACTTCAGCACGGTCACCGCGCCCACCCCCGCGCAGATCGTGTTCACCTTCGACGTACCCTCGGAGCAGTTCTTCACCGAGGTCGTGTCGGTGCCGATCGTCAGCAAGCACATCTGGTCGGCGGTCAAGAACCCGGTCACCTACACCGACAAGAACCCGGTCGGCACCGGCCCGTACAAGCTGTCGACCTTCTCCGCCCAGAGCTTCCTGCTGGTGCGCAACGAGGACTACTGGCAGCCGAAGGCGGAGATCACCGCGCTGCGCTTCGTGGCGTACAAGGACAACCAGAGCATGACCAACGCGCTGGTCCAGGGCCTCGCGGACTGGGGCGGCACGTACATAGCCGACGCCGAGAAGACGTACCTGAGCCGGAGCAAGCACTACAACTACTGGGCGCCGCTCGCCGGCACCGACGGCATCATCCCCAACCTGGAGCGCTGGCCGCTCAGCGACATCGCGGTGCGCAGGGCCATCAGCCTCGGGGTGAAGCGCAAGCAGGTCGGAGCGGCGACCGGTTCGCCGCCCGCCACCAGCGTGACGGGCCTGCCGATGCCCGCCTACGCCTCATCGATCGCCCCGCAGTACAAGAACGTCGGCTTCGAGGAGGACACCGCGAAGGCCGAGCAGACGCTGACCGACGCCGGGTACACCAAGGGCAGCGACGGCTACTTCAGCAAGGACGGCAAGCGCGTCGAGTTCTCGATCAGCTTCCCGTCGGCGTACACCGACATCGCCTCGCGGGTGCAGGTGCTGGTCTCCCAGCTCAAGGACATCGGCATCAAGCTCACCATCGACACGACCACCGTGAACGACATCAACGTGATCACGGCCAAGGGCGACTTCGACTCCACGATGGGCTACCCGGTGAACTCCGCGCCGCGGGCGTTCTCCTACTACTACGACACGATCAACCCGAACCTCTACTACCCGATCGGCAAGGCCACGCCGACCTATCAGAACATCGAGCGGTTCCAGAACCCGGAGGCCAAGGAGCTGTTCAACGAGTACCCGAAGGCCACGACGGACGCCCAGCGGCAGCAGATCATCGACCAGATCGAGAAGATCTTCGTCGACAACCTGCCGTGGATCCCGATGTTCTACTGGGGCAGCTACGGCAACTGGAGCACCGCCAAGGCCACCGGGTTCCCCAGCCCGCAGAACCCGTACTTCAGCCCGGTGCCCAACCCGGTGGTCGCCCTGCGGCTGAAGCCGGTCTGAGCCGCGGCGCGTTCGCGCGCCCCGTAGAGCCGCGCGGCTCCCGACGTCGCCCGCGCCCCCGAACCAGTCCCCTGCCGCACCCCCCGCGAGGAGAGTCATGTCCCACCTCTCGACGCCGAGAGCCATGGTCGTCGTGAACGGCGACGACATCCACCACGACCTGCTGAGCGCCGCCGGAGTCTTCCAGCAGCTCGGTGTCGAGGCCGGGTTCGCCACCCGCAAGGCCATGGGCACCAGCCGCTTCGTCGATCCACGGCCCGAGACGGCCGAGTCGGACGTGTACCTCTTCTACACCGCGGGCGGCCACTTCGCGACGGACCAGCAGCAGGCGCTGGCCGACGCGGTGCGGGCCGGCAAGGGGCTGGTCGGGGTGCACGGCGCGAACATCATGGGCTGGCAGGGCGACGGTCTCGACCCGGCGGACCGCCCGCTGTTCGAGCTGCTCGGCAACCGCTACCTCTCCCACGGGCCCGGCCACCACGAGGGCCGGCACACGATCGAGATCGTCGCGGAGCACCCGGTCACCCGCGGACTGACCGACTTCGAACTCTTCGACGAGTACTACGAGTTCGAGCTGGCGGACGAGGACGTGACGGTGCTCGCGCAACGGCACCGCGCGGACGGCGCCGTCATCCCGGTGCTCTACGCCCGCGAGGTCGGAGCCGGTCGCGTGGTCTATCTGGCGCTCGGCCACGACATGCGCTCCTGGGGCGAGCCGCCGGTACGCACGCTGGTCCGGCAGGCGCTGCTGTGGGCGTCCGGCCGTGACTGAGACGACGAGTGCCGGCCCCTCGGGGCCGGCCGGAGGAGGAGACATGGCAGCCGGTATCGGCGTCATGATGTACACCGTGCTCGAACAGGCGCGGGCCGACCTGGAGGGCACCATGGCCCGGCTGGCCGGGATGGGCTACCTGGGCGTCGAGACGTACGGCCTGGTGGAGCACTTCGGGCCGGCTCGGGTCAGGGAGGCCATCGCCTCGGCGGGGCTCACCCTGACCAGCGCCCACACGCCGTTCCCTGCCGGGCCGGGTGCCGAGGAACTGCTGGACCTGAACCAGGAGCTGGGCGCCGAGGTCCTCGTGTGGAGCATGGAACGCGAGGAGTTCGACTCCCCCGACGCGATCCGGCGCGGCGTCGAGCGGGTCAACGAGGCGGCGGAGCGCGCGGCCGCGCGCGGTATGAGCATCGCCTACCACAACCACTTCGCCGAGTTCTCGCAGTCGTTCGCCGGCCGGTCGGCGTACGACCTGCTCCTGGAGCTGCTGGACCACCGGGTGCTGGTCGAACTCGACGCCTACTGGACGGTGATGGGCGGCGCCGACCCGGCCGGCGTCCTGGCCGGGCTCGGTGAGCGGGCGCGGTTCGTGCACGTCAAGGACGGTCCCGCGGTCAGCTACGAGGAGGACGTGATGGTACCGATCGGGGAGGGCGGGATCGACTGGACCCGCACGCTGAGCACACCGTCCGGACTGCGCTGGCACATCGTCGAGCTGGAGCGGCTGCACATCGACACGTTCGAGGCGCTGCGCCGTTCCTACGACCACCTGGTCGGCCGCGGGCTGTCCCGTGGCGCGTTCGTCCCGGCGCCGACCGAGGAGCGGGCATGAGGGTGCTGTTCCTCGGCGGTGCCGGGATGATCGGTTCCGCGGCGGCCGCGCAGGCCGTCACCTCCGGCGCCGACGTGACGATCGTGACGCGCTCCGAGCCGTCCCGTGCGGTCGCCGACGGCGTGCGGCAGCTCCGCGCGGACGTCCGCGACCCCGCGGCCCTCACGTCGGCCTTGGGCGACGAGGAGTTCGACGCGGTCGTCAACTGGGTCGGCTACACGCCTGACGACGTGAGCGCCCACCCGGGGCTGTTCACCGGCAGGACCGGTCAGTACGTCTTCATCAGCACCTGCTCGGTCTTCGGGCGGCCGGTGCCGAACCTGCCGATCACCGAGTCCAGCCCGCGCCGCCAGCCGGTCTTCGGCTACGCGCGGGACAAGATCGCCTGCGAGCTGCTGCTGGAGGACGCCTACCGCTCGGCCGACTTCCCGCTGACGATCGTGCGGCCTTTCCACACCTACGACCGCACGGTGATTCCGGTGCTCGCGGGGTGGACGGCGATCGAGCGGATGCGGGCGGGCCGGCCGGTGGTGGTCCACGGCGACGGCACGTCGCTGTGGTCCCTCACCCACGCGCGGGACTTCGCGCAGGCCTTCGTGCCGCTGCTGGGCCTGGACCACGCGGTCGGCGAGAGCGTCAACGTGGTCAGCGGCGACATCCTCACCTGGGACCAGATCCACCTGACCCTGGCCGGCGCGGCCGGGGTGCGCGCGCCCGTCCTGCGGCACCGTTCCAGCGAGTCGATCGCCGAGCACGTCCCGGGCTGGAACGAGGTGCTGGAGCACGACTTCCGGCACTCGATGCTCTTCGACACCTCCAAGCTGCGGGCACTGGTCCCGGGCTTCGCTCCCCAGGTGTCCTTCGCCCAGGGCGCGCGCGAGGTGCTGGCCCACCACGACGCCCACCCGGAGCTGAGGTCGGTCGACGAGGAACTGTCCCGTGCCTTCGACTCGCTGCTGGAGGGCTGATGGGGGCCGCAGTCCACCAGTGGTCTTTAGTGGTCTATATTTAATGGACCATCGCATACCATGAGTAGACCAAAGAGCTAACGTGAGAGTCCGGACCGGGCAGCGGCCCGCAGCCGGGCACCGCAGGACGAGGGAAGAGGAACGCGTGATCGGCGTCGGTCTCATAGGTTCGGGATTCATCGGCGACACATACGCGGACGCGCTCCAGGACGTACGCAACGCGGCTCTGGTCGCCACCTGCTCGCGCGACCTCGCGCGCGCCACCGCGCTGGCCGCCAAGTGGGCTCCGGACGCGCACTGTTACGACGACATGGCGGCCCTGTGTGCCGACCCGGCCGTCGACATGGTGGTCGTCGCGGTCCCCAACGAGGCACACCTGGAGGCGGTACGGGCGGTCGCCGCGGCCGGCAAGGGCGTGGTGTGCACCAAGCCGCTGGCCCGCAGCGGCGCCGAGGCCGCACAGATCCTGGACGTCGTCCGCGAGGCCAGGGTCTGGCACGGCTACGCGGAGAGCTCGGTCTTCTCGCCCAACATCGCCAAGGCGCACGACATGGTCGCCGCCGGCGCGATCGGCGACCTGCTCACCATGCGGGCGCGCGAGGCCCACTCAGGGCCGCACGCCCCGCACTTCTGGGACGCCGAGACCGCCGGCGGCGGCGCACTGCTCGACATGGGGTGCCACACGGTGGAGTCCGCCCGCCACTTCTTCGGCAAGGACAACCCGATCACCGAGGTCTTCGCGTGGGGCGCGACGCTCGCCCACGCGGACCGGACCACCGGCGAGGACACCGCCATCGCGCTGCTGAAGTTCGCCGGCGGCCAGCTCGCCACCGTCGAGTCGTCATGGATCGAGAAGGGCGGCATGCAGCTGCGCCACGAACTCGTCGGCAGCGCCGGCCGCCTGGTCACCGACACCTCCGCGACACCGGTGTGGGGCTTCATCGAGCGCCCGGCCGGCTACCTGGTGGAGAAGGCCGACGCCGACACCGGCTGGGTGTACCCGGTACCGGAGGAGGCCCGCGCCTACGGCTTCAGCCAGCAGATGCGGCACTTCGCCGACTGCTTCGCCCGCGGCGAGACACCACGCGAGACCTTCGAGGACGGCGTGGTCGTCAACCGCGTGCTGGACGCCTGCTACGCCTCGATGCGCTCCCGTACGTGGGAGAGGGTCCAGGCCGCCGCATGAGTACGGACCACATGAGCGCACAACGGCCGGACCCGGCCTCGCCGCCGGCGCTGACCGGCGGTTACCCCGAGCCGCTGTGGATGCAGGCGAAGGCCGCGCTGGAGAGCCGGATCGCCGTCGGCGAGGTCAAGCCCGGCTCCCGGCTGCCGCCTGAGCGTGAGCTGTGCCAGATGCTCGGTATCTCGCGGGTCACCCTGCGCAAGGCGCTGACCGCCCTGGTCGAGGAGGGCGTGCTGCGCGCGGCGCAGGGCCGCGGCTGGTACGTCGCGGCCGCGGAGCGCAAGGAATGGCCCAACACGCTGGAGTCGTTCTCCGAGACCGCCCGCCGGATGGGGCTGGTGGCCACGTCCCGGGTGCTGCGCCGCGAGAGCGGTCCGGCCAGCTTCGACGAGGCGGAGGCGTTCCAGATCGCCCCCGGCACCCCGCTCTTCCGGCTGGAGCGGGTCCGCATGCTCGACGGCGTACCGATCGCGGTCGACCACTCGCTGGTCCCCGTCGACGTCGCCGTCGGCTTCGACGAGGTCGACTTCACCGCCCGTTCCCTCTACGACACGATCGCCGGCGTCGGCTTCGAGCTGGCGCAGGCCGACACCACCATCGAGGCGCGCCCCGCCGACGCGGCGCTCGCCGGTCACCTGGCCATCGCGGCAGGAACCCCGGTCCTCGAAATGCGGCAGATCGTCCGCGACCGCGCGCAGCGTCCGCTGCTGTCCTCGTCGATCCGCTACGCCGGCGACCGCTACCGCCTGCGCACCTCCTTCATGCGGAGCGCCGGGATTTGAGCCCGCGCCCCCCGAACCCCCTTCGCAGAAGCGGAGCCCCCGTGACCACAGCAACGCAACCTCCCGCCCACGGCAGCGCACCCGGCCGCGACGACGCCGACGCCTACCTGGCGCCCGCGCTGGCCGGCGCCCTCGCCTCGCCCCGCCCCGACGAGATCACGGCGTGTACGGCCCTCCTGCGGCGGGAGGGTCTGCTCGGCCCCGACACCCACGTCTCCTACTTCGGCCTGGCCGAGCAGGACAAGCGCGAACTGCTGGCCGGCGTAGTCGCCCCGCGCCGCTTCCGCGTCATGCTGATCGACCTGCGCACCGGGCTCTCGCACGACGTCGTCGCCTGCCCCGGTGAGGACCGGATCGTCTCGACCCGCGTGCTCGAGGTCGCCTCGGACGGCCATGTCCCGGTGGTGCTGGCCGAGTTCGCACTCGTCGAGGAGATCGTGCACCGCGACGAGCGCTGGCTCGCGGCGATGCGCAGGCGCGGCCTGACCGACATCGGCCGGCTGCGCGTCAACCCGCTGTCGGCCGGCGTGCCGGGCGAGGGCGAGGACGGCCGCCGCATCCAGCGCTGCTTCACCTTCCTGCAGAAGACGCCCGACGACCTCGGCTGGGCGCACCCGGTCGACGGCGTCACCGTCGTGGTGGACGTCGTCACCCGCGAGGTCCTCGACGTCGTCGACCACGCGGAGCTGCCGGTGCCCGACGAGGACGGCAACTTCCATGACCCGCAGTGGGTCGGCCTGCCGCCGCGCGCCGGGCTGAAGCCGATCGAGATCAGCCAGCCGGAGGGCCCCAGTTTCACCGTCGACGAGGACGGCGTCCTCGAATGGCTCGGCTGGTCCCTGCAGATCGGCTTCGACCAGCGCGAGGGCCTGGTGCTGCGCAACATCGCCATCGACGACGCCGGCCGGCGCCGTCCGGTCCTCTACCGCGCCTCCCTGGCCGAGATGGTGGTCCCCTACGGCGACCCCGCCCCGCAGCGCTGGTTCCAGAACTTCTTCGACTGCGGCGAGTACCTGCTCGGCGGCTTCGCCAACTCTCTCGAACTGGGCTGCGACTGCGTCGGCGACATCACCTACCTCGACGCGGTGCTCGCCGACAGCGCGGGCGGCGTCCGCGTCGTCCCGCAGGCCGTCTGCATCCACGAGGAGGACACCGGCATCCTCTGGAAGCACTCGGACAACTGGAACGGCTCCTCGCAGTCCCGCCGCAACCGGCGGCTGGTGATCTCCTTCTTCGTCACGGTCGGCAACTACGACTACGGCTTCTACTGGTACTTCTCGCTGGACGGCGCCATCGAGCTGGAGGTCAAGGCGACCGGTGTCGTCTTCACCTCCGCCTACCCCGGCCCCGGCTACGAGTTCGCCTCGGAACTCGCCCCGGGCCTCGGCGCCCCCTACCACCAGCACCTGTTCAGCGCCCGGCTGGACATGGCGGTCGACGGCACCGGCAACGCCGTGGACGAGGTGGAGGCCCAGGCCGTACCGCGTGGACCGCGCAACCCGAACGGCATCGGCTTCACCCAGTCCGTCACCCGGCTGCGCACCGAGGCCGGCGCACAGCGGCTCGCCGACAACACCCGCAACCGGTCCTGGGTGGTCACCAACCCCTCGGTCGCCAACCGGCTGGGCAACCCGGTGGGCTACCAGCTCCACCCCGAAGGTCGGCCGGTGCTGCTGGCGGACGCGGACTCCGACATCCACCGGCGGGCCACGTACGCCACCCGGCACCTGTGGGTGACGCCCTACGCACCGGACGAGAACTACCCGGCGGGCGACCTGGTCAACATGCACAAGGGCGGCGCCGGCCTGCCCGAGTGGACCTCGGCCGACCGCTGCGTCGAGGACACCGACATCGTGCTGTGGCACACCTTCGGGCTGACCCACTTCCCGCGGCCCGAGGACTGGCCGGTGATGCCCGTCGACTCCGCGGGCTTCGCCCTCAAGCCCTACGGCTTCTTCGACCGCAACCCGGCGCTGGACATCCCGGCGTCCACCGCGGCCCACTGCCACCCCGGCGGGCACGACCCGCACGACCACGGACAGCACCACGACCAGGGAAAGGCCGGCGCATGACGACCGCAGCACCGCTGGGGATCCAGCTCTACAGCGTGCGGGACGACATCGGACCCGCGGACCTCGGCCGCACGCTCGCCCGGCTGGCGGGCCTCGGCTTCACCCACGCCGAGCCGTACGACATCCTCACCGACACCGACGGGCTCGGTGCCGCCCTTCGCGACGCCGGGCTGAGCGCCGCCACCGCCCACGCGTCGGTGCTGCGGCACGACGTTGACGACGTGCTGGACGCCGCGCAGGAGCTCGGCATCGGGTGCGTCATCACGCCGTACGTCGACCCTGGCAGCATCGCCGACAGGACCGGGGTGGAACACCTCGCCGCGACGCTCAACGCCGCCGCAGGGACGGCTGCCGCCCGCGGCATCCGGATCGGCTACCACAACCACGACTTCGAGTTCGCGCAGACCGTCGACGGGGTCCCGGTCTACGACCTGCTCACCGCGCTCCTCGACCCGGCGGTCGTGCTGGAGGTCGACGTCTACTGGGCCGGTGTCGGCGGCGCCGACGTCTTCGAGCTGCTGCCCCGCCTGGGCAGCCGGGTGCGGCACCTGCACGTGGTGCACGAGCGGGAGCCGGGCAACGACCGCCCGGTGCTGGGCGTCGACACGGCCGGGCGGATGGCCGAGGTGCTGGCGCTGACCGCGGCGAGCGTCGAGCTGCCCGTCGTCGAGGTCGTCGCCCACCACAGCGACGTATGGCCGCTCGTCGAACGCAACGCGGCGTACTTCCTGGCAGGAGCGGCGGCATGAGCGGGCCTTTCCGGGTCGCGGTCGTCGGAGCCGGCGACATCTCCGACCAGTATCTGAAGGCCTTCGCCGGCTACCCCGACCTCGCCGTCACCGCCGTGGCCGACCTGGTGCCCGCCCGCGCCCGCGCGCAGGCCGAGGCCTACGGCGTGGCCGGCTGGGGCACCACCGCCGAGGTGCTGCGCCGTGACGACGTCGACCTGGTGGTGAACCTGACCGTCCCCGCCGCCCACGCCGAGGTCGCGCTGGCCGCCATCGCGGCGGGAAAGCACGTCTGGGGCGAGAAGCCGCTGGCACTCGACCGGGTGAGCGCCCGCGCCGTTCTCGACGCCGCGGACGCCGCGGGCGTGGTGGTCGGCAACGCCCCCGACACGGTGCTCGGCCCCGGGGTGCAGACCTCCCACCGGCTGCTGTCCGAGGGCGCGATCGGCGAGCCGCGGACCGTACTGACCCTCATGCAGGGCCCGGGACCGGATCTGTGGCACCCGCGGCCGCAGTTCCTGTTCGCCAAGGGCGCAGGGCCGCTGTTCGACATCGGCCCTTACTACCTGACCGCGCTCGTCCAGCTGCTGGGACCGATCGTCTCGGTCAGCGCGAGCGGGCAGATCCCGCGCGCCGAGCGGGTCATCAGGTCCGGGCCGGACGCCGGCACGGCCTTCCCGGTCGAAGTGCCCACCCACGTCAGCGTGGTGACGGCGTTCGCCTCCGGGACGGTCGGCACCTCCGTATACAGCTTCGACTCCCCGCTGCGCCGCCAGCTGTTCGAGATCACCGGCAGCGCGGGCGTCATGGAGGTCCCGGTCAGCGGGTTCGACGGCGACACCCGGCTGCTGACCGGTACCGCGCCCGACACGCCCTGGACCACCGTGCCCGCCACCGGCGCCCCCAGCGGCCGCGGGGTCGGCGTCCTGGAACTGGCCCGCGCCCTGCGGGCGGGGCAACGGCCGCGCGCCAGCGGCGAGCTGGCCTACCACGTGCTCGACGTCATGCTCGCCGTCGAGGAGTCCGTCGACCTCGGAGAACCCGTCCGGGTGGCGAGCAGCGCACCTGAGGTGCCCCCGATCCCACCGCAGTGGGACCCGACCACACGGACCTACGACGGAACGGAGCAGACATGAGCGACGGTTACCTCGCCTACAGGACGGCCCGGCAGAACCAAGGCCAACAGCTGGAGGCCGCGATAGCCCGGCTGACCCCATCGGTGGCCTCGCTCGGTGCGGCCGGCCTGCTCACCGGTCCCGGGCCGGTGTTCGTCGGCATCGGTGCCAGCCTGGCCGCCGCGTGCGCCCCGGTGTGGTCGCTGCGCAGCCGGGGCGTGCACTCCTGGCGGCTCGGCGCCGGCGACCACCCGCTGCCGTACCCCGCCAGCGAGCACCCGGTGTTCGCGGTGTCGCAGAGCGGGCGCAGCTCGGAGACCCTTGCGGTGCTCCGGTCCGTCGACCCGCGGCTGCGCCACGCCGTGGTCAACATGACGCCCTCGCCGATCGCGGACGTCGCCACCGGCGTGCTCGACATCGGCAGCATCCCCGACAGCTACGCGTCCACGATCGGCTACACCGCGACCGTCGCGGCGCTCGGCATGCTCGCCGACGCGTGGGACGGCGGCACCCCCGACGAGGGCTGGGCCGGGCTCGGCGCGCTGTTCGCCGCGACGGAGAAGGAGCTGCACGAGCAGGTACGGGCGCTGGCGCCGCTGTTCGCGACGGCCACCTCCGCCGACTTCGTCGGCGCCGGTCCCGCGGTGGGCTCGGCCGAGGCCTCCGCCCTGCTCTTCCGGGAGGTCGTCCGGATCCCGTCGACCGGGATGAGCACCCGCCAGTACCTGCACGGCGCCATGGAGTCGGCCGGCGGCGGAGTGCACGTCGTCTTCGGTGACGAGCGCGAGCACACGGTGGCCGACACACTGGCGGCCGCCGGGCACCCGGTGGTGCTCATCACCGCAGAACCGGTCGAGAAGCGGCCGCGTCTGCACCCCGTGCGGGTGCCGCGGCTGCCGGCGGCGCAGCGCGCCGTCATGGAGATCCTGGTCGCGCAGATCCTCGTCGAAGCGGTCGCCGAGGTCCGCGAGGTGGAGATCGAGGAGTTCGTCTTCCACAACTCCGACATCAAGGTGACCACCGAGGGACCCGCGGTATGAGAGTCCTCGTCGGAGCCGACATCGGCGGCACGAAGCTCGCGATCCGGGTGGCGGCGCCGGACGGCGCGATACGCGCCGACGTCGAGATCCCGTCCACCGGGTGGGACGCGGCGCCGGTCGAGCAGGCCGCACGCTGGCTGCTCGACCGGGTGCGCCCCGCGCTGCCCGCGGGCGACGAGATCGCCGCACTCGGAGTCGGCGCGCAGGGCTGCGACACCCAGGAGCACTGCGCCCGCCTCGCAGCCGCCTTCGAGGCGTCCGCGGTACCCGCCACGGTCGTCAACGACGCCGCTCTGCTCGTCCCGGCGGCCGACCTGGACCACGGGATCGGCGTGATCGCCGGCACCGGATCCATCGCGGTGGGCACCGACGCAGGCGGCACCGTGCTGTTCGCCGGCGGCTGGGGCTGGGTGCTCGGCGACGAGGGCAGCGCGCCGGCGATCGTCCGGGAGGCGGCCAGGGCGGCGCTTGCCGGGCACGACGCGGGGCTCGCCGACGACGGGCTGCTGTCCGAACTGCTCGCGCACTACGGCGCCGACGACGCCCCGGGGCTCGCCCGCGCGGTCAACGACGCCCCCACCACGGAGAACTGGGGTCCGGCCGCGCCCGCCGTCTTCCGGGCCGCCGCCGCGGGCTCCGCGTCGGCACTCGCCGTCGTGGACGACGCGGCGACCCGGCTGACCGCCCTCGTGACCAGGCTGCGGGCGCGCGGCGCCGTCGGCGGCACCGTCGTGGCCGCGGGCAGTGTCGTGCTGGGTCAGCCGCTGCTCGCCGACCGGCTGCGGGCCGGGCTCGGCGCCGCGCACCCCGACCTGACGCTGCGCCTGCTGGACGTGCCGCCGGTCGCGGGCGCGGTGGCGCTGGCGGCGGTCCGCAACCGAGGCGCGGGGACGGGCACCTCCGCATAGGGCCCGTGCTCCGGCACGGGCGGTACGGCGATCACGCGGACACCCGCCCGGGGGCGGCCCGCGCCCGATCCTCACATTCCACCGGGAGCAGTCCCGAAAGGAGCTGAGCATGGCAGAGCACAATCACCCCTGGACGGGGGCCATCTACGTCGACGGCCGGTTCCGGCCGCCCGCCGCTGGAGGTTCCCTCCCGGTTCGCGACAAGTCCTCGGTCGAGGCGATCGGCGTCGCAGGCAACGCCGAGGCCGAGGACGTCGACGCGGCGGCGGCCTCCGCGGTCACCGCACAGCGCGAGTGGGCGGCGCTGCCCTACACCGAGCGCGCCGCCGTACTCCGCAGGGTCGCGACCGCACTCGGGAACGCCGACGGCCTCCGCGAGTTGATCATGCGGGAGACCGGCAGCATCGCAGGCAAGGCCGACTACGAGATCGCCTCGGCGGCCGGCGAGCTCACCGAGGCCGCGGCACTGGCCTCCCGGCCGGTCGGAGAGGTCCTCCGGACCGGCCACGCGGACCGCTTCTCGGTCAGCGAGCGGGTGCCCGTCGGCCTGGTCGCGGCCATCACGCCATGGAACTTCCCGCTGGTGCTGGGCATGCGCGTCATCGCGCCCGCCCTCGCGCTCGGCAACGCCGTCCTGCTCAAGCCGTCGCCGGAGACGCCGCTGTCCGGCGGCCTGGCGATCTGCGAGCTCTTCGAGCAGGCCGGGGTACCGGCCGGCGTCTTCCAGGTGCTCCCCGGCGGCGAGGCGGTCGGGCGCCGGCTGGTCGAGCACCCGGACGTGGCGATGGTCCACTTCACCGGCTCGACGACGGTGGGACGCGAGATAGCCCGTACCGCCGGGTCCCTGCTGAAGAAGACGTCCCTGGAACTCGGGGGCAACAACGCCCTGCTGGTCCTGGACGACGCGGACGTCGAGCAGGCCGCCATGATCGGGGCGTGGTCGAGCTTCCACTACCAGGGGCAGACCTGCATCAGCGCCGGCCGGCACATCGTCGACCGCCAGGTCGCCGACGCCTACCTGCGCGATCTCACCGACCGCGCGGCGGCCGTCACGGTCGGCGATCCGCTGCGCGACGGCACCGGCCTGGGTCCGATCATCAACGACGCACAGCTGGCCCGTGCCAGGAAGCTGCTCGACGAGGCGGTCGCCGGCGGTGCCCGGATCCTGACCGGGGGCACGAACGAGGGCAGGTTCTTCCGCCCCACCGTCGTCGTGGACGTCGACCCGGCCTCCGCGCTGTGGACCGAGGAGATCTTCGCCCCGATCGCACCGGTCGCGGTCGTCGACGGCGTGGAGCAGGCCGTCGCGCTCGCCAACGACACCCGCTACGGCCTGGTCTGCTCTGTCGTCGGCGCCGACGTGCAGCGGGCCACCGCGGTCGCCCGCCGGCTGAACTGCGCGATGGTCCACGTCAACGACGCGACGCCACAGGACGAGCCGCTCGCCCCGTTCGGCGGGATCGGCCAGTCCGGTCTCGGCGGCCGGGCCGGCGGCGACTCGAACCTCGAGGAGTTCACCGAGAAGCGCTGGCGGACGGTCGCGAGCGGCCCGGTGCACTACCCGTACTAGCCGGGCCCGGGCGACGCGATGCACGAACTGGCGGCGGTGGGCGGGCTCGCGGGGGCCGTCGCGTGCCTGGCGGACCGGCTGGCCGGGCCGGCCCGCGAATGGGGGCCGCCCGCTGTCGTGCTGGCCGTCATGGCGCTGATGGCCTGCGGGGTGTGCGGCACGGGACTGGCGGCGGGATCCCTCGCCGTCGCCGGTGCCTGCCTGTGGACCGCGCTCGCCGGCCCGCGCCACTGCGGCCGGGCATCCGCTGTCGTGGACCTCGCCACGATGGCGCTGCTGACCGCGGCGGCTGCCCGGCCAGGGCAGGCGGGGACCCCGGGCCACCCGTCCGGGATGCGCATGGCGGGCGGCCCGGTGTCGTACGACGTGCGGCTGTTCCTGTTCCTCGTCACCTGCTGGGTGCTGGCCAGGGCGGCGGTCCGCCTGGCGGCACTCGTGGGCTCCGCCGCGTCCTGCCCGCCGGCGGCGGCCGCGGCGGACGCGGCGGCCGGCGCGAACGGCCGGACGGTCCTGCGGGAGGCGGGCAGCACCGCGATGGTCGTCGCGATGGCCGCCATGCTCGCCTGACGGCACGTGTCCGTACGGTGAAAGCCAGCGCCGACCGGAGCGTCCGGGCGGCGACCGGGGTGGTCCGCAGGACCACCGCTACGACGGAAGGGGCGGTACCCGCGGGTGCGCTCGACGAATGACTCTCCGACGATCCTGACCGCACACCTGGGCTACGGCCTCGCCGCGTCCAAGGCCGTGGTCGCCGTTCTGCCGGACGGCCTGGCGCCGCGCGGGTGCGAACTCCTCGGCCCGGGCGGCCCTGTCGCGCTCGTCCCGGGTCCGGTCCGCGCGGTTCCGGGCTGGCGGGTCGGCCCCTTCGCCCGGATCCCGCTCCCCCGGGACACAGCGCCGGGCACGTATACGGTGCGCGTGGTGGACGGCGGCGGCCGCGAGGCGGTGTCGGAGCCGTTCGAGATCGCCCAGGACCGTGTCCAGCGGCAGACGATGTCCGACGTGCTGGCGTACTTCAGGGCGATGCGGTCCAGCGGCGAGATCGACCGCAAGGACCGGCACGCCCGGCTGTGGGGCGACGAGACCGGCCGCGAGGTGGACGCGCACGGCGGCTGGCTCGACGCGAGCGGCGACCCGAGCAAGTTCCTCAGCCACCTCACCTACACCCGCACCATGAGCCCGCAGCAGATCCCGCTGTGCGCCTGGGCGTTGGCCGCGGCCCGGGACGCGGTCGCCGAGCGGCACCCCGGTCTGCTCCGCTCGCTCGGCGCCCGGCTGCGCGACGAAGCCCTGTGGGGCGCGGACTTCCTGATGCGTTTCCGCTCCCCCGAGGGCTACTTCTACACCGGCGTCTTCGACGCCCTCACCAAGCGGCTCGACGAACGGTTCGTGACGGCGCCGCTGGCGGAGTGCGTCCGCACCGACCGCTACCAGGCGGCCTACCGGCAGGGCGGCGGCCTCGCCATCGCCGCCCTGGCCCGCGCCTCCGCCCTCGGCGACCACGGGGACTTCACCGGCGGGCAGTACCTGGAGGCGGCCCTGGCCGGCTTCGCCCACCTGGAGGCACACAACCTGGAGTACCTGGACGACGGCACGGAGTCGGTGATCGACGACTACGCGGCGCTGCTGGCCGCGTCCGAGCTGGCCGCGGCGGGTGCGGCGCCGCTCGCGCCGGTGGTCGAGGCCGCACGGCGCCGTGCGCGGCTGCTGATCGACCGGTACGAACGCCCGGACGGCGGCGGCCCCGGCTGGTTCACCGGGGACGCGGAGGGGCGGCCCTTCTTCCACGCGGTGGAGGCCGGTCTGCCCGCCCTCGCCCTGGTCCGGTTCGCCGCCGTCCTCCCGGACGCCCCCGAGGCGGGCCCGGCACGGAAGGTGGCGGTCGAGGCGATGCTCGACACGCTGCGCCGCACCTCGGCGGTGCCGAACCCGTTCGGATATCCGCGGCAGCGGGTTCGGCCGGCCGGCGGCGAGGACCGCGACGCGTTCTTCTTCCCGCATGCCAACGAGACCGGCTACTGGTGGCAGGGCGAGAACGCCACCATCGCCTCGCTGGCCGCGGCGGCCGGCTTCTGCGCGGACGCCGGCGATGTCTGCGCGGCCGACCGGGAGCGGCTGCTGGACTTCGCTGACGATCAGCTGGCATGGGTCACCGGCCGCAATCCCTTCGGCGCGTGCATGCTGCAGGGCCGCGGCCGCGGCAACGTGGATTATGCCTCCGACTTCCCCAACCTCCCCGGCGGCATCGTCAACGGCATCACCTCCGGGTGGGCGGACGAGGACGACATCGCCTTCCTGCCCGGCGACGCCCCCGAGGGCGAGTCGTGGCGGTGGGCCGAGCAGTGGATCCCGCACACCGGGTGGTTCCTGCTGGCAGTGGCGGTGGCCCGCTGACCGGTGGCGCCGGGCGCCTCCTCGGCGCCCGGCGCGCTCAGGCGATCTGACGGCGTAGTACCGCGTTCTCATGCCGGAGGACAAGCAGCTCCGCGTCCTTGGCGATGTCTCGGCGCAGCATCACGCCAGAGATGGTCAACAGCTTGCGAGTTGCCTTGTACAGCGGTGAGACGATCACGCGGACATGGTCCCAGCTCAGGCCACTCCAGAGCTGCCACCTGCAGCGATGACTGTAGAGCCCCACAGGTTCAGCGGTCCCGGAGATCCATGCCAGCTCGCCCGGCGCCACCCCGGCCCTGACGCGCGCCCGCGCCTTCTCGACTGGGCGGACGCTGGCGGAGACCACTGCGGACCTCCTCAGCTGCTGAGCGCCGGTCCGTCACCACCCGCGAGGCGGCGCTCGGCGCGGCGGCCCACACGGCTCGGACCCGATTCGTTCGCCCCCTTCTCTGCCCTCCATCGGGCGGTGTCCCCGAGGGGAGGCATATGGTCGTTGACGGACGTATGGCTGGCTGACGAGCGCTGGGCGGGGGCGTTGTGGTGGGTGTGGAGTTGGCGGTCGGGTACCTGGTCGCGTGGGCGGTGCGGAAGGCGCGTCGCGTGGCGGGTCGGGCGGACGCCGAAGTGGACACGTTGCTGGACACGGGGATGGACCGTCTGCACGATGTCGTAGCCACCCGGCTGGGTACGGATCCGGCGCTGGAGCAGGCGGTTGCCGAGGCAGCGTCGACCCGGGAAGCGGTGTCGGAACGCACCCGGACGCGCCTGCGATTGGCCCTGGAGGAGGCCGTCGAGCAGGACGCCACGTTCGCGCGGACGTTGAAGCATGCCGTGGCGGAGGTGGTCAGTGCCGCGGAGTCGGCCGGGCCGGGGGCGCGAGCCGTGTACGGGAACACCTTCAGCGGGCCGGCCGCCTTCCAGGCCGGTGACCACAACACGCAGACCAACACCTTCGGATCCTGATCGTGGCCGGGGACATCTTCAGCGGGCCCACCGCCTTCCAGACCGGTGACGGCAACACCCAGCACAACCACTTTCACGGCGCTGGGCGCCCTGTGATCTCGCTTCCGCACCAGGTGGGTGTGATCCCACCGCGGGCGCAGTCGTTCACGGGGCGTGCGGAGGCCGCCCGGCTACGGGAGGCGGCGTCCCGCGGGGGGACGGCGTTGCCGTGCCAGGTGCTGACCGGGATGGGCGGGGTCGGCAAGACCCAACTTGCCGCCGACGAGGCACGTTCGGCGTGGGCGGAGGGCGAGGTGGACCTGCTGGTATGGGTGACCGCGGTGGACCGGGCCTCGGCGGTCGCGGGGTTGGGACGCGCGGGCGTGGACATGGCGGGTGCGGACCCGTCGGATCCGCAGGCCGCGGCGGACGCGTTCCTGGCGTGGCTGGAGCCCAAAACCGGGCGGGAGCCGTGCCGGTGGCTGGTCGTACTGGACGATGTCGCCGACCCGGCGGACCTGAGGGGCCTGTGGCCGCCGGACAGTCCTACGGGCCGGACGCTCGTCACCACTCGGCGCAGGGACTCGGCTCTGACCGGCAGCGGACGGTCCCGGATCGAGGTCGGGCTGTTCACCGAGGACGAGGCAACGGATTACCTGGCGTCCGCGCTGGTCGCCGGCGGGCGTACGGAACCGGACGATCAGCTCGCGGCCCTCGCCGTCGACCTGGGGTGCCTGCCACTGGCGCTGTCACAGGCGGTGGCCTATCTGGCCGATCAGGCCCTGGGCATCGCCGACTACCGGGCCCTGCTGGCCGACCGCACCCGTACCCTCACCGAGGCAGTGCCCGGTTCGGGCAGACTGCCCGACGACCAGCACACCTCGGTAGGGGCGGCCTGGTCCCTCTCGGTGGACCTGGCCGACCGTCAGGACCCGCCCGGCTTCGCCCGGCCTCTGCTCGCCCTCGCCGCCATGCTCGACCCCAACGGCATTCCTGCCTCGGTCCTGACTTCCCGGCCGGTCCGCGAACTCCTCGCCGCAGCCACCGACCGGCCCGAGCCGGCCCCGCAACGGCGACGCTGGCGGCGCCCGCAGACCAGCACCGCTCCGGCACCGGCCGCGACCGAGGAGCAGGTTCACAGAGCGCTGCGGGTCCTGGACCGACTCAGCCTGGTCGACGACAACCCCGGAGTGATCCACCGGCCCGTACGCGTCCACTCCCTCGTCCAGCGCACCGCCCGCGACTCCCTGACCCCTGGCGAGCACACGGCCTACGCCCTCGTCGCCGCTGACGCCGTGCTGGCCGCGTGGCCCGAGATGGAACGTGACGCCGACCTCGCCCAGACCCTCCGCGCCAACACGGCCGCCCTGGCCGCCCGCACCGGCCCGGCGGGGTGCCTCCACCTGCCGAACGTCCACAAGGTGGTCTTCCTGGCCGGTCGCAGCCTGGGGGCATCGGGCCAGGTCACCGCCGCTGTCACCTACTTCAGGAACCTGGCGGACGCCACCCGCACCGGTCTCGGCCTCGATCATCCCGACACCCTCACCGCACGCGGCGACCTCGCCTTGTGGCAGGGGCGCGGGGGCGACGCGCCCGGCGCAGTATCCGCGCTCACCGAACTGCTCGCCGACCAGGAACGTGTATTGGGCCCCGGCCACATCGACACCCTCGCCACCCGTCACCGCCTCGCCGACTGGCGGGGGGAGGCCGGCGACGCGGCCGGCGCCGTATCCGCGTACTCCGAACTCCTGGGCATCTACGAGCTGGCGCTGGGCCCCGACCACCCCGGCAGCCTGGAAACCCGCCGCGCCATCGCCTTCTGGCGGGGCGAGACAGGCGACGCGACCGGCGCCGTGACCGCGTACGCCGAACTGCTCCGCGACCGGACTCGCGTACTGGGCCCCGACCACCCCCACACCCTCGAAACCCGCCACGCCATCGCCCACTGGCAGGGCGAAGCAGGCGACGCGACCGGCGCCGTAAGCGCGTACGCCGAACTGCTCACCGACCGGACACGCGTACTGGGCCCCGACCACCCCCACACCCTCGAAACCCGCCACGCCATCGCCCACTGGCAGGGCGAAGCAGGCGACGCGACCGGCGCCGTAAGCGCCTTCGCCGAACTGCTCACCGACGTGGTGCGGGTGCTGGGACCCGACCATGCCGGGACTCTGGTGACCCGCCACAATCTCGCCTACCGGCGGGGCGAGGCAGGCGACGCGGCCGGCGCCGTGACCGCGTACGCCGAACTGCTCACCGACCGGACACGCGTACTGGGCCCCGACCACCCCCACACCCTCGAAACCCGCCGCAACCTCACCCACTGGCGTGAACGGAGCGGCGCAGGCCCCAGCATGCCGGCCTGACCCGGTCTTGTGGTCGAGCCCCTGCTCCAGGCCGTGATCGCGTCGGAGGTGGATCGGGTCGTGGTGGCGAGTTCGATGAGGTGGCGGGCCGTAAGGGCAGGCTCGACGGTCGGGTGCAGGTGTTCACCGGGCAGGTGTGCCACACGCCAGCCGTGTTCGCGGGCCTCGGCGGCGAGGTCGTCGTACGGAGGGCCGAACAGGAGGCAGGAGCAGGGGTGGTCGTCCCAGCCGTCGGGGACCGGGATGTGCTGCTGGTAGTAGGACAGCGGCAGGATGGGCTGCTCCTCTAGGACGGTCTGCCGCACCGTCGGATCGGAGAACACGAGACGACGCGGGGCGAGAACGGCGGATCCCGGTTGTCGGGCATGGAGAGAGCAGGCCAGGCGATGCCCGTCCGCGCGAGCGGAAACAACGGCTTCGACTGCCCCGGGCAGCACGACCCATCGAGGTCGGCGACTCGTGGCCATCTCGCACGCTGCTTCACCTCTGGCCGTCCGGCGCAGTCGCTCGGTGGCCCTACGGCTCGGAGGTCATCTGGCTCATCCTCGACTACGGCTGGCGCGACGGTCACCGCATGTGACACGCACCGCGACACGGCGCCCCTCCCCAGGTCTGGTGGGGAGGGGCGCCTGCGCGTGAGGGCAGCCCCATCTGCGTCACGCCCACGGTGGGCGGGGCGTTCATCCGCCGCGTCTCGTCCTGCTGGTTGTCGTCGTGGCGTCACCGCTGCCGGAGTGGGCGCCAGGTCGCCCTCTGTCCACCCTCTGGGTAGTAGACCTCCGGTGTGCCGTTGTCCGGGTACTCGTGGCACATGATCTGGTCGAGTTCGTATCGCACGGATTCCAGGGTCCTCAGGGCCTCTTTGAGCAGTTCCTCCGGTACTGCTTCGGGCCCCGGCTGCGGGTAGGCGTTGGCGAGCTGGATGGTCCGCTTCTGCAGTTCGTCCCTGACGTAGGCCAGGGACAGCCCCAGGTCTCGGTGCTCCTCCAACGTCAGCCTCGGGCTCATGGTGGGGCCTCTCGTTTGGGTGGCGTCGCGGGCGGGCGTCGGGCCAATGATGCAGCACCCGTTCGGCCCTGTCCCTGCGAAAACCTCATCCGTGCAGCTCAACGGCATTGTCAGCCCGTCCCGGGTGAGCACCGGCTGAGATCCACTTGATCATGTTCAACGGGAGGCCAACGCAACACGAACACGTTCAAGCAAGCCCGTCTTCTGCAACCGCAGCAGACGGGCGACATTCCTACTGACCTGTGTGGATGGCATCTGCGGCACCCACACGGTCGGGGTGATTCTGGGCGGACCGGCCCGAGCCCGCGGTGGGACGGATCCCGAGCGGGCCGAACCCATCGAAGGCGAAAACCGGTCCGGGAGGCGGTCCAGGACCTCCTCGGTCGGATCCGGCTTCGCCTCCAGCTCGGGTCGGGGGGAGCGGCGCCGTTTGGCTGATTCCTACAAACGTCTGCGACCAGGTGGTGGTGTGGGATAGACAGGGCGCATCACGTCGGGGGGATGGGTATGACGACGACCGAGCCGGCGGAGGGGACCCCGGAGCAGGAACCGCTGGGCGCAAGCGGGGTCTCGGTCGGCGGCATGCCGTCCGCGGCCGCGGCGGAGTCTCCGAGCAGCGCGACGACCGAGCCGGCGGAGGAGACCCCGGAGCCACAGCCGGGCGCTGACGGCGGCACACCGCCGGAGTCGGCAAGTGAGAGCGGTACCACGGGCGGCGACCCGCCTGCCACTCCCGCGGCGGAGTCCCCGCCGCAGAACTCCGCCGCGTCGGAGAGCCCGCCCCGCGAGAGCTTACGGGCGATCACCGCCGAGGTCCTCGGCGTGGCTCCCGGGGCCTCGCGCCGCAAGAAGGTGATCTGGTTACTGGTCACGGCGGCGGCCGCCCTCCTCGGCGTCGCCGGTGTGGTCGTGAGGGACTACCTCCTGATCAAGCCAAGCGTGAGCAGGGAGAACGAGTCGAACAAGGCATACGACGCCGCCCAGCAGCCGTTCACGGTGTCCGTCCAGCCCGACAAGGGCGACCCTGGCCAGCCGTGGGTCATGCTCCTCGATCGGGACCTGACCCCCGCGGAGACGCGGAAGTTGACGGCCGGCGACGATCCCTCCTCCGCCTTCGCCTACCTCAGGACGCTGAGCGGTCGCCCGCTCTCGTTCCCGTCAGAAATGCAGTACGCCCCGAAGGGACACGTACAGCAGTCGTCGAACGGCCACCTGGAGACCACGGACACGTTCAAGATGACCGTGCTGAGCACACGGGCCACGGCGGTCGTCATCGACGGCTGGAAAGTGACCCCCGTCGCGTGCCGGAAGAGCACGGTAAAGACAGTCGTCGCCAGCCCGCCGCAGGGCGGAGCGGTCTACCAGGGGATCCAGCTCCACATCCCGCCGAGGGCCGACGAACCCGTTCTGACGGACGAAGGAGAGGGGCAGGGCGAGCCCTACTTCGACACCCACTACATCGAGGTCGGGGGAGGGCAGGCCTCCGGCGGCCTGCGGGTGGAGGCGATCGCCCCGCCGGGGCAGTCGTGCGAGTGGGGTGTCACCGTCCACTACGTCGACGCCTACCAGAAGGCTCGGTGGGTGCAGTTGAAGGACCGCGACGGGAAGCCCCTGCGCGTCCGCACGGAGTCGATCCCCCTCCATCCCGACCAGAAATGGCTCACCGGCTCCGTCCCCTGGACCGCGTGCCACCTCAAGCCCGAGGACCCGGAATGCGACATCCTGTAGTGCACAGGGCGACGGCCCTCACCGTGCTGGCCGCCCTGTGCATCCCGGCGTGCAGCACGTCCTCCCACAGGCAGGTCCGGAAGGACCAGACCGGGAAGCCCGCCGCCAGGACCTCGGCGCCATACCTCGGCAACCGCGGATACGCCCTCCCCGACAGTCCTTTCACCCACAAGGGCACGGTTGTCACCGCCACGTGCGAAATGGGCGCACGCTCCGGCGCCGTCTCGGTCCGCGCCTGGGACCCGCGGACGTGGCAGATGCGCGCGGAGCGGGAGTTCGCCCTGCCGGACGACGCCGCGTTCACCAACTACACCGGGGCCAAGGCGGTCAGCAGCCCTCTCGTGGATCTCTGTGGAACCAACGCGGACAACCGTTCCCCGTACGGCGTGTCCTCCCTGGAGGACATGGCTCCACGGATCCGAGCCCTGTTCGACCTGACGTTCACACACATGGCGGTGGTCTTCCGCGATCCCGGCGACGATGCGATCTCCCACGCCGGTTACGTGACGAGCGAGGACGGCCCGGACGGGGTCGTACGGCTGAGTGGTGCGGCCGGTGACGACGAGCAGAACGCGGTGATGTCGCCGGACGGCCGCAGTGCGTGGTTCACCTATACGGCCCCCGGCGGCGAGCAGAGGATCGGCTCCCGGTCCGTCGAGGGCGATCGCCACCTGACGGACCAAGGCCCGGCGGCCGGACATGGGCTGCCCCTCACTGTCTTGGGCAAGCCCCCGCGCGCCCTCCAGGCGAACATGGTGCACCTGGCGCCGAAGGGCCGTCGGATCACCGCGAACGCGCCCAAGGTCTTCGGGACCGTCTTCGACACCTCGGACACCACCGGCCCCCTCACCAGGACCTCTGCCCACGGCGCCACCCTGCTGAGCGGATGTGTGGGCGTCGTCGGCTGGAGCGGTGACGATCAGGTGCTGTGCCGTACGCCGTCCGGCTCGTTCCTGGCCATGGACTCCCGCACCGGCCGCCCCACCGGCCCGCGGATCGCGGCGGTCGGGCCGGATGAGGGAATGGTTGGCGAGGGGATGCTGACATCCCCTGACGGGAAGGAGTTCATCGTCTCCGTGCACAGGCCCAACGCCCGGGACACCGACGAGGATTACAGCTACGAGGAGCCAGACTTCCGGGTGGTCCCGATCGCGCCGGGGGGATTGGTGACCAAGATCGCGGCCGATCTCCTGGACTCGGACACGGTGTTCCTCAACTGGTCGTGAGGGGGATGCCGGTGACATCCACCAGCAGGCCCCTGGTGTCGCAGTCTTTGCCGCGGTCCTCACCCTCGCCTGCGCCATCACCACGTCCCTGGCAGCAGTGATTCGATGACGACTGGCTTCGTTCACTTCCAGGGGCTCTGGTCCGCTTTCTGTGGAGGCTCACGGGTCGTGATGTCAGTGGTGTGTGGTGAGATGGCCGGAATCTGCCGTTGGCCTGCTGGGAGACCGTAGTGACGTCTTCGTATCCATCCCTGGCTCGTGCCTTGGCCGAGGCGTTGGTCGATGTCCTGTGGTTCTTCGACGGCAGCGAGGACGGGCAGATGGATCAGGACGACGCGGTCAAGGTGATGGAGGGCGTCGCCCAAGTGGTCAGCACGCTGTCGAGTGATCAGCAGCAGGAGCTGATCGCCCTGCTTGGGGAGATGGCAGCTGCCGAGACCAACCCCGCTCGCCGTGAGTTCCTGGAGGAGTTCCCAGAAGGCTTCGGGCTCATCGACGATCTGCCCTGAAGGATTTCAGGTTGCCGTGCCGGGAAGGCACCGAACCGTGCCGCAGCGGCTCGGCCTCCCCCCAGACTCATCACCATGAACTCGACGATGTTGGATAGTGGCATGGTGCGACGCAGGGAGGAGAAGAAAAAGCGGCCGGCCTGGGGCATTCCGAAGGGGATCGTCCTGCTGGCGATGCCGGAGGGCTGGCGCACCAGCATCCTCACCGAAAGCGGAAATCTCTGCGGGCGGCTGGATGTGCCAATCAACACCGACCCGCAAGACGCGCGGGCCGCAGCGGCGGTGATGGTGACCGAACTCGCCCGCGACTTCCATGACATCGACGTGGAGGTGAGCTGGGGTCCGCCCCAGGAGCCCTGGTCCTGGATCGCCCAAGTCACTCTCGCCACCGATGGCGAACCGCCTTCGCTGGGCGCCGGAGGTTGAAACGCAAGCTCAGGAGCAGAGCAGGACGCGCTTGCGGAGGAGTTCAAAGCCTGCGCGGCTGAACATCTGGCGCTTCAGCATCTTGATCCGTTTGACATGACCTTCGACGACTCCGGAGTTCCACGGCTGCGAGATTCCGGCGGTGACGGCGTCAAGGTCGTGTTCCAGGTGCCGGGCAAATCGCTCTGTGTCGGGCGGCGCGGATCGCGACCTCGGCGCGGCGCGGCGGAACAGGGCACGCAGTTCGTCGACCACCGCCGTGCCGAGCCCGCGGGTCACGTCGGTCCGCCGACGGCTCGGAACTCGGTCCGGGACGGGTGTTCACGGGGCGGGGCGGCTGTTGGTGAGCAAGGTCGTCAGGTAGCGGGTTGTGCGGCCAGTAGTTTGATGGCGCGGTCGGTGCCACCGGGCAGGAACGGCAGCACGATCAGGGCCGGCAGGGCTGTGTGCGGTGAGCGCGGATGAGTACCGCGGGGGTGAGCAGGGCGATCCTCAGGACGCGCTGGAAGGCGCCGAGGGTGCGGGGGGCGGGGGGCCAGCGCGGCAGCATGCGGGTCTCCTCGGTGGGGGGTGCGTGGTGAGGGAGAGGGTGCCGCCTGGTTGGGTTGTTCGCGTTCGTCCGGGAGGTTGATGCAGGCAAGGTCCGGAAAACGGGGTGATTGTCCCGGGACAGGCGGACAACTCCGGGACGGGCGCGGCCGGAAAGGGACGGCATTCGTCATGGCGAGGACCTCACGTTGCGGAAGGCCCCGCGGGCCGATCCGTGCCGAGAGTGACGAGGGCGCGGTGCTGGCCCGGTTCCTGCGAGCGCAGGTCGATGGAGGCGGTAGGACGCCGGCCATACTGGAAGAGGAGACCAATTACTCCAGGTCCCAGATCGGGGTGTTCCTGGCGGGCAAGATTCCTGACGCGGCGTTCATGACTGCCCTCGTGCGCGCTACCACTGCCCGCGAGCCGCAGTTCCGGGAGCGCCGATTAACCGAAGCTGCAGCACTTCGGCATGCCGCCCCCTTCCCCCGCACCCCCACCGCCGAGCTCTCTGGCCGTGGAGCTGGCTGCCGTTCGGGCTGAGCGGGTCGAGACCTACGAACGGCTGACCCGGGCGCTGGAGCGGCAGAATCAGTTGCACGAGGCAGCCGGGAACTCCACGAAACTCGTCATGGTCCTGCTGCCGATGCTCGGCAAGCTGGAACGGCGTATCACCGACCTGACCTGCGAAGCCGACCAGCTGCGCGCGGCGCAGGCCGACCCGGCGGCCCTCGCGGGCACCCAGCAGCAGCTCACCCGTCGTTGCAGGTCAGCTCACCCTGGAGAGGCTCGGCGTCCGCGCAATGATGTCTATTTCCCGTAATCGGCCCGTTCGTCCGAAATATATTTGACACGTCAAGCATTATCCCAGGTGCGCCGGGCCGGAGGGTCGTCCTTGTCCCGCGCGCTGCGCCCGCCCACGTATCCGGTGGCACACACGCCGCCGGCGCTTCACGCCGGTACCGCAGCGGAGGAGTCACCGAGAGTCATCGGCAGGAGAAAGAGCCATGGGAACGCTCAACGGGAAAGCAGTGCTCATCACGGGGACCGGTGGTGGTCAGGGCCGAGTCGCCTCGCTGGTCTTCGCCCGGGAGGGCGCACGGATCATCGGCGCCGACATCCAGGAGGCCGGCAACGCGGAGACGGTCGAGCTCGTGCGGAGGGCGGGCGGGGAGATGACGGGGATCGCCCCGGTCGACCTCACCGACGAGAACGAGGTGCGTCGCTTCGTCGAGCGGGCCGCGGCCGCCTACGGCGGGCTCGACGTCGTCTACAACAACGCGGCCATGCAGCGCTTCGGCCACATGCCGGACTTCTCCTTCGAGGACTGGCGCGCGACGCTGGCCGGCGAACTCGACATCCCCTTCCTCGTGTCGAAATACGCGTGGCCCCATCTCGTCCGGCGCGGCGGCGGCGTGATCATCAACATCGCTTCGGAGGCGGGCCTCATCGCCGGCCACAATCCGCCGATGGTCGCCCACACTGCCGCCAACGCCGGCGTCATCGGCATGACACGCCAAATGGCACTGGAGGGCGCGCCCCAGGGAATCCGTGCGGTGGCGATCAGCCCGGGTCCGGTCCTGACCCCGGCCAGTGACCGCGACCTCGGCGACAACCAGGCCGCCCGAGACGCGATCACCAGCAAGACGCTACTCAAGCGATTCGCCCGCCCCGAGGAGATCGTCGAGCTGGCGGCCTTCCTCGCCTCGGACCGGGCCTCCTACATCACCGGCGCGAACTACGCCGTCGACGGCGGAGCAAGCGCCTGGTAAACGCGGGCGGGAAGTCGAGGCGGGCACCTCCCCGGATCGCGAGGCGCCCGCAACCTGGCCCGCGCGTTTCACTCGGGTCTGTGTTCGGATCATGAGCGGTAAGGTGAAAGTGCCTTCTGAGCTGGAACGATGGACCTTGTCGAGGGTTTCTGTCGGCCCCGCCAGAAGGCACTTTCTGGGTGCGGGGTATCGGTGGGCAGAAATCGTTCGGGTGATGGTCAGCTCGCTCGTCTCGCCGGGGTGACCAGGACCAGGGGGATCTCCCGGGTCGTGCCGTGCGGCGCAGCAGGCCGGACCTGCGGCCCCGGGTGGTCAGGAGCAGGTCGGCCACCCCGGGCCGGGGGCGGCCGCCGGTCTCCTCGAAGCGGCGGATGTGGTCGGCGACCCAGGGGGTCGGGTTGTCGTGGATCGTGTCGGTCATACGGCGGACACCCCCGCGTGGGTCCGGTGCAGGGTCGGGACTTCGACCTCGTCCAGCAGCGCGTGAGCGAAGTTGCCGGGCGTGATGGACACCCTCGCCGCGATGACTGAACACGATCTCCTCGAGCGGAGAGTCCTGTCGTAACCCCTTCGGCCACGCTCGGCGAGAGACGAGGCTCGGACGCTCGGACGCCGCCACGACCGGCGGCGGCGTCCGCGCACAGCGCTGTGACGGCCTCCGTGAGGGCAGCGGATCGGCCGTACGTCCCGAGCCCGGTCGCCGGCCGACAGGGGCGGGGGTGGAGGATAAGGCATGATCGGTGACCGATGGGGTGTGAGCAGCAGTGAGACCTCACGTTCCTATCCGTGCGACGAGTTCGTCACCTCACCCGCGCTGCAGGCGTGGCGCGGCGTGAGTGTCCAGGCTCCTGCCGACGCGGTGTGGCCATGGGTCGCGCAGATACGGCTCGCCCCGTACTCGTACGACTGGATCGACAACCTCGGACGGCGCTCACCCCGCGAACCGGCCGGACTTCCTGAACCGCGCGTCGGAGACAGGTTCACCACCGCCGGCGGGCGCGAGCTCGGCCGGATCGTCGCAGTGAGCCCGGGCAGAGATCTGACCGGCGTCATCACGGGCGCCTTCATGTCCTACGTCCTCGTACCGGAAGAGGCCGGCACGACCCGCCTGCTGCTCAAAGTCGTGATGCAGACGAACCGCTGGGCAGCTGCCGCCCTGTCCGTCGGTGATCTGGTCATGGCCCGACGACAGCTGCTGAACATGAAACTCCTCGCCGAGCGACACAGCAGCAGGCCACCTGAACAGGCCAGATGATATGGGCACCCGCAGAGTCTGACGCTGGGAGACGGTTCGGCCCCGAACGTGGCGCAGGGCTGAGCCCGCCGGCCCTTCTGCATGGCCGCGGCCGGCTTGGGATGCAGACACTGAGGCCGGCCGCTTGATCGAAGAAGCCGCAGCGAGCCCGGCTACGCGACGGCGTACCGCGACGGCGCGACGAGGTCGACCGCGGCCCAGTTGCCAGTGCAGGGGCAGTTGACCGGATCAGGGTCCAGCACCGGCCCGGTCTCGGCCCGGACGGTCCGCACCCCGGCGCCCGAGTCCTCCGCGACGAGGACGTCGCAGCGGCCCGGATCGACCCGGACGACGCGGCCGGGGACGAGCCCTACCTCGGCGAGGGGCGCGACGTCCACTGCCGGCTCCGCGGTCCAGCCGTAGGCGGCGAGCGGGTGGCCGATCCCCTGGGAAGTGAGGTCTTCGTGCGACGACACGCGTAGGTCTTCGTGCGACGACACGCGTAGGTCTTCGAGGCGGCTGCCGATGACCGGCGGCCCGTAACGGACGCCCCTGCTTCGGTCTCGCGCCGGCGAGCCTGGCGCAGGCCGCACCCGGGCGGCAGGCCGATCCCGGTGGAACCTTCGGGCTTGGCCACGGCGTCAACGCCCGCGCGTGGAGTGCACGTAGCGGGCGAAGGACTCGGAGAACATCCGCGGACGGCCGCCGGCGCCCTCGTACACGATTCCCATGCGGCGCAGCCGCGCCACGTCCCCGCCCGCAGGAAGGCCCGAGGCCATCCGGACGAGGACCCTGGCGCTCTCGGGTGAATCGTCGGCGATGTCACGCATCAGCCGTTCGAACTCCGCGAGAAAGATCTCGTTGACCTTCCCGTACGCGGCATAGAGGTCGAGGCTACCGGTGGTCTGGTGCTGCTCGACAAGAGCGTGGCACAGGACGCCGAGGAGGAAGGGGTGGGAGCCGGCGCGCCGCACGATGCCACCCCGCAGTCCCGTCAGATCGACCCCCGCCGAACCGGCACGTGCGAGCACCAGGTCGGTTTCGGCGTCGCTGAACATGCCGACGTAGAGCCTCCTGGCGATGACGCCGCTGAAAGGTGACATGCGAGGGGACCGGTCCTCGATCTCCTCGACCTCGCCGCGGGAGATGGTGATCAGGCCCATCGCGCTGCCGGCGTCGCTCACCAGGGTCCGCAGGAACTGGAAGTCCGCGTACTGCTCGAAGACGGATGCGGCCGCGTCGAATTCGTCCAGCACCAGAAGCACGTAGCGTCCCGCGGCGTACATCACCGCGAAGAAGCGTTGCACCACGTCGTGCAGGTCGGACCGGGTTCGGGCCCGCTGCGCGGCATCGTTCAGCGGCCTCAACTCCTCGACCAGGCGGCCCAAGCTCTCGTCACCCGCGGACGCCAACTCCGCAAGCGTGGTGTTCGTGAGCGACCGGAAGACGGTCCTTCCGGTCTCATGCACGCTCAGGCTGATCCAGACGGGGACCACGTCGGGCCGCGCCCGCGGCAGGCCGCTCAGAGAGCGGCGGACCAGGCTGGTCCTGCCGGTGCGGTGATGGCCGATGACAGCCAGGCTGGCAGGGGCGCGGGGAGAACGCCACAGGGACTCGATCTCCCGCACCAGCGGTCGCCGTCCGACGAAGTCCTCGCCCGACACGACCCGTCCCACCTGGTGGTAGGGGTTGGGGAGGGGCGCCTCGCCTGCCCCGTCCGGTGCCGGCGGTGCGGTCGCGGGGATCGCTCGTGCGCACACGGCGACCGTGGCCTCCGCATACGCGAGGTGGTCCCGGTACTGAGCGGAGCCGTCGGCTGACAGCGTCCTGTACAACTCCGCCGCGTCCCTGGCGTCGGCCAGGCCCCGCACCGGATCCCCCGCAGCCGCACGGCGATTGGCCAGATCGACGAGCATCCCGGCGGCGTGCGGAGGCGAGTCGGTCCGGGATGCGACAGCGGTCCGGCTCCTGCCGATCGCTCTCACCAGCTTGTCGACAGACGCCATCGGGCGCGTCAGAGCCCCCTCGCCCGGAGCGGTCAGGCGGGCGCCCGCCGGGTCCTTCGGGACGGAGTCGAGGTCGATGACCACGGCGCCGCCGCGCGCCAACCCGTCGCCAGCGTTCTTCGCCGTCACCACGACGAGCCTGACCATCGGATGGTTCGCCAGCGGCCGCAGCAGTTCCCAGATGGCGCGCTCGCCTCCCGGTGCCGTGTCCGCGTCCACCACGATCGGCAGCGGCATCCCCCGTCGCGCGATCGCGTCGAGGATCTCCCGCGGCTGCCGGGCGCTCAGCCCCAGGTAATCCGCCACAGCGGCGTAGACGCCCATGGTGGGCGGTTGTTCCACACCTCCGCAGACCAGCAGACCCGTCGGATGCACCGGAGGCGTACCGCGGGTGCCGGCGGCCAACCGATGGACGAGAGTGGTCTTCCCACTGGCCGCGGAGCCCTTGATGACGCGTGTCCTCCGGTCGTCGGAGGCCCCGAGCAGCCAGTCGAACAATGCGGTGACCAGCGCGGTGCGATCCGCGAAGAGGCCGGCGCGCGCGTTGAGCGGGCTGACGGGATTCGCGAAGAAGGGGACGGGCGGCCCGCCCCTCGAACCGTGGCTGTGACCGACGACGGACCGGTTGCTGTGCGGTCGATCCCCGAGCCGGTCCGCGACGTAGTTGAAGACGTTCTCCTCCTCGCGTGAGAAGAAGTTCGTTTCATCGAGCAGGAGGGGCAGAACCTCGTCTTTGAGGGTCCCGGCAACACCCGGGAACCCGGCCAGCCATTGTTCCTCCTTCGTCGTCGCGCGCAGCGTGTGCATGCTGATCAACTCGTCGGGGGGTCCTGGCCGCGACACCACTGCCTCCGGCTCCCCGTCCGGCGGCTCGATCAGTCCGTCGAGCAGATGCATGACGTGGCGGAGGCCGTGGCCGGCCAGCACCGCGTCGACCGACGCGGTCGTCAGGACGTCAGCGGTCGTACGCCCGCCAGCGATCGACAACCGGTAACCCAGTGAAGTCCTCTCGCCGGTGTCCGCCGGCCCGGCGTAATAGAGCACGAGCACGTCGTCCTGGCGGAACGCTGCCTCACGGGCCCATCGGTCAAGGGATTCGAGAACCGCGGCGGCAGGGCCGCGGGGGCGCACATCGACGGCGGCGTAGCCCAGGGGCAGGAAGAAGTCACGGGCGTCGGCGGCCATTTGATGGGCGGCCGCATGTGCGGTGGACGTGCCGTCCCAGCGGGTGTCGGCGGACAGCGTGATGAGGAAGCGCCGGCCCATGGCGGGGAGGGCAACGCCCTCGAGCTCGGCGGGTGCGGCCGCGGGGCGGGGCTCGGGTGCCGGGGCTGCGACCGGCACGGAAAGGGGGGCCTGCGGCGACTCCGCGGCCGGCATCCGCCCCTGCCGCCGGCGGACGGCCTGCCGCAACTCGGCCCAGTGCGCCGCGTCGGCCGGCAGAAGGGCCGGACCGTCGGGGTCGGCCACCGCCGCGGTGAAGCGGGGGCCCGTCGCCGCATGCCGTTCGACGTGGGAGGAGACCGCGTCGACGACCTCCTCGGCCTCGTCCCGGCGCAGCGTGCTGAGGAGGCGGTCCCGCATGCCGGGGACGAAGTCGTAGGCGCGGTGGGCGGCGTCGTGCCCGTGGGGGGTCCGCACGTGCTCCAGGATTCCGCTGAAAACGATCTCCGCGAGGTCGGCCGGGGGGCTCCCCGGCAGCATCGCGGCCTGGACGGCGCGCATCACGGGCAGATTGAGCGGCGCGACGGACAGGTAGGCGGCCAGTTTGAAGACCTGGGGCTGGGCGGCCGCCCGGAACTCCTCGAAGCCGACGCTCCTCCCGGAGTGCGCGACGCCTCCGGCCGCCTCGGCGCTGGCGGACGGCCCGCCCGTACCCGGCGCCCCGAGGATCACCGCCGCGCCGTCCATCGCCGTCGCACCGGCCACCAGCCGTGCCCACGGCCCGAGCCAGTCGGAGGAGGCGGCCAGAACCGGTACGGCGACGTCGTGCCGCGCGGGCGGCGTCGCGGCAAGTCCGTACGAGGTGTAGGCCAGGGACGCAGTGGGGCTGCCGGCCTCCGCCGAGCGGAAGCGGACAGCCGCGGGGGCCAGGATGGTCCGGCCCCAGGCGTGCTCGGGAAGCGTCTGGACGATCGCGGTGGGCCCCTGCGCGGCCCACTTCCGCAGGACCGCACGCAGGGCGCCGCCCTGCCACTCAGGGGCGACCCCGTCGGTGAGCAGCAGGGTCAAGGTGCGGTGTGCGGGATCGGCGGTGCCGGCCGCCGGCCGCAGCAGATGGGGCGGCGTGCGGGGGCCGGCGGCCAGTCCGGGGCTGCCATCGGGTCTGGCCCGCAGGTGGTGCAGCCGGACGTCGCGGAAGGCGCCGAGCTGGTGCAGCAGGGTGTGCACCTCGCGGGCGAGCGGCTCCCAGAAGACCGCCCCTTCGCTGTACGTGTCCAGGACGAGGGCGACGCTCAGCCAGCGGTCGGCGGCCGGCCGTAGGACGGGCAGCCATCGCAGGTGCTCGGCGACGTACTCGGCGGTCGCCTCCTCGTCGAAGGTGGTCCGCCACGGGTCCGGGACGCGGCGCTTGAGGGGGCGAAGTGCCCGCAGGACCGCCCGCCGTTCGGGCAGTGCGGCGAGCCCCGGCAGGCGCACCGGCCGGACGCGGACCACGCCCGCCTCGCCCTGCGCCCCCTGGTGCGGCAGGTAGAGCCGGGCACGCGCGTCGGGCTGCCGGGGGGAGATGCCGGCGGCGGCGCCGCCGTCGGGCGGGAGCGGGGCTTCGCCGGCGGGCCGGGCAGGCACGGGCATACCCCCGCCCGCGGCCGCGGCGCCGCTGGTGCGCGGCAACTGCCGTGCCAGCCAGATGAAGTCGGCGACCTCACGGGGCGTGGGCGGCCCGGCCGTCGCGTTCCCGTCGCCGCCGAGGTCGCCGAGCAGCGACGCCAGCGACGCGACGGCGGCACCCGTACCGGAACCGGCGCACGGGTCCGCCTCCGGACCCTGGTCGGTCCCCCGGCCGGTCTCCTGGCCATGACCGGTCCCCGGACCCGTCACGACGGGTCCGGCCCCGACCGGGTGGGCACGGTCTCGTTGAGGTGCTGGAACACCAGCTGGACGAGCTGGTCGATGCTCGGCGCGCCGTGGCCGGTCGTGCGGCCGACCAGGTACAGGGCGTTGAGGAGCTGGTCGGTGGCGAGTTCGCCGGACTCGGCGTGCTCCAGGAAGCGGGTGATCAGCTCGTCGGCATCGGCCGAGGCGCTGTCGAGGTGGGCCTCGACGATGTCCCGCAGGTGCCCGTCGTCGCTGACGGCCGGCAGGTGCAGGCGTACGCACCGGCGCAGGAAGGCCGGCGGGAACTCCCGTTCCCCGTTGCTGGTCAAAACGGTGACGGGGAAGGTCCGGCAGCTTACGGTCCCGTCCCGCACGGTCACCGGCTTCCCGGAGTCGGCGGGCCGCACCTTCACCACCGGCTGCTGGTCCGCCACCCGCGACAGCTCCGGGATCTCGAACGTGCCCTGCTCGAAGACGTCGAGCAGGTCGTTGGGCAGGTCGATGTCGCTCTTGTCGATCTCGTCGACCAGCAGCACGCGCGGCAGTTCGTAGGGGGCCAGCGCCGTGCCCAGCGGACCCAGGCGGACGAAGCGGCCCACGTCGAGGGGCGGCACCTTCCCGCCCCGTTCCCGGGCGACGCCGGCCTCCTCCAGGCGGCCGAGCGAGTCGTAGCGGTACAGGCCGTCGCGGAGCACGGACCTGCTGTTGATGGGCCAGCGCAGCACCGGACCCAGCTTCAGTTCGTGCGCGACGGCGTAGGCCAGGGTGGACTTCCCGACGCCGGGGTCGCCGGTCACCAGCAGCGGGCGGCGCAGGTACAGGGCGGTGTTGACGGCGTCGAGGGTGTCGCTTCCGGCGCGGTAGGCGCCGAGCTGCGGGAGCCGGCGGCCGGACCCGACGCCGGCCGTGCGGTCGAACGGCGTCGGCTCGGCGGTCTCGTCGAACACGCGCCACGGTGGCGGTGGGGGCAGCCGCTCGATGCCGTCGTGGGGCTCGCGTACACCCTGGTAGATGCGCCACTCGCTCATCGGGCGGGGCCTTCCTCGCTCGTGGTCAGGATCAGGTGGGGAATCCGCCGCCGCGGGTCGTCCCACAGGACGACGAGGTCGCGGCCGACATGGGAGCTGCCGCCGTGGGCCGTCGCCGCGTTGCGCAACTCGCGTACGCGGCGCGGAAGTTCGTCGCGGGGCGTGCGCGCCAGGGCCGCGCGGACGGCGGGCAGGAACGCGTCACCCCCGCAGACCGGACCGCCGGGCGCCACGCACGGGTCCTCCGCGCCGCGCCCGCAGGGTGCGGTGTCGCGCCGCCACACCATGGCGGGTATCCCGGAGGCGACGGCGACCTGGTACGCGTCCGCGACCGGTCCGGACCTCGGTGAGCCGGCCAGTGCGAGGGCCGACAGCCCCGGATCGGAGTCGAGGGCGGCGCCCAGCGCCGCCTGGTGCTGTCCGAAGCGGCCGCACACGCACACCAGGGACTCCCCGACCGGCTTGTCCTCCAGGTTCTCCCAGCGCTCCTCCCAGGCCGCGTGCAGCCCTGGGGCGTCGTGCCGCTCCAGCGGCCGCACCACCACGTAGTGTTTGCGGCCGAGGGCGAACCAGGGCTGTTCCGGCCACAGCGTCCAGTCCGCGAACGCCTCGTCCAGTGCTTCGCGCGGCACGATCAGCTCGATCAGACCGGGCTTGCTGACGCCGCCCATGAGGTCGATCTGCTCGGGCAGCAGCCCCGCCAGATACCGCGTCGCCTCGTCCAGCGGCATGGCGGGGGACTCGGCCCCCACGGGCACGATGTCGCTGGGCGACTGATAGCGCCAGGCCATGACGTGGTAGAGCGAGCGGTTGCGGAACGAGTGGCGGATCCGGGCGATGATCGAGGGCGTGCCTTCCGTCCCTGGCCCGGCGGCGAGCCGCCGCCGCGCCGGTTCCGCGACCTTCAGTCGGCCCGCGGTGACCAGGATCTCCTCCTTCATCGCCTGGACGCGCGCCCGGTCGGCGGCGGACCACGCCCGCCGGGCCGAGGCGCGTACGAGGTCGGCCGCGAAGGCCAGCTCGTAGGGCAGGCGACCGGGTTCGGGGCGCAGTTGCGCGGCCAGGTCCCGATAGACGTCGCGGTGGTCGAGTTGCGGGTAGTGCCGCGGGGGGTCGGTACCGGGGGCGGCCGCGGCGACGAACGCGGCCGAGTGCGGGACGGCGGCCCCTGCGGGCAGGTCCGCCATGAGCGCCAGCAGCCGGCGGTCCTCCCCAGGCGCCAGGTCGGCCCCGCCGTCCTCCGCGTCGTGTGCGGTGATCAGGTCCGACAGCCGGGTCCACTCCTCGCTGTCCGCGTGGTGGCGGTCGTGGGCGCGGACGAGGGCGCGATAGACGTCCGGGTCGAGCAGCCGCAGCGCGCTGACCGGTGTGGCCAGACCGCCCAGGTCCGTACCCGTCTGGCGGGAGGCCTTGGTGACCGCGCAGACGCCCCCGGACCGGTCGTTGAGCACCGGACCGCCCGACAGCCCCGAGTTGACCTCGCCGTCGACCAGCTCGATCATCGGGCCGTCCTGGAACAGCAGGGTGCCACCGCGGGTGAAGGCGGCGATGCGCCCGCTGAAGTCCCGGGGTTCGTAGACGGCGCTGAACCCGGCAGCGGTCAGCGGCGCCCCCCGCCGCGGCGTCAGGTCGTCCAGCCATACGCAGGGGTGCACGGCGGGCGCGTCGGGCACGTGGACGACGGCGAGGTCGGGATACGGCCACAGCTCCTTGACACCCCGCGGGGCGGGCGAGGCGGCGAGCACCACCCCGGCGTGCTCGGCAGCGTCCCAGCCCACCCTCACCTGCCCTCCGGGCTCGGCACCCGCCACGTGCGCGCACGTGACCACGTAGCCGGGTGCCACGAAGAAGCCGGCGCCCTGCGACGCGCCCGTGACGGCGACGCGGCAGCGCGCGAGCAGGTCGTGCAGCAGCTCCAGGCAGTCGCTTCGGCCCATGGGCGATCCCTACGTCCCCGCGCCGGCCCGGTGTCAGGCGTCTGCTTCGGTCTGCGGCTGCGGGGCGCCGGCGGCACCCTCCCGGGACGTCCAGGTCAGCGTGACGTTGAACGCCGCCGTGCCGCCGGCCCCGACGATGGCCGCGACGAGGCCGTCCTTGCCCGCCGCCAGCTCCATGCCGAACTCGATGCTCACCTCGTCCGGGCGGGCGGCCGCGACCGCGCGCCGGGTGTTCATCGCGACCGCGCGCACCGACTCCTGGAAGCCCTGCAGCTTGTCCACCAGATCGTCCCGCAGGCCCGAGTCGGTGGGCCCCTGCTCGTCCACCGTCGCCCACAGCAGGTGACCGTCCGGCATCTCCAACTGAACCGCTTGCCGCACCGTTTCCCCCTCGACGACCGGATGGTGTCAGATCACATCGTAGGAGCAGGGAATCGCGCTCGCGGGCGAACCCGACCGAAAAGCCACCGGCGCGGTCGAAGACCGTCGCGGGGGCCGTTGCCGGCCATGGTGAGGTCGAGCTGGACGGTGGCGCCCGGCAGAGCCAGGTCAGACGCGCGCGGTCTGGTCGAGGAGGGCTCTCCCGAGCTGGGTAAGGGTGCCGAGAGTGAGATTGCCGAGGCGGTTCGAGGTGGTCAGGCCCGTCGCGCAGGGTCGAGGCATGGTGGCTGGCTGTCGGCGCGGTGGTGTGGGTGCGCCTGGCCAGCTCTCCCGTCGTGCAGCCCTCGGCGATCACGTGCAGGCAGGCCGCTCGGGTCGGCCCGAGGAGCTTGGCCATGCCCGGCCAGGCAGATGTCACGGTGAAGGTGGTACTCGACCTCGAGCACAGGAGACTTCCACCGCATGGTGGGGCCCAACCTGGTCAGCAGCCCCGGCTGCCGTGGTCGAGAAGGACTCGGGCGTACTTGGCGCGTTCGGCACTGACCAGAGCGCTCATGGGCTGCCAAGGAGGTGCCACCCCGCCCCGGTGGTACGAACGGAGCGCCCGCCCCAGCTGGGTCAGCGCACGTGACCTGCGCCAGTACGGCTGCTGCTTGCTTGCCATGCCCGCACGGTACTGGCCCTGGTCGTATCCACCAGCACGATCGAGCAGCTCGGGTCAGTGGACGTCCGCCCCCAGCGGATTCCTTTCTCGCTGCGGATGCGGGCGCTTCCCCTGCGTTGCGCGGCCAGTACATCGAGGTGGCGGGCATTGGTGTTCCGCCAGCGGAGGTAGTCGTGCAGAGCACTGCAGCAACTGGGGCAGCGCGCTGCGCGGATCGGATGAATCCTGAGCGAGCAGGTGGTAGGCCGCAATGAGGAGACCGGCGGTCGCGATGCTCTCCCCGGCGGTGCGCTCCAGACGGCTGCGGGTGGAGTGCCGGTGCTTTCGGCCGCTGGGCCAGAGCCGTGACCATCCTGCTGCTGCGGTGCGAGATGCGCTTCCAGAATGGCGCGGGTCGCGGCGGCGGCGTGCTCGGCCGATACGGGGCCAGCCCGCCTGGGTCAGGAAGATGGCGACCTGGAGATCGGCGAACCGCTGGGAGGCGACAGAGGGCTCGGCCTCCGGGAGTCAGTTGCCGGCCAGGCCCCAGGCATCGAGCCCGCCGTAGATATGGGCCCTCAGGCAGTGGGGGGCGCTGAAGCCTGAGGCTTCGCCGCGGTAGATGGCGATGAGCGAGTCCTTGCCCCGCCACCAGGTGTCAGCGAGTCCCTGGACTTCGGGTACCGGCTCGAATCCGTCGAGGTTCAGGTCCTCGACGGCGCTGCCTTTGATCTTCGTGATGGTCTCGGCCCAGTAGCCCGCGTGGCTGGCCAGTGCCAGGGCTTCCACCCATCCCTCTGTGCTGGCGTGCAGCGGCGTCCAGTGGTCAGCATCGATCCCGAACTCACCTCCTGGCCCGATCATGAATCCGTGGGCCATGGAGACGCGACAGCCACCGGCCGGGAACCGCCATCCGTTCGCGGCCGAGCCCTCGGGGGCATCGGCTTCCAGAACGCGCGGGCCGCCCTCGTATTCAGGGGCCGGGGGCAGGGCGAGACCGCCCCAGCGCTCCTGGAAGGCGATAGCCCGGTCGATCCCGGCATCCGGAATCCCTTGCCTGAGCCATGCCTCCCGGAAAGGCTTGAGGTCGCGGCTTGGAACACGCAGCCCGTGTCCCTCGACGAAGTAACGAGCTCGCCGGCTCAAGCCTTCAGGCGCCTGAGGAATCAGCGGCACTCGGGGGTCTGTCGTCACTGTTGTTGCCTCTCGTACGGAGAGGTTGGCGCGGCCGGATGCGGCGGTGCCGACGGCTGCGGAGCGCTGGACCAACGGACGGGGTTGCCGCCGGGGTCGCCGGTGAGCCAGGAACCGTCGCCCAAGGGCACCAGTTCGTACGGGTTGCTCGCCTCAACGGTGAACTCGCCCCTGAGGGTGCCCGTGCGTACGTCGACCAGGTGGTGACCGAACCACTCCTCCTCGTCCTCATACTCACCGCCCAGGGTGACGATGGCCGTGTCCTCGGTCAGGTACACGCCGCTCCTTCCACGAAGGACTCCTCCAGGTCGTGCCCAAAGGCTTCGGCGGGGAGGATGAGGAGCCCGTCCCCGTCGGAGTGGCCGTGGAAGGCGACGTCCGCCTGCCCGTGGTCCACAGTCCATGAACTGGTGCCGGACGGAGCCAGGTCGATCAGCCAGCGGTCCTGCTGGAGTACCAACCTCGGACTTTTGCGAGATGGGGATGTCCGACGGGTGGTCACGTAAGTGCAGGCGGGGGCGAACCCCGTGTTCGTCACTGGCCCACTCTTCCGTCAACGCACTCGCGCAACAGGTCGGCGTGCCCGCAGTGGCGGGCATACTCCTCGATCCTGTGCACCATCAGCTCCCGAACGGCGATTTTGTCCTTTCCCACCCGCTCATTCAGATCCGGATGCTCGACCAGCGCAGCGTCGGTCGCGGCCTGCTCCCGCTCCATGTCGGAGAATGCGTCGTCGACAACGGCCTGCTCGGCGACCGCTCCGTGAAAGTCCGCGTCCTTCTCGCCGTACAGCCTCGGCAGCGGGTCACCGTCGGTGATCCAGTTGCGCCAGTCCCGTTCCACCTCGGCGAGGTGCCGGACCAGGCCGAGCAGCGACATCGTCGACGGGGGAACCGACCGACGAGCCAGTTGCTCCGCATCCAGGCCCTCGCACTTCATCCGCAGCGTCAGGCGGTAGTCCGTCAGGAAGCCCTGAAGCGTGGCCAGCTCACCCTCCGGACTCGCCTCGTCTCGGGTGCGGGGGTCGTCGTCCGGGTCGACCCACATGTCGGGGTAGACGGTTGCAGGGGTCCATCGCGTGGGTTGATCACTCATGCGCTGCATAGTCGTCCGTGACGGCCCGAACTCGCTAATGGCTTTTCCCCTAGGGGGACGTCATCCGCCCCACCAGCACGTCACCTTGAGGCGAGAGCCATGGTCCGCGCTCCCGCTGACGACCGCAACGTCATCCCCTTCCCGGCACATCGCATCCAGCGCCACAGCGTCCTCGAGAGACTCATCCACGAGTACCATCAGGCCACTTGACGAGGATCGCTACTGCCACAAAAGACCAGTTCAGAGCGCATGCAGGACTTTTGACACCCCACAGGCATTCTCCGCGAGTACCAACATGCCGCCCGACCTGCACGGACGAGGTCATCGGCAAGGACAGGGCTCGGCCGCCTGCCGGCGGACAGCCTGCCGGCCGACGAGGCGCCCCACACCGTGCTGCCCGTCGGAGCCGACGTCGAGCGGACCGCTGAGGAGTGGTCGGCTGCGGCGACCGGCCTCCTGCGCAGCCGCTCACCGGACCGCAGCGAGTGGGATGGACTGCCCCCGCCCTGGAGCGGGGGCGTTCACCGGTCCGCCCGCCTGCCGGCGGTCCCGGCTCGGTGCGGCCCGAGGTGCGGATCGGTGCGGTGCGGTGCGATGCGGAAGGCTCTCCGACCGCGGGGGGGGGGGGGGGCCGGCCCGGGGGGGGGGGGGGGGGGGGGGGGGGGGGGGGGGGGGGGTGGGTGGTGGGGGCCCCGCCCCCCCCCCCCCCCCCCCCCCCGCCGCCGCGGGGGGGGGGGGCCCCCCCCCCCCGGCGGTCGCGGCGCGGCGGTCAGGACAGGGACCACCGCTGATTGGAGCCGCCGTTGCAGGCCCACAGCTCGACCAGCGCGCCGTTCGCGCTGGAGGCGCCGGTGACGTCAAGGCACAGGCCCGACTGCGCCCCGGTGACCGACCCGTCGGAGCTGACGTTCCACTGCTGGTTGCTCTGGCCGTTGCACGTCCAGGTGACGACCTTGGTGCCGTTGGCCGTGCCCTGCCCGCTGGCGTCCAGGCAGAGCTGGCTGCCGCCGCTGTAGACGGTCAACTGCCCGCTGGAGGTACGGGTGAACTGCTGGTTGGCGCCGCCACTGCAGTCCCAGATCTGCAGCTGCGTGCCCGTGGCCGTCGACGAGTTGGGCACATCGAGGCACTTGTTCGCACCCACGGCGTGCAACGCCCCCGAAGTGCCGCCGGTGCCGGTCGACGAGCCCCCGTATCCGGCGGCCGCGATGTTCGCCTGCACCGCGTTCTCCGTGGCGTCCGACGGATAGCCGGAGGTCATGGCGCCCTCGTAGAAGGTGCCCTGGGACTGGTTGGTGTTGCCGTTGCAGCAGTCGCCCCCGCTGCCGAGGATGATCGCGCCCTGCTTCTTCATCGGGCTGTAGCCCGGTGGCAGGGCGCCGTCCCACAGTGTACTCAGGCCCCCTGACTGGGCGTTGGCCCCCTTGATCGCGAATCTGGAGGTGCCGTTGTTCTTGAGCATCGCGGTGACGTACGGATTGGTGAACGCCTTCTGATTGCTGTTCCAGGACTGGCTGCCGCCCGAGTACAGGCCGTATTCGAGATCGGCCTCGACCCAGGGCCCGCTGCCGGAGCATCCGCCGAACCAGCAGCTGGTCCCGAAGTAGATGGCGTCCATGGCACCGGCGCCGTCTGCCCTGCGGTCGGTCTCGCTGTTGCCGTAGTCGAAGCAGCAGCCGCTGTTCACGTGGGTGCCGCTGGTCACCATGTACTCGCCCTCGGGCGCGCTGCCGGTCGGTACACCGGTTTGGTGGCCGTCACGCCAGTAGCTGTTGCCCGGTTTGATGTAGAGCGGGTACGCCTTGCCACCGGCCACGGTCAGCGACTGCGTCGTCGCGCTGGCCGGGGTGTCCGAGCCGCCCGCACCGCCCGGGCCCTGGTACTTCAGGTCGTTGCCGTGGCCGGACTGGTCGTAGACGGTGGTGATCACGCAGGACGTTCCGGTGCAGAAGGAGTCCTGGGCTGCCGCGTCGGCGCGGCCGCCGACCGCCACCACGCCGATGTCGCGGGTCGTGTTGTCGGACGACCGCCGCACCTGGTAGAGGCTGCCGCCGAAGGAGGCGTACAGCGCGCGGACGGTGCTGTGCGCGGCCACGCAGGGCGTGCCGCCGGCGGCGTAGATGTCGCACGGCCCCTGTCCTGCGGCGTGCGACGGCGCGGCCGTCCCGGCCAGGACACCGGCGGCCAGTGCCACCGCGGCACCGCCGCTCAGGACGCTGCGCCTGAATCTGCGCAGCCATGTTCGGATCATTGCTGGGTCCTTCCCTTCTGTCGGGATGTCACGGGACCGCCGGCCGTCGGGACGGCGTCGGTCGGGTCGCTCCGGGGGCGGCGGCACCTGCCCGGTCAGGAGGAGCTGCGCAGGCTCCACCGCTGGTTGGCCTGTCCGTTGCAGGTCCACAGGTCGAGCTTCGTGCCGTTGGCCCTGCCCTGGGCGGACGCGTCCAGGCACAGGCCCGACTGCACGCCGGTGATGGTGCCGTCGGAGTTGACGTTCCACTGCTGGTTGGTCTGGCCGTTGCAGTCCCAGATGATGGCGGCCGTCCCGGGGGCCGTTCCGCGGTTGTCGGCGTCCAGGCACTTGTTCCCGTAGACGGTGAGCTGCTTTCCCGCGGTGTAGGTCCAGGACTGGTTGGCCTGGCCGTTGCAGTCCCAGAGCTGGGCCTGGGTGCCGTTGGCCGTGCCGGCGTTCGGCACGTCCACGCAGCGGCCGGACTGTCCGCCGACGATCTGCTTCCCCTGCGCCGGCTGGCCGCCGTCGGTACCCGTGACGGTGAGCAGCACCGCCTGGTTCGCCGGGACGCTGGTGGTGTAGCCGGTGGCGGAGCTGCCCAGGTCCGTGGCCGTCCAGGGGTCGTGCACAGCGGCGGAGCCGGTCAGGCCGAGGGACGACCAGCGCACGGTGACGGCGGCGGCCGCGCCGGTGCGGTTGAGCAGCACGACGGCCCGGCGGCCGCCGCCGGAGAGTACCTTGCTGTAGACCTGCAGGCCGGAGGAGTCCTCGGCCACCTTGGTGCCCTGCTTCCCCAGCGCGTCCTGGTCGATGGCGACGACCTCGCGGTTGGTCAGGACCGCCCTGGTGTCACTGCTCATGACGGCCAGGTCGTTCCCCGCCAGCAGCGGGGCGCCGGAGATCGCCCACAGCGCCATGTGGGTGCGGTTCTGCGCTCCGCTGAAGCCGGACATCCCGACGACGAGCATGTCCGGGTCGTTGGAGTGGCCGGGACTCTGCGCGGAGGGGTGCTGCGCCGCGTCGAAGTTGGCCAGGACCCGGCTCATCGACGGGCTCTCCCCGTAGTAGATGATGTCCTGGCTGGTCCGCCAGAGGTTGGAGATGCCCGGCGCCCAGTTCCACGGGGAGCCGTTGCCCCAGTCGCACACCGAGAGCACCATGGGCCGGCCGGTCTCCGCGGTGGCCCGGCCGATCGCCGCGCTGATCGCCGAGTAGCTGCTCGCGGGGTCGAGCCCCTCGGCGTTGCCGCCGCACCAGTCGACCTTGACGTAGTCGAAGCCCCACTGGGAGAACTGCAGGAAGTCCTGGTCGTAGTGGCCCTCGCTGCCGCTGCCCGGCGCCGCGGGGCGGCCGGTCGGGTAGTAGTAGCCGCAGCCGTTCCTGCCCGCGTCGGTGTAGATGCCCGCCTTCAGGCCCTTGCTGTGCAGGTAGTCCGCGATGGCCTTCATGCCGCCCGGCCAGTCGGCGGGGTCGACGGTGATGTTGCCGGCGGAGTCGCGGGTGCCCTGCCACCAGCCCTCGTCGATGTTCACGTACTGGTATCCGGCGTCCTTCATGCCGGAGGAGACCAGGGCGTCGGCCTGCGCCTTGATCACGCCGTAGTTGATCTTCGCGGCGAACGAGTTCCACGAGGCCCATCCCATGGGCGGCGCGGTGAGCGACGCCACCGAGGGCCGGGCGGCCGACGAGCCCGCGGCGGGGGCACTCGCCGCGGCCGTCACGTGCGCGGGGCGCTGCGGTGGCCCGGCGTTCGCGGCCTGGGCGGTCTGCACTCCGGTGAGGGCGGAGAGGGCCAGCGCGGCGGCGGCGGCCAAGGCGCCGGCGGCCCGTCGCCAACGGGGACGCAGGGTTCGGCGGCGGCGGGGTACGGCCACGGAGCGCCGGTGGGAGTCGGTCATGATGACCTCCGGTGTGGGGGGAGGGACTGAACGCGGGAGACGGCGCGAGGACACGGTTGCGCGGCTGGCCCGGTCCATGAGAACGCTCACACTTCAGCGCCTGTGAGCCTAGGAAGAGGCTGACCGGTCGTCAATGTTTCTGTCCGGCTTCTTGTTGACTCGTGTGGGGTTCTTTTGCGTTCCGGCCATCCGGGCTGCGAGAGGGCGCCGGCTCGGTGGCCGCGGGGCGGCCTGCTCGCAGGGTCGGAGAGGGCGCCGAACGGCCTGCGGATACCGGCATGTTCCGCGTGACGCGTCGCGGGAAGGGTTGACACGGATCGCGGGGTGATGCACGCTGCCGCCGTCGCCAGTACGACACATACTCCCCCACCCCGCGAGGACGTGTGTCGTACCGATCTGTGCGTTAGCGCTAACAGAAATAGCGGAGTGAACGCGCACATTCCTCGTCCCCCTGTGGGGCTCGTAAAGTCGTCGCGGCAGGTGGGGCCCGCGTGAGAGGCGTTCGCTGGCGGCTGGGATGCAACGCGGGTGATCATCTCGCCGATGTATCGGAACACCCGTGCGTTGCTATCCGTGCCGGGCGTCCTGCTGCGCCGCAAGACGGCCAACGACGCCGAACTGCCGGTGCTGCGGCATGAGAACGCGGTGCTGCGACGGCAACTCGCCGGTCCGGTCCGTTACGAGCCCGCGGACCGGTTCTGGCTGGCCGCGCTGTAGTCGCTGATACCGCGGTCCGACTGGGCGGACCGCGGTGCGACTGGGCGCGGGTGTTCCCGGTCACCCCGGGGGACGCTGCTGGCCTGGCACCGCAGGCTGATCGCGAAACGGTGGGCCTACTCCGACCGACGTCGGCGCACCGACCGCCCACCGACGGCTGCCGCGCTCAAGAAGCTGGTGCTCCGTCTGGCGCAGGAGAACCCGCGGTGGGGTCACCGGCGGATCCAGAGTGAACCGGCCAGGTTGGGGCATTCGATCGCGCCGTCCACGATCTGGCAGATCCTGCACGCGCCTGGCGTCGACCCGGCCCCGCGTCGCACCGGCCCGAACTGGCGGGAATTCCTGACCGCCCAGGCCGAGGGGATCGTCGCGGCGGACTTCTTCCACATCGACACGATCACCGGCAAGCGGCTGTATGCCCTGGCGTTCCGTGAACACGGCACGCGCAGGCTGCACATCACCGGCATGACCGCGCACCCGACCGCCAAGTCGGCGGTCCAGCAGGCCCACAACCTCACCGCCGACCTCGGCACCCGCGTCGGGCCGGTCCGATTCCTGCTGCGCGACCGCGACAGCAAGCACACCGAGCCCTTCGACGCCGTCTTCGAGGCCGAAGGCATCCACGTGCTGCTCAGCGCACCCCGAGCGCCGCGGATGAACGCCCAGTGCGAGCGCGTCATCAGCACGATCCGCCGAGAGGTGCTCCACCACGTTCTGGTCATGAACGAGGCCCACGCCCGACGCGTACTCGCCGAGTACCACCACCACAACAACGCCCACCGACCGCACCGATCACGAGACCAACGGCCACCCGAAGCCGCACACCAACAGCCGGACCGGTCCGTGGGTACACCGGGCAAACTCCTACGGACGCGGATCCTCGGCGAAGTCATCAACCAGACCAGTACGTGGCTTGAGCTGTAGCGATGACTCTTCGAGCCCCACAGGGTGCGATCTATCGCTACGCGGCGGGGCGGCCCCGGTGCCAGAAACGGATCAGCCATTCCTCCATGACCTGCTCCGGAGCCTCCTCGTCCAGATCGTCCTCGTAGGGCACGAGGTCGTCTGCCCACCGGAACACACAGCCACCGTAGTCCCCCGGAGCCAGCAGGAGCGGCCCGCCCACCCTGGGGCCGTCGGCATGCTCGATCCACATGCTGCCGGCGGGCACCCCCACCTCGAACCGGCCGAGGTCCTCCCACGTCCGGTCCGCCGGCGGCTCCACCGCCGGGCCCGTCCACGACTCCAGGGTCACCCTCGGGTAGAAGTCGTTGCCCGCCGAGACCAGCACCAAGCCGTGAGCGGTCGCCCAGACGGGCCTGCCGAGGTCGAACGGCACCCTCGCCACTTCCTGGATCGGATGCGGTGTGGCATCGCCCGCCACCACGAACAGCCGGCGCATGACGATCGGGCGACCCTGAACGGACATCTGTAACGCGGTCACGTCTGAACACCTCGGTCAGGTCGCTCTATTTACGGCAGGCACCGGAGCGCCGCTTGCGAAAGGCCACGTCGGTCCGAGCCGCCTCGGCCACGTGCCGGGGGCGGCGCCGTACCGGGCGCCATCGTACTGCTTCAGCCGAAGGGCCCGGTACGGCTCAGGCAAGGCGCATACAGCTCAGTTGATGTCCGTCATGCTTCCCCAGCCCCCGTTGCCGACCACGGTCGAGGGGCCGTCGATCGGGTGTCCCGTGCTGTCCTGGCTGCCCCGGTAGAAGAGCAGCTTTCCCGCCGCGTCGGTCGCCCACAGATCCTGTATCCCGTCGCAGTCCGCGTCGTTGCCCGAGGTGATCAGAGGTCTGTTGGCCAGTGACCACCCACCGGAGCCGTAGACCGTCCGCGAGGTGAGCTTCGACGCCGTGCTCCCGTAGTACATGTACAGCACCCCGGAGACGACGTCCCTGGCCAGGAGGTCCACCCGTCCCGCGTCGTCGGCGTTCCCCGGAGCCGCGAGGGTGAACAGGTCCCAGCCGCTGCCCAGGTTGACCTCGGGACTGACGAGGTGTGCCGCATGGCTCGGGTCACCCCGGCCCAGCCCGAGTATCGAGTTGCCGTTCAGATACTGGTTGTCGAGGAGGTCGGGATATCCGTCCCCTGTCAGGTCACCGATCCCGAGAAAGGCGTAGCGGAACCAACTGGCTGTCGCGGCATCCGTGTTGAGCGCGATTCTCGCGCCTATGCGTCCGGTCCCGTCTCCCGGGTACACCCACGCGAGTTGGGTCGAGGGGAAATAGGCCAGCAGGTCTTCCTTGCCGTCACCTGTCCAGTCACCACGATGGCTGACGATCGCCTGCTTCCAACCCCCCGTGCCGATCTCGACCCGTGAGCCCAGCGTTCCATCGCCGTTGCCCGGGTAGAACCAGAGCAGGCCCGCGGTGTCGACCGCCACCAGGTCGCTGTTACCGTCGCCGTTCATGTCCCCGCCGAGCGAGGGGTGCTGAGGTGGCGCCGGGGGATCCGGGGCATAGGTGATGGGATTCCCTGAGGCGTCGACCACCTGGACGTAGAAGGGGTCGGAGTCGATGATGCGCTGTTCCTTGTAGAAGGTCCCCAGCCTGTTCCCCGCCGTGGTGTTGTCGTCGGCCTTGACTACCTGGACCGAGAAGGTGTTGGGACCGTTCGACCCGCCCTGATAGGTCGAGGCGAACGGATACTCGTCGCACTGGTAGGTGTTGCCGGCCGAGTAGTTTCCGCCCCAGTAGCGCCGGCAGGCGCGTTGGGCGGCGCCCCGGTTGCGCCCGTACATGGGGTCGGTGGACTTCAGCCTGCTCAACGGCCGCCCGCTTGCCGGCGATCCGGGAATGCTTTTGGCCGATCCGTCATCCGACAGCGGGAGTGTCAGCGTGGGGTAGGTCTGCGCTCGAAATATGTGCTCGGACGTCTCCTGCACCGAACTGTCCATCGTGAGGCTCCACACCTCGGTCACCGAATCGAACACGCAGCCCGGTGTCGCCAGATAAGCAGCGGAGTCGCAGCGGAAGCCCTCACCTACGACGTCGGCCTCCCGGTAGCCGCCGACCAGCCCGACCCTCGTGTGGAAGTCATACCAGGAGAGCTTCTCGTCGCCGGTCGTCGCTCCTGTGACCGGTGAGGTGAAGGAGATGGATGCGTTTCCGTCCGCTATCCAGCTCGCGATCGTGCCGGTGCGCTGGGTCGGCTTGCTCGGTGTGCATGTCTCCCCGAACCGGGGCTTGCAGTCGATGGTGAGGAAGAGCGGCATCTCCGCGATGTTCTCGCCATAGGGAACGAAGTTGCTCAAGCGTGTCTGGAAGGCTACAGAACGCCCGCTGCCAGGCGTCCCCACTGTGTCGAGATCGAAAATGTAGCCCCCGATCGTGGTATACACTTCGGTTTCCGGGTCGTATACCTGGTATTCCGCGCTGACCCGCGCCGCCTCGCAGTAGAGGAGATGGTCGACGGTGTGACCGCCCGGCTGGCCGCTCTGGCTGTCGGCGGCGCAGTCGGAAAGGCCGACGGCCTTTCCTGCCGACCTTTCGTGCGCGGTGTTCGCCGAGATTTTCGAGCGCTGCTGGATCTCCTGCGGCGTCTCGGCGAATACCGGGCGATCATACTTCGTCATGGTGCGCGGCTGCAGGGGTGGTTCCGACTCCACGGGTAGGACGGAAACGCGTTTCACCAAGACTTTGTTGTCGCTGTCGTCACCGGTCGCCTTTGCAGGAGATATGCCGAGTAGCAGGACCGTGCAAACCGCCAATAAGGCGGTCACCGTTCTGCGCATGTTCTCATACTTCGTAACCGGAGGGTAATCCGGCCACTCATCATAAGGGAGCGACCGGGCCGGTCGGTAGAATGAATCCCGGAATGACTTATTCCTCCCCCCTCGGCTCCAGGTCCGGCCGAATTTTGGCGCCCCGCAGAAAGGTGGATGAGGCATGGAACGGCTGACGGAGCCTGAGTGGGTGTACGGCTCCCTGTTTCCCGCACCCTACTTCCGCTCTTATCCGTCGACAGGCGTCGACGCAGCTTGGAGGAGTGGCCCTGCTCCGGCCGGAACACCGTCGCAGTGAGGAACCCGGCCAAGGTCCCTGAGCTGCGGCCCTTCCTCGTCTGGACCATGTTTCGTGACCTTGTCCACGGTGTACGCCGCCGCCTGCTGTCGCGCCGGCGTTGCTGCTGCGGTGTGACGTGGCCAAGGACGCGGAGTTGCTGATGCTGCGGCACGAGAACGCGGTCCTGCGCCGACAGGTCCGCGCGTGCACTACGAACCAGCCGACTGGCTGCCGACAACCCGAAATGGGGCCACCGGCGCATCCACGGCGAACTCACCCGCCTCGGCCACAAAATGGCTGCCTCGACCGTGTGGAACATCCTGAACGAGGCCGGCATCGGCCCAGCCCCACGGCGTTCTGGACCAACCTGGAAACAGTTCCTCACAGTTCAGGCCGAGCACATCGTCTCCGTCGACTTCCTGCACGTCGACACCATCAACCTCACACGCGTCTACGCCCTGATCCTGCTCGAAAACGGCAGCCGACGTACCCACCTGCTCGGCGTCACCGCCAACCCCACCGGCCCATGGACCACCCAGGCCGCCCGCAACTTCCTCATGGACACCGACACGGACACCCAGAACCGGAAATTCCTGATCCGCGACCGCTGCAGCCCGTTAACCGACGCCTTCGACGCCGTCTTCACCGACGCCGACCTGCGCGTTCCGAAAAGCCCGCCCCAGGCCCCCAAAGCGAACGCACACTGCGAACGGTTCAACGGCACCCTACGCCGCGAACTCCTCAACCAAACGCTCATCCTCGACGAGCAGCACCTGCGCCGAACCCTCACCAACTACCTGGAGCACTACAACGAGCACCGGCCCCACCGCGCCCTGAGCCAGCCCATCACAAGCCGAAACCGGACCACCACGCCCCATCGACCTCGCCGAGCACCGAGTCCACCGCACGGCAGCCCTCAGCGGACTCATCAACGAGTACCAGATCGCCAGCTGACACCACCAAGAACCCGCAGCTCAGAGGCCAGATCCTATATTTGAGCCTCACAGGGGTCACTCAGCTTGCACGCAACCTGGCCATGGACATCCAAGACTCCGGAGCGCGGATCACCTACCTGGTCCGCGACCGCGACGTGCGCTACCCGGCCCTCTTCGACACCGTGCTCGCCGATCAGGGCGTCGAGGTCGTCAAGACCGGGGTGAGAATGCCCCGCATGAACGCGCTCATGGAACGCTGGATCCGCTCCTGCCGAGCCGAACTGCTCGACCGCACCCTCATCTGGGGCCAAACCCACCTCACGCACACCCTGCGCGAGTACGAGCAGTTCCACAACGACACAGACCCCACTGGACCCTCGCGGGCGCCGCTTCCCTAAGCCCTCTCCCGGAACTCCTCACATCCGAGCGGATCACTCACCTCGACGTCCGCAGACACGACCGCCTCAACGGCATCATCCACGAGTACCATCACGCCGCTTGAGCTGCACGGACATAATTCTCGGCACCTACAACGTCAGAAGGCTGCTGCTCAGAGTCAGGCGGAGGTCACCGCGGGGTTGCCCTCGCTCCACACCTTCGTGACCTCGCGGTGGGTGATCTGCCAGCCATCCGGGGTCCGCCGTAGCCGGTCCTCGTAGCGGCCCCCCACGTGAAGGCTCTCCCCGCCGGGCAGGCCACGGCGGATGTGCCGGGCCTGGAAGTAGCAGGTGTGCTCGGCCTCTTCCCCGTGCACGACCACGACATGGTTTCCGTTCAGATGGTGGGTGGCGTCGTAGCGATCGCCGCCGGCGCTGAGCCGCGCGACGATCGCGTCCCGCCCGAGGAGGGGCTCACCCGAACCGCTGTACGCCCAGGAGGCGTCCTCGGTGAACAGCATGCCCAGCGACTTCCAGTCCCGGGAGTCCAGGGCGATCGCGTACGCGACGGCGACATCCACGACCGCGGCGCGGTCCATGTACTCCTCCAGCATGGGAGCCACCCTTCCTCGGCGCACGACGAGATACGGAGTCGATGCTCGGTGACGGGCAATCTGGGCACAAGGAGGCGTGTCGCCCCGCGAGTTGCGTTGCGGTCAGGAGCCGGCATGTGCGGTCGGGGAAATCCGCAGGTGCAGGCCCGCCTTCGCGTGGCGCGCGCCGCGGCATCCGTACAGCGGTCTGCACGCTACTGCGACTGCGGGTGGAGCAAAAATGAAGCAAGACACGGGGAGATGCGCAGACGGGGGTGGAGGCGCCGTCAGCCCTTGCCGGCGGAGCCCTAAAGCTGCGCGGGGTTCGCGGAGTTGCAGCGGGACACCTCGCGGATCCGGCCCCCGGACAACCTGTGGGGTTCGTGGAGTCGTCGCGGCAGGTGGGGTCCGCGTGAGAGGCGTTCGCTGGCGGCTGGGATGCTACGCGGGTGATCATCTCGCCGATGTATCGGATCACCCGTGCGTTGCTATCCGTGCCGGGCGTCCTGATGCGCCGCAACACGGCCAAGGACGCCGAACTGCTGGTGCTGCGGCATGAGAACGCGGTGCTGCGACGGCAACTCGCTGGTCCGGTCCGTTACGAGCGCGCGGACCGGTTCTGGCTGGCCGCGCTGTAGTCGCTGATTCCGCGGTCCGACTGGGCGCGGGTGTTCCCGGTCACCCCGGGGACGCTGCTGGCCTGGCACCGCAGGCTGATCGCGAAACGGTGGGCCTACTCCGACCGACGTCGGCGCACCGACCGCCCACCGACGGCTGCCGCGCTCAAGAAGCTGGTGCTGCGTCTGGCGCAGGAGAACCCGCGGTGGGGCCACCGGCGGATCCAGGGTGATCCGGCCAGGTTGGGGCATTCGATCGCGCCATCCACCAGGTACCTGGGACATTACAACGAACACCGCCCCCACCGCTCCTTGAGCCAGCTCTGTCCATCGCAGGCTGAATCCGCGCCCCCAGGCCCCATCGACCTCGCGAAGCACCGCGTCCACCGCACACCGGTCCTCGACGGACTCATCAACGAGTACCAGATCGCCAGCTGACATCGCTACGAAGCCGCTGACCAGAGACCGATTCCTATATGTGAGCCCCACAGGGTCGCGGCACTCCTCGCACACAAGGTCCTGGTTGGTGCCGTCTCTGCCCATACGTTCGAGTGTGTGTGCCCGTGAGCGGAGAGTAATAGGGCGAGATTGGGCCCAAGCTGCCGGCCGTCCACCTGGGGAGGATCAGCGCCGACGGTGAAGTTCCCGCCAGGCGTCGGTGAAAGAGAGCGTGATCGCACCGAGCCAGCTTGAGTCGTGGGGCTCGTCCCAGGTCGCTGGATCCTCAAGAACTGAGGGAATCTCGGCGCGAGGGATCGGTGGGCCGTAGTCGGCTCCTCTGCGCCCGTCCGGTGCAGTCCAGGGTTCGATGCGGTGCACATGCACCCACCCGCGATCGACCAGGCTGAGTACACCGCTCACTAGGTCGACTGGCTCGTAGTCCTCGCCATCATCTATGTCGGCCTCGACGTAAGCGAGAATGCCGGACGCCTCTTGCGCGCAGATCAACAGCGCATGCTCTACCGGGGTAACTGTCTCCCACACATCGTTCATGCGGAGAGACTGACAGGACGCTGTGCGATGCTCTGCACCGGCCCTAGCCTGGCCTTTCTCCCATCCCGTCTGCCGTCGGCCCGCACGTATGTGGAGCGGGCGTGGTTCAGGGCGTCAAGGTGGAGCGCGCCACTGTACGAACGACCTTGATGCCCCGGGCCGCGACTGCTCGGCTTGCCCGGGTCGATGGCAGTCGGGATGGGAGCACCCCCACTCACCACGATGAACGTGCAGACGCCGGCGAGTTGGGGCCATCTCGGAGCCTGAGCGCCCCCGCCGGAGGCATAGTTGTGACCTCGGCTGTGCGGGATCACCTCATGCCCCTGGGCCTACCCTCGTGGGCGCGCGCGGCGCGGGCCGTGCCGAGCGGGGCGGAGACAGGAGCGACGGCGCGGCCGAGCGCCGGACGCGCGCCCAGCGGAGCGGTAGCGGTGTAGGTGCCGGATATTGCATCCGTGCTGGTCACAGCCCTGGTGTCCGGGGTCAGCGGTGCCTGGTGGCAGTTGGGTGTCCGATGTAGGGAAGGCTGCTCGTGGAGCCGACTCAGCCGGCTGCGAGGATGCTCGACGGTGGTGCTGCGACTGCCGTACGTCACCCTGTCGACCGCCGTCAGCTTCATACGACTGCTGCCAATGAGCAGCCGCGAGAAATACCTCGAAATCCTGGTCCTGCGCCACCAACTGGTGGTACTGCAGAGCCAGATAGGCAAGCCCCAACTCACCTGGTCCGACCGGGCACTCCTCTCGGCCCTGCTCCACCGCCTTCCCCGGGAACGGCTTCGTCGACTACATCTGATCGTCTCCCCGGACACCCTGCTCGCTGGCACCGCGAGTTGCTCCGACGCCGCCACGCGAAAGCCTCCCGCCCCAAGCACCCGGGCCGGCCCCGCACTGTGCGATCCATCCGCGTCCTGGTCCTGCGCCTCGTGCGAGAGAACCCCAGCTGGGGCTACAGGCGCATACACGGCGAACTCGCCGCTCGGCATCAAGGTCGCCGCCTCCACCGTGTGGACCATCCTCAAAGAACACGGCATCCCACCCGCACCCGACCGGCAGCACACCACCTGGGCAACCTCCCTCCGCTCCCAAACCGAAGCCATCCTCGCGGCCGACTTCTTCGAGACCAAGACCCTCACCGGCGCGACCCTGACCGTCCTTGCGGTGATCGAACACGCCACCCGAGGCGTCAGCATCCTTGGCGTCACGACGCAGCCGACCGCCGCCTGGGTCACTCAGCTTGCACGCAACCTGGCCATGGACATCCAAGACTCCGGAGCGCGGATCACCTACCTGGTCCGCGACCGCGACCTGCGCTACCCGACCTCCTTCGACACCGTGCTCGCCGATCAGGGCGTCGAGGTCGTCAAAACCGGGGTGAGAATGCCCCGCATGAACGCGCTCATGGAACGCTGGATCCGCTCCTGCCGAGCAGAACTGCTCGACCGCACCCTCATCTGGGGCCAAACCCACCTCACGCACACCCTGCGCGAGTACGAGCAGTTCCACAACGAAAACAGACCCCACCGGACCCTCGCGGGTGCCGCCCCCCTACGCCCTCTCCCAGGACCCCTCACATCCGACCGGAACACCCACCTCGACGTCCGCAGACACGACCGCCTCAACGGCATCATCCACGAGTACCATCACGCCGCTTGACCCGCACGGACGCGGTTCTCGGCACCTACAAGCTCACCACCCCGACCACCGCCTGAGTACCCGGGCCGCCCTGCCGGCAGTAGGGTTTCGGCTGTGGGTGGTAGCGATGTCGTGGACGAGAGCGTCGTCGAGTTCACGGAGGCGTGGACTCGGGTGGAATGCTGGCTGCGGTCGAACGTGCCGGAGGACTTCGCGGCGCTGCGGGCGCCCGCGTCCGGGAAGGAGATCGCCGCGGTACGCGGTGCGCTCGCGTTGCATCCCTTCCTGGTCGCGTTGTTGTCCGCTCATGATGGCATCGAGTGGTCGTCCGGGGCTGAACTCTTGCCGAGGTTTGGTCTGTTGTCCGCCGCCAGGATGACCGGGTGGCGGGCAGCGGGCGCCGGGCCGGGGGCCGATTGGTGGGTGCCGTTCGCCGCTACCTCGACCGGCGAGTACCTGGTGGTCGACCACCGCGAAGGACCGGATTACGGAGCCGTGTTGCGATTCGACCCCGAGTCCGGCGACGGGGGCGAGCACTGCTGGCCTGACCTCCTGGCCCTGGTCACCGAACTCGCGGACGTACTGGAGTCCGGCGAGCCGCTGCGGATGCTAGGACAGGCCGCCCACCGACCGTGCGCAGGACGGAGGTTGGAGTGGAGCCTCGTCCCGTCGCCGGAACTGCCCGCGGCATGGCTGCGCGAGGTGTGGCGGCACGCCGAGCAGCGCCTGCTGCGCACTGCGCCGGCCGCCCAGGCGGCCCTGCGCCCACCCGCCCGGCCACAGGACGCCCGGGCGGTGCCCACCACGCTGCACCCGCATCTGCTCGCCTTCCTCCTGCTGCACGACGGAGCCGACGAGCCGGACGGCTTCCAGGTCTTCCCCGGGGGCTACCGACCTTACGGAAGCGCGGAGTTGACCGAGGCGCGGGTCCGAGTGAAGGCGGCGGAGCCGTCGAGCCGGATCACCGTACGGAAACTCACCGCGTCGAAGACGCTCGGCGCCCACCAGAGCGCCGTAGGGTCCGCGGAGGCCCACCGGGGCGCCCACGCCGAGACGCCTTCGGCGCCTGCCGGCACACCCTCCGCCCCCGCCTCATGGCTGCCTTTCGCGGTCTCGCAGGACGGCGACGAACTCCTGCTGTGCCAGGAACAGGGGGACCTGTACGGCGCCGTCCTGCACTGGGACCCCGCGACACGGGACTACCGCCGGGTCCAGCCGGACCTGGCCGCGCTGTGCGAGCGCGTAGGCCGGTAAAGTCCGGCGCCGTCCGGCATCGTGCTCTGACTCCGTCAGCCCCGCACTGTGGACGCAGTTGGCTTATTCGGGACGGACCTGGGGTTATTTCGCCCCACCGAGGATGAGCTCGAGGGCGAAGTGCTGCGAAGTGGCTGGTGCGTGCCCGGGTGTCTGGGTGATGTGAGCGTCGATGCGGGCGAGGTTGATCGCAGCGCCGGTTCGCTGGTGCTGAAGGCTGGTCTTGGCCAGGCCGCAGTAGCGGTATCCGCATAGGCCGCAACGTTGGACCGCCTGGGACGTGGTGCCCTCGACTCTGCGGGTGCCGATAAATCATCCGGCCAGGTCACGGTCTGGATCGCCCGTCTCCGACTGTGCGTAATCCTCACCCACGACGTTTTCACATGCGCCGGCCATGAAGGCATCATGATCGGTCGTGCTGCTGCGTCGGGCCTACCTCACCGCGACCAACGCCTACGCCTTCCTGTGCCTGTTGCCGGTGAGCAACCGGGACAAGGACATCGAGATCCTTGCGCTCCGACCCCAACTGCTCGTTCTGCAAGGCCAGGGCAAGCCCGCCTTCACCGACACCGCGCGTGCCGATAAATCAAGTGGAAGCGATCCGTGCCCTGCGCGTGGTCCGCAAGAGCGCAGTCATGGCCAGGACGCAGACCATCAACCAGATCCGCGCTCTGGTCGTCACCGCTCCCTCCGCCCTGCGAGACAAGCTGCGTGGCCTGCCCACCAGCCTGCTGATCGACACCCTCGCCCGGACCCGGCCAACCGGTGATCTCGCGGATCCGTCCTGCGCGGCCAAGACGGCACTTCGTCGCCTGGCCAGGCGCTACCAGACCCTTCAACAGGAGATCAAAGAGGCCGACGCGGACCTCGCTCCGCTGGTATCCCGGGCGGCACCCAGTCTCGTCGCCTTGCCCGGAGTCGGGACCGAGACGGCCGGCCAACTGCTGATCACCGCGGGAGACAACCCCGACCTGCTCAGATCCGAAGCGTCCTTCGCCCACCTGTGCGCCGCGGCCCCGGTACCGGCCTCATCGGGCCGCACCAACCGCCACCGCATCAACCGCGGCGGAGACCGACACGCCAACAGCGCCCTCTACACCATCGTCCTGGTCCGCATGCGGCACGACGAACGGACACGGAACCACGTGGCCAGACGCACTGCCGAGGGCATTCCACCAAGGACATCATGCAGTGTCTCAAAAGGTTCGTCGCCCGCGAGATCTACCGGCACCTCGTGAGCACCAACACCCTGAACGCGACAGGCTCGGCCAGAACCGGATCATGACGCCGACCAACTACCGTCCGAGTCATCGGAATCGAGCGACGTGGCCGCAACCAGACGCTCAACGAACGCTTGGAAGTCCGCGGCCAGCGGGAGCTCCATGCCGTCGTCCACGTCGAACCACGTCACGGACGGCTCCCCGCGCTTCCCGCACCCCCGATAGTCGAGAGCGATCCAGCAGTGGCCATCACCGGACAACAGAACCAGAGGGGACGGAAGACCCCACTCCTCGACCAGATAGGCCGTGTCCAGCAAGGACAACTGACCGTCGTGAGGGCCGATGCCCATCACGTCGTCGAGCGGAACGTGATTCTCGCTCCACGACGTCGGCACATCGGTCGGGAACGCGTTCCACAGCTCCGCCACCGCACCGCCGTTCTGGACCCGCAGGATCTCCACCAACGAAGTCGGCAGACGGACACCGAGCCGACGCTCGGCTTCCTGAACGACCGCGTCGGTCAGCGGTGGCTGAATCCCATACCGGCCCTCGCCCCAGAACGTCGCCTTGACCTCATCAAATCGCGCCACGAACGCATCCTATGGACCCCGCCCACGGGCTTGACGATCTACAGGAGCTTCAGCACACGACGCCTTCACTGCGCGAGTGCCCGAGAAGGCACTCCGGCCGCTTCGGTCGATCGGAGCGGGCCACTACTCCGACGGGTTGTCCATGAACCGCACGACGAGCAGTTCTTCAGGACCGTACCCGTTGTGAAGATGTGCCGGGAGGTGATCACAGCAGTTGTCCAACCGCCCGTGCCGTCGCCGAGTCCACCGCCCACAGGCTTTCGACGCTCGCTGGCGGCCAGCCGTCCTTGTCTATGTCCATCCGGAAGTGGACCTTGACGTGATTGTCACTGACGGTCGTCACCGCGCCATCTTCCATGCCGCCTTCACGGCCCCGGGCTTGGGAGTCACCGGAACCGGACGGTGGCGCAGTTGAACGTCGTGTCCTGGAGCAGCGCCGGAGTGATGGCGACGCCGGTCAGGTGCTCTGCCAGAGCGAACGCTGCCGGTGAGGAGAGATCCGTTTCGGGGGCCTCCTCCTCGAGATGGAAGCCGATCCGCTCCATGGCGTCGAGGAGTACGTCGGGCGCGGTGCCCCAGCGGTCTTCCGGGAACATGGGGTCGAAGCACAGCCGCAGGACCTGGTCCTCGGCCCAGAGGAACGTGCCGAGGGCGTTGACGTTGAGGAAGTGGGAGACCCAGCTCGCCCCGGCGGAGGCAGGCAGGACTCGCTCTTCGGTGACCCCGAGGTAGCCGTTCGGCTCGATCAGCAGCGTCCAGGCGCCGACAGTCGTCATGCCGATCAGCTGGCGGGCGCCATCCTCCAGGTTGTACTGGGCGAAGGCAGTGTCGACGACTTCGGCTATGCCTTGCAAGGGGGCCTCCGGTCGTCCGTCCAGCCGAGATATCAGCTCAGCGGGGGACAGGCCCCGCACGAGGGTGAAGCAGTACGCCTCGGCGATGTCTGGAAAGTCGTTCTCGAACCACGCGTAGTCCGCTGCGGTCTTCGTCATGCCGCCCATCCTTGCCCCTGCGTCTGACAGCGGAGGACCCGGCCCCAGGCGGGTGGGAAACGATCTCCGCCGATACGGGAAGCGATCTTCGTACGCCTCTGGGATGCCTGGTCAGGGGTATTCGTGAACAGCCCGCTCGGTCACGGCACTGCGCCGAACCGCCTCCGTTCGTCTTCATCACCTGAGGAGAGTCCTGTGACCAGCAATTCGGGGTAGATTCCGCGGATGCTCCTATGGCTGTCAAGCCGTTGGTGCTGGGTCGGTTTGGGTGACTCGTTCGGTTGGTGTGCTGGTCAGCGCGCGGTAGACCTCTCGGGCGACGAATCGCTTGAGGCAGCGCATGATGTCCTTCTTGTTCAGTCCCTCCTTGGTGCGGCGTCGACGTAGGCGCGGGTGCGCTCGTCGAAGCGCATGCGGGTGAGCACGATGGTGTGCAGCGCGTTGTTCGCAGCGCGTTGTTCGCAGCCCGGTCGCCGCCGCGGTTGAGGCGGTGGCGGTGGGTGCGGCCGGAAGACGCGGGGATCGGCGCGACACCGGCCAGGTGCGCGAATGCTGCCTCGGACCGCATCCGTTCCGGGTTGTCGCCAGCCGAGGCCGGCAGTTGGCCGGCGGTTTCCGGCCCGAGGCCGAACAGCTCCGGCAACTGCGGGGCGGCTTGCTTGACGAGTGGGCCGATCTCCGTGTCCAGCTCGGCGATCTCCTCGTCCAGTGCCTGGTGACGGCGGGCGAGGCGCCGCAGCGCCGCCCTCGTCGCGGCCAGCGGGCGGGAGAGGTCGTGACCGGGCCGCAGCCGGGCCAGGGTCCGTATCAGCGCGGCCCGCTCCAGGCCGCCGACTTGCCCGCGCAGTACCGCCGGGGCCGAGACCAGCAGGCCACGGATCTGGTTCATCGCCTGCGTGCGGGCCTTGACCGCGCTGCGGCGGGCGATCCGCAGCACCCGCACCGCCTCGACCACGCCGTCCCGGCTCTTGGGGACGCCGGTGGCCCGGCCGGACAGCACAGCCCTCGCGGCGGCATAGGCGTCGATCGGGTCCGACTTGCCCCTCATCCGCCGCATCTTGCGGTCCGGGCGGTCGCCGTCGACGACGACGACTCCGGCGGCGGTCAGCACCCGGGCGAGTTCGGCTCCGTAGGCGCCGGTGCCCTCGACCCCGACCCCCGCGAGTGCGCCGTGCGAGCGCATCCACTCCAGCAGGTCGCGGTAGCCGCGGATCGTGGCGGGGAACTTCCGGTCGGCCAGGTGCCGGCCGACCTGGTCGATCACGGCGGCGTGGTGGGTCAGGCCGTGGGTGTCGACTCCGCCGGTGACCTGCGGGCCGTCGTGCGTCATGCTGGTCATGTCCGTCCTTGTGGCGTGTCCGTTCCGAGGGCGGCACGCGCCGGTCGAGCGGGTGGACAAGACAGTGACGGGGCTTCTGGACCAAGCTCCTATAAGGTCACAAACGCCCGCCCGGCCGTGTGCGGGGTGACGCCCGGCGGGCCGACAATCCCAAACAGGACAGTCGAGACGTCAGTCAGTCGGAGGGTCAGACCCACCCGCAGCGTCACCACGAACATCATCACTGTCAGTCGACGGCTCATCAGGTCGGCTGTCGCCAGCTTGATCATGGCTTCGGAGCGGTGTCGCGGCGGAAGGCGCCCGCACCCACGAGGGGTACGGGGCGCCTTCGTTGCTGCGGGTCGTGCCTACGGCGGGTCTCACCTGGGGCGGTCAGAACAGCTTGCTGTAGGTGTTCCAGCCGTTGCCCAGCGGGACGCCGGCTGCGAACTGCCCGGTGCCGTAGGCGCTGAAGCGGTAGAGCGTGCCTGTCGAGGCCTTGACCGCGAGCAGGTCTGCCAGGCCGTTGCCGTCGATGTCGCCGGCGGTGGCAATCTTGTTGTACCCGCCGAAGCCCGAGCTGAGCTTGACCCGGCCCGCGAACGGCGCCTTGGCGTTGCCGGTGCCCTTGAACAGGTAGAGCGTTCCGTCGGTGCTGCGGGCCAGGATGTCGGTCCGGCCGTCGCCGCTCATGTCGCCGGCGCCGATGATGGCGTTGTAGGCGTTCCAGCCGGAGCTGACGAGCGTGCGGCCGGTGTAACCCGTGCCGGTGCCCGTGCCCTTGAACAGGTACAGCTGCCCCGAGGAGTTCCGGGCCAGCAGATCACTCTTGCCGTCACCGCTGAGGTCACCGGGGCCGACCATCAGGCCGTACGACCAGCCGGTGGTGATGGGCATGCGACGGGCCTCGTTGTAGAGGGTGCCACCGTCGCTGAGCAGCATCTCCGGGTTGCCGGCGTCCGTCGGCGAGACGCCCAGGACGAAGTCCGAGATACCGGCGTACCACTCCGGGTCGGACGCCATTTGCCGCGAGAAAAACCCACCCTTGTTGTCTGGGACGAAGCCGTACACCGTCCCCGACGGGGTCAGCGCGAAGAGCCCCTTCTTTCCCCAGTCCGGAATGCCGCCCATACCGGCCATGACGTCGATGTAGTCGGCGCCGCCGCCAGCCGGCACGCGGGACTCGAAGCCACCCGCGCCGTTCACCGAGTAGCGGAACAGGTCGCCGTTGAAGGCACGTCCAACCAGGTAGCCGACGCCGGAGTCGCTGTTCCCTAGGCCGATGATCTGGTTGTACGTGTTCCAGCCGGTGCCGATGAGCACCTTGCCTCTGTAGGGCGCGGAAGCGTTGCCGGTGGCCTTGTAGAGGTACAGGTTCCCCGAGGTGTCGCGGGCGACCAGGTCGCTGATGCCGTCACCGTCGAGGTCGCCCGGGCTGGTCAGCTGGTCGTACACCGCCCAGCCGCCACCGATCAGCAGCCGCGTCGTGAACGGTGCCCCACCGTTCCCGTTGCCCGGGAAGAGGTACAGGTGCCCGTCGAAGGTCCGCGCGGCGATGTCGGGGATGCCGTCACCGGTCACGTCGTCGACCGCGAAGACCTTGTTGTACACGGCCCAGCCCGTGCTGGTCCACGACGAGGACTTCGGGAAGTTCGACCCGCTGAACATCTCCAGCTTGCCACCGGCGGTCAGACCCAGGACGTCAGGGCCGGTCGTCCCATCGATGTTGCCCGGGGTGACCACGTCCTTGTATTGCTCGGCGGACATGCCCAGGTACCGATCCTCGCCGACCGGCGAGTCGTGCCACTCGAAGCGCACGTCCCGGTAGAGCTGGTCGCTGGCACCGTCACCGTCGATGTCGTAGCGGACGGGCGCCGGGGTCTGAGCTGCGGCGTCCGCCGCCAGCTTCGACTTCTTCACCGACGTGGTGGGTGCGGCGATGTGCGGAACGTGCGCGTCGGTTGCGGTGGGCCGCTTCAGGGTCTGGTGCGTACCGGGCTCTGAGGCCTGTGCGCCCGTGCTCAGCGCGAAGGCGCCGAGGGAAAGGATGCCGGCCGTGCAGGCGGCGACAAGACGCCGGCGGCCCGTGGGCCGAGTCGGTTTGGATTCTGACACTAATCCCCCCATGGGATCTCAAGCAGTGAACCCCGAACCGCTGAAACCGGATCCATTCGAAGATCCGTCCGGTCCTGGTGGGCGGAGTGTATCCCTCGGGGGCGCCTTCCCCCCCGCGGCGCTGCCGAGGTTCATGTTGGTCCTGGGCCGACTGAGTTCCCGCAACCCACCTCAGAGGATGCCTGGCAGCCACAGGGTCACGTCCGCTGGAGTGGTGTATCGACGGCCACTCGGTGATCTTGTTTTGATGTTATGCGGTGAGTGCTGTGGGCAGGTCGGATTCGGTGGTTTCTGACTCGTTCCGGGTGGATGCGGGTTTTGGTGAGGAGTTTGCGGCTCATGTAGCGGCGTGCTTCGGTCCATTCGTCGTTCTGCTCGGCCAGGACGGCGCCGATCAGGCGGTTGACGGCGGTGCGGTCGGGGAAGATCCCGACGACGTCGGTGCGGCGGCGGATCTCCTTGTTCAGCCGTTCCTGGGGGTTGTTGGACCAGATCTGCCGCCAGATCTCCCGGGGGAACGCGGTGAACGCCAGCAGGTCGCCCTGCGCGGCGTCGAGGTGGGGCCTTGGGGAACTTGCCCTCCAACGCGTCCAGGACACTGCCGCATCTGGGCGTTGACCGCTTCGGCGTCGGGCTGCTCATCGACCTGCGCCCCTTCCGAGACCCGCACATCGACCCGGAGAAGCGCGAGATGACCGCCCGCGACCAGGCAGTCGTCGACACCGTGCTGCGCACCCCCGGCATCGCCGATGCAGATCACCGATCTGGCCCTCCACGCGCACCTGGAGCTCACCAAGGACTTCGACGTGACGATCGCGGTCGGCTGCTCCGGCGGCCGGCACCGAGTCGTTGACCGGACTCATTCGCTCGACCGGTGGCTGTCCCAGGGCAAGCGTCATCGCAGGGACATCCGTGTGTTTCTGCAGTGGGCGGAGCGCCACAAGCTCACCGCCCGCGACTTCGACGTTCCGCGGCGACGGGTGGAAGAGCCCAGCGTCTTCATCGAGGACGAAGAGCGGCTGCAGCAACTGCGGCGCTGCGTCGAGGACGAGACCCTCTCACTGGCGACACGCGTGGTCGGCAGTTTGGTCCTGCTCCTGGGCCTGCAGATCAGCAGGATCCTCCGATTCACCACCAGCGATGTCGTACGGGAGGGCAAGGCCGTGCGCCTTCGCCTGAACGGGCACCAGGTGGACCTGCCACCACGCATCTCCGCTCTGGTCGGCCAGCGACTGGAGTTGGCCGAAGCGGCCTGGCAGAACAACCGCTCCGCCAGGACCACCCCGTGGCGCTTCCCAGGCTCCAACCCGGCGCGGCCGCTGTGAATGCAGTCGATGCATATCCAACTCCGGAAAGCCGACCTGACAGGACTCGCCGGCCGCAACGCAGCCCGCCTCGCCCTGGCCAACGACGTCCCGGCGTCCATCCTCGCGGAAGTCACCGGTACGAGCGTCCACAACGCAACCCGATGGGCCACCCTGGCGAAGCGCGACTGGACGGACTACATCGCCGCCCGACGCGAGCCCAAGGCCTGAGCTTGCTGCGGATGCCGGAGCCGGAGCCGGAGATGTGTTCGCTACAACGCCGCACCGCGTCGAGAGCCTGTTGCGAAAACGACCGTCGTGGCATGCTGAGGGCCATGATCAAAAGAATCGAGTCCTCCGCCCGCCGATGAGCAGCTCGATCGGGCCACGACAGCCCGACTCACGGACACCCCTCTTCGAGTACGCCCTGCAGCTCCACCGGCTGACCCCGGAAGAGCCGCTACCGAGAGACGGGGAACCGTACCCCGACGATGCGCTGCACCGTCGTCACCCTCGGCCGAAGCCGCCCAAGGACCGACGCGCGGCAGGCAAGGACGCGGCGCTCATCCTGGACACGCATTTCGCCAGTCCCACCGCGCCTCCAAGTAAATTGGCCGACGCATTCCACGACATCTACATCCCGATTCACCCAAACGAACACATCACCGCCGCCGCTGAGCGGGCGGACACGGAACGCGTCCGCGAGACGGGTCGGTGGCTGGTCCGACACGCAGCCGACCGCTGCTCAGCAGCCGTGGGCCTCGCCCTGATCGCGGCCGTCGGATCGGTCGACGACACTTCCCTGATCCAAACGATCGGATTGCTGTCCAACCGGTTCGGTCCGCTCGCGGCGCACGCCTTGGAAAGACAGCCGGGAGGCACCGAGGCTCTCCTCTGGCTCGCTGATCGAGTCACCGGGTGGGGACGCGTCTACGTCGTCGAGGCCCTCTGCCGACTCGACGATCCCGTTGCTCAGCCCTGGCTCCTCCGCAGGGCATGCGACGGTGACTTCCTCAACGCCTACTTCGTCGGCAAAGTCGCTCAGACCACCGGCCTCCACGAAGCCATCACCGAACCCTGCGTGGACACCGACGTCACTGACCACACCGGTCGACTGCTCCTGGTGATGACCTACAGCGCCGGCATGGGCATGACCCTGGCACGCTACCCACATGCCGAGGAGGTAGTGGCTGCCCACCTAGGCAGCCTCAAGCGCTTGAGGCCCACGGCAAGCCGCTTTTGCCTCGCGGCGTGGCTGGCGGACAGTCTGGGTGAGCACGGTGACTCAGGCTCGATCGGGCCGTTTCAGCGCTGGCAGTCCTATCGGGACGACTATCTGGCACTTCTCGAGCGAGACGACTGGTGCGAGACAGCAACGAACGCCCTCTCAGCCAAGGACCCTGGGGTCCTCCGGCTCATCGAGACGACTGCAGGCCGCCAGCTGCGCGTATTCGTCGACCGGCCTCCTTCCAGCGAGGAGTAGCGAGAGCTAGGAGTACTCCCGCCGGCCCGGCCAACTACACCCTCTCTAACCGCTCAAAGGATGACCTGAGCACGCCCATCACGGCCCGCCGCACCCCGCGGCGGGCCGCTCTTCGTCCTGCACAGAGCGAAGCGAGCGCCCAAGGTCCCCGGTGAGGACGCGGGGGTATCGTCGCCACCACCACAGGTCGGGGCCAGGAAGTTTGTGGAACTGGCCGAGTCCGTGGCCGTCATCATCGACGGTCGCGACCCTGTACCGGTCATCCAGAGCTCTGATCTGCTGGGTCCAGAGCTGAACGATGTGCTCGTCCAGTAGAAGCCACGCCTCGTGTAGCCAGTTTCGGCAGTAAAGGTCGTTGGTGCACTCGTAGATGTCGTCGTCGTAGCCGCGCTCGATGGAGCGCCCCCACCTCGTCTTCAGTAGCCACGGGTGTGAGGCTCCCATGCCGAAGCCGTCCGGGCGACCGAGATGTCTGTCCGCCACACCGCATCGCCATTCGCTGCCGTAGGCCGTGCGGTTGACCAGGAGCGCCCGCCCAGGGGCAGAAGCGGACGGGCTCCTGCGGCGGCTCTTCACCGGAATACCGCAGCTCCGGAACAAGTGCACTCCGCCAGGCGCAAGGCTGCCGACCGATGGGCTTACCGGCGTTGTGGCCTGCGGACTGCTCGACGGACTGCGGTCATTGGCTGAGCGCTGGCCCCTCCCTTCGCGGCCTGGGCTCACCCCGGCCGCAAGCGGTGCGGATCGGGGGTTGATACTGGTGGGCTCGCGTATTCGACTGTCGCCAGTTCCCCGAGGACCGCAGTCCGCTGGTGACCATGTGTGATCTCCAGCGGCGTATCGGCTCCACGTCTCGCCCGTCTCGCTGAGCGGGCGGGTCACGGAGTGGCAGAAGGACCGTCTCTGAGTCGGACCGATCGTCGAGTGCCTCGGCCGCTCTTTGACGCCGCGTGTGACCTTCCGGCTGAGACCGCAGCCCTCAGCTCGCTTCTCTTGCTGTTCACAGACGTGAGCGACGCAAAACTGGGGCCGCAGTCCAGCGCTACTGACAATAGAATGCGAGTTCTACAGCAAGGGGGAGGTCTGCCTTGCCAGCACTTACGGAGACTCCATGCGGCGTTCAGCCACTCTCATCAGCATCAGCGCCATCGCCGTCTTCGGCTCCGCGTGCTCCTCAGCCTCCAACGGGCAGCCGCACGCGGCCAACGCCCGCCGGGAGACGACACCGGCGGGGGCTTCTCCGGCTACGCGCGTTGACGCAGGCCCCGTGGTGAAGGCGGCAGTTGACGCCGCGACAAAGAGCACGGCCCGGATCGATGACAGGATCAGGGTGACCGGCATGGGCCAGGACTTCACCACCACGGTGAAGGGAACCTTCGACATGAAGGCCGACAACGGGCGGCTGAGGGTCTCGCTGGCGAAGACTGGTGCCTCCACCGATGGTGCGGTACCCCTGGACGAGATCTTCCACGGCACCACCGTCTACTTCCGGATGCCCGAGGAAGCGAACGGCGACACCGCGTGGCGTTCCACGTCCCGGGACAAGGCCGAGGCCCACGCTCTGTTGCGCGCGCCCCTCAACGATCCGGAACACGTCCTGCGCCAGGTGACCATGGCGCACGACTACACCGAGGTCGGCAAGGAGAACGTGAACGGGGTTCCGGCCGTGCATTACGCCGGCAAGCTGGATTACAAGTCCCTACTTCTGCGGCTGGTCAAGGAGAAACGCGAGAAGGTCGAAGCCGCGATGGTGAAGCTCGGTGACCGGCTCCCGGCGACCGCCGACGTATGGGTCACCAAGGGCGGACAGATCACCCGTATCATCCTGGCCTGCGACTTCGGCAGTGTCAAAGTCACAGCGACGATGAACCTGACAGACTACGGCAGGCCTCTCGGCGCGGTATCTCTTCCCAAGGACGCACTGGCCGTGCCGGCCGCATCAGTGGGCGGCGCGCTCACCGGCTGAGGTCCAGATGCCTCCCGCGGGGGAGCCAAGAGCGTCTGTCGGGGCTCTACTGGTGTGCTCTCGTATTCAACTGTCGCTGGTTCCCCGAGGAACCCAACCCGCGGGTGGCCCTGTGTGATCCCCTGGGGCGTATCGGCTCCAGGTTCCGTCGGTCTCGTTGCGGAGTCGGCCGGTGGTCTTGTCGTGGTAGCCGAGGGCGTCCGCGACGACGGGTGCCGGGAGTTCGAGGAGCTGCTGCCGGATGGCGGCGCCCCGGGCAGCGGCGATCGAGATGCCGGCCTCGTTCAGGAGCGCGGACAGGTGATTCGGGCCGAGCGGCTGGCCGGTCCGGCGGCCGGGGAAGAGCCAGCGCGCGGCCGGGTTGGTGGCGGTGTTCATGTTGGCGCGGGTAGCGATGTGCTCCAGCAGCAGGGCGGCGACCGGCGCGGGAACCGGCGCGGGCGGCTCTCGCCAAGACGGAGTAGCACGGCATCGCCGTCGTGGACGACGTCGTCCACGGTGAGCCGGACGACGCGGCTCAGAGGCTGTGCGTAGAGGAGAACGATGACGCCGGCGACGCGGAGCCGCATCGGTGTCTCCCCATCGGTCAGTAGGCGCCCAAGTGCGCGAGGCGTTTGTCCCCGCTCAGCGCGGGCCGGCGGGAGATCTTCATCGCGGCGACGGCCAGGGAACGTGGGCAGTGGCGGCCTTGCACGGCACAGTTGAGGAAGCCTCTCAGGCGGGTACGGGCATGCTCGGGGTTCTCAGCGAACCAGGCATCGATGTCGATCTGGCCGCATGACGCAAGGATGGTGTTCCGCTCGTCGAGCCAGTGCAGGAAGCCGGTCGCGTACTTGATCTGTTCGCTGGCGAAGCGGCGGATGCTGGGAGTGATGTGGCTGTCACCAACGCCGCCACGGCCAGCTGATGCCGCTCATCCCTCGTCGGCCGCGGCCGGGTCGCGCAGCGGCCGGAGCCCGGGGCAGGTCGGGGCGCTGGAAGGAGTACCGGCCGAGCATGTTGACGTAGTGCCGCACGAACGGCACCAGTCGGGCAACGGCGATCGCGCCAGCAGGCCATTCACTGGTGGCCTGGAATGCTCATTCCCGACTCAGGAACCCCCGGACAGTTCCGCATCCGCCCGCTCCCGGGCACAAGGCCGGCTCCGGCCCCAACAACGACAACGACAAAGTCGAGAACAAGCTGCATGCCGCAGTCTGCGCGAACACCGTCACCCTTGCTCAGGCCCAGTGGGCGATCGCAGCCGACTGGACGACCGCGCTCGCGGTCCTGCACCTGAGCTGAGGGGCTGCCCGATCAAGACGGGGGTGTCGAGCCAACGGGTGAGGCCCGGCTGCGCAACCGGCCGGCCCAGTCCCCGCACCGCCCAGAATGTTGTCTACTCGCCGCGACAGGCGACCACCACGAGGGGCACGTCGGGGCCTTGCACCATGACGCCGTCTTCTGCTGGGCACAGAAAGCTGGACATCTCCACGGAGGGGCGGTCGGCAGCAGCAGCGGTGGTTGCGGTGCCGGCCGAAGCGGTGAGGACCAGTGCGAGGGCGGTTGGGATGGGCATCGGGATCCCCTTTGCTGGGTGACGAGCGGGCCACCGGCCGGCGACCTCGCGCCCATCGTGTGATCCACCAGCCCGGGCCGCAGCCGGTGAGCGCCGATCGGGGTACCAGCCTGGGCGGCCGGGAGCAGAGACGACGAAAGCCCCGCCCGGTCCCGGAGGACACGGCGGGGGCGTGGTGTAGGTCCTGCTCAGGCCAGCGGCACGGCCAGTTCCTCGTCTTCGCACGCGGAGGCGAGCGTGATCAGCACCTGCTGCTCCGCGGGGTCCACGCTGAGCTGCCACCGAGTCTTCACGCTCACCCAGTCCGCGAGGTAGTGGCACTGGGCGTCCTCGGCCGGGGGGGTCCAGGTACTGGGGTCCTGGTCGGCCTTCTGACGATTCGTCCGCGCTGTGACCGCGACCAAGCTACGGCTCCAGTCGAGGTCATTGGCGTAGTCCTGGCGGCGGGCGGGCGTCCAGCCGTAGGCACCGCTGTCCCACGCCTCGGCGAGCGGGACCACGTGGCCGCCCAGCGCGAAGAGGCACGTCAGCACCGGGCAAAGCGGCGGGAATTCGCCTCCACCGACGCCGGCCACGTGTGCGACGACCCATGGGCAGCCCCGAATCCGTGATCTCTGGAATGACGCGAAGCCGGCGAGTGCCGCGGCCAGGGCGGTGGTGGCGCCGGCGAGCGTGCGCATCTGGGCGGGTGCATGGGGTCGTTCACTTCGTTGTTTCCATGGGGCGTCAGCGCTGGGTTGTCAGGAGGCGGCCGGGCGGATGCCCCGCGTCCTGGCCATGCCCGATGCCCGACCGCCAACTGCCGGAGGCTCGGCAGTTGGTTGCCTGGAGGTCAGGAGGCGGGGGCGTAGGGGATGTCCTGGTCGGGGCAGTTGTCGGCGAGGCGGGTGAGGGCGTCGCGTTCGGCGGGGTCGATGGTCAGGCCCCAGGTGAGCTTTACGCTGATCCAGTCGCCGACCGACGTAGCGGCAGGTGGCCTCGGGGGCCGATGGCATCCAGGTGGCCGGGTCCTGGTCGGACTTCTGCCGGTTGGAGCGGGCGGGAGGGAAGATCGCGTTCACCGTGCGGGCGAAGAAGGGCGCGTTCCTCATCGATTCCGGCCGCCGCGCCGACTCGTGGCATCCGTCGCCGCGTTGTCCAGCGCCGCGACGGCGCCGAGGAACGTGCCTACGGCGAGGTCGGCGGCGGAGGTACCGGCATCTCCGGGTCCAATGCGGGTGCAGACCACGGCGTCACGGGAGGGTCCGCGCTCACGGGTGCGGGCCCTTCGGCGTGTCCGGGTGAAATCGACTACCAACCTCACATCGGGTGAGAAGCAGCCCGGCCGGCGTGCAGCGGCCGGTCGGGTCGGCACAGCGGGCAGGGGGCGTCGGCGTCCTCGCGTGTCAGGACGGCGCGGGCCTGCTCGGTGTTGGCGGGCCTGGCGAGGTCTCGGGCCGCGTGGCAGTCGCCGCGGTGCACGATGCGGGCCGGGCCGCGTCGGGTGCTGAAGTATACCGGCTCTTCGATCTTCCAAGCTGGGATTGTGCCGAGCCGTTCGGTGGGGACTTGATCGTGGGGCTGGTCGTCGACGGGCGTGCAGAGGGCGTCCGGGGTGCGGAAGTCGACCGGGGCAGGCAGGACCAAGAGCCGGCCGCGGTCGGTGCCCTTGATGGGCAGGTGAATCTGCAGGTCATACCACCAGCCGTCGGGTTCCCTGCGGCGGGATATCACGAAGGCGAACAGGTGCTGCCCGTCCGGGAGGGTGACGTCGACCAGCGGTCCGTCGGCCTGCGGCAGTGCAGCCGGCTGCCACTCGCCACGCTCCGGATCCTGGTCGTCGCACATCCCTCCAACCTAGGTCGATTCCACGGGTGGACCCCCGTCCCGTTGTACCCGGCAGGCGTTCCACCGACATCACTACCGCAGGTCACAGCCATGGAACGGCGGTGAGCGGCGCGACGGTGCAAGCGGGTGAGCAACCGGTGCGGTCGCTCACCCGCCGCACACCAACCAGAACTTGACGGTGGGGAATCCCTGATAATGGCGGGGAACAGGTCATTCGCGGCGCGATGGAACTGCGCCGACTCCGGTGGGTTACCGGCGGGCGTTGGGCCGCCGGTGGGTCGGCGGCCACGCTGGAGCTGCCGCAGGGCCGCACTGGAACGGGCGACCCGCGGGCTGTCCGGCAGGCAACGCGCCCTGCTGCTCGCCCTGCTCGCTGTGCTCCGCGAGTCCGCCCCCGACGCACCGAAGACCTCGGCCGAGGGGTGAACTGAGTACGGCTACTCATGCCCCGACCCGTGCGCCGCCCGGTAGCGTGGGGGCGAGGATCACCTGAAGTGACGCACGTGATCGGGGAGGGGTGGGGGGCCGTGACATTCGAAGCGGAATGGGCCGGGATCAAGCAGGAGGTGGCCGACAGGCCGGTGCTGACGCTGGCGCACGCCGACGCCGCCGCTGACGGCGGGGGCACTCCCGACACCACGGGCGGTGACGCGGGCACGGCCTCGGACATCGCCGCGTGGAAGGCCGCCGCCAAAGGTGTGGGCGCACTGGCCGACAACCTGTCGAAGGCCGGCACCAAGCTCTACGAGGCGCAGCAGGGCATGGACACCAGCCTCCAGTTCTCCGACTGCACCTTCGAAACCCTCACGGCCCAGGCCGAGTTGCACCCCACCTGGGGCGGCTACGTCAACAGCCTGCTGACCCGGTGCGGGGCACTGCAGAAGCAGCTCGAGGCGGCGGGCGCGACCCTGCACGCCAGCGACGAGGTGGTCAGGGCCGAGTTCGACACGCTCGACGACGGCTACAACGACACCCCGGCCGTCGGCGGTCAGAACCAGGCGGGCTGACCTGTGGACTTACCCGCTCTGAAGTTCCTCAAGACCGCCCAGTTCGAAGGCCTCGCCGACGGCTACCGCGCGCTCAGCGACATGGCCGACCAGGGCAAGGGCGACATCGAGAACGGCATCAGCGCGAAGATGCGCGTCGCCAAGCTCGCCGGCGTGGGCGCGGACGCAGCGCACCGCCAACTCAGTGAGGCCGCGGAGAACTTCCACTACGTCCAGGTCGAATGCGGCCTGGTCAGTACGGCCTTGCGGGCCTTCGTCGCCGACATCACGCCGGCCAAGGCGAAGTTCGACGCGGCCGTCGCGGACGCGGCGGCCCACAAGTTCACCGTCGGCGACGACGGCTCGGTCACCTATCCCGAGGGCGGCCAGGACAAGGGCAAGCCCGTCCACGGCGGTACGGTCACCGGCGCCGCCGACGCCTCGGTCCGCGCGATCGACCACCAGGCCGCCCATTTCGACCCCAACCCGCACCACGCCGTGGCCCAGGACATCGCCGACCGCATTGCCGATGCCCTGCGCGAGGCCACGGCGGCCGACGACAAGTGGGCGCCGCAACTGCGCAAGCTCATGGCCGACGACGACCTCACCGTCTCCGCGGCGGACTGGGCCGACGCCCAGAAGGACATGGCCGGCGTCGACAAGGACGCCGCGTCCTACCTCAGCCACCTCAAACCGCCGCCGAAGCACGGCAAGCCGCAGGACAACGCCGACTGGTGGAAGAGCCTGTCCCCGAAGGACCAAGCCGACTACCTGGCCGCATACCCCGACCGCATCGGCGCCCTCGACGGCCTGCCCGCGACCGTACGCGACGAGGCCAACCGCACGGTCCTCGCCGAGACCCGCGGCAACTACCAGACGCAGCTGGACTCGATACCCCCGCCGCCCAAGGAGGTGTGGGCCGACATCGCGGACCCCTCGGGACGCGGGGTCCACACCCCGGAATGGACGGTGTGGAACGCGATGTACGGCGACAAGTACCGGGACATGTCCCACATCAGGGGCCGGGTCAAGGGTATGGACGCCATCCAGGCCCGTTTCGACGCCACCGGCACCAACGGCCTGCCCGAGGCGTACCTCCTGGGTTTCGACCCCGAGGGCAAGGGCGACGGCAAGGTCATCCTGGCCAACGGCAACCCCGACACCGCGGACCACACGGCCATCTACGTGCCCGGCACGACGTCGAAGCTCGACAAGATCGGCGGCGACATCAACCGGGGGGTGAACCTGTGGCAGGCCAGCAACCAGGAGGACTCCGGCTCGAACATCTCCACCATCACATGGTTCGACTACAACGCCCCCGACGACATCCCGGCAGCCACCGACGACAAGTACGCGCACGCTGGCGCGCCCGAACTGCGCCAGTTCCTCGACGGCAACGCGGCAGCCCACCAGGCGGCCACCGGAAGCCACGCGCACACCACGCTGATCGGCCACAGCTACGGCAGCACGCTGATCGGCGACACCGCCAAGTACGACTATCCCGACCACCAGGTAGGTGTCGCCGACCCGCTGCCCGTCGACGACGTGATCGCCGTCGGCAGCCCGGGTATGCAGGCCAAGCACCCCGGTGACCTCGGTCTGGACCCCACCCACATGTGGGCGGAGGGTGGCGGCGGCCTCGACCACGTCGTCCGCGACGGCGGACGCTTCATGGGCCTGGGCGGCGGCGGGAACATCCCGACGGACCCGGCGTTCGGCGGCAACATCATGGCGTCGGACGCGCACAACCACAGTGCGTACTGGAACATGGACAACGGCCAGCCGTCGGTCAGCCTGAAGAACCAGGCCGAGGTCGTCGTCGGCCGGTACGACAACATTAAACTGACACACCAGTCGCCCTACGGAGCACCGAGGTAGTGGGGAAAATGAACGACGCGTCCGACCGTCTCGGTTACCAGCCGCAGTTGCTTTCCGCCCGGGACGTGAAAGTCCAGGTCTCCGAACTGTCCAGCGCCGTGCTCGACATGGTGCAGGTCAGGGGAAGGGTGTCCGAGGGCGGCCCCATGGAATTGCCCTGGGACCAGGGCCAGGACCCCGACGCATTCCACAACGTCACGCACCTGTGGTCGCTGCACGGCGTGGACGAGCCGGCGTTGGAAGGGGGAATGGCCGCACTCGCCCAACGGCTGCCGGAGAACGGCTGGCACGTAGTGCGCAACGGTCACGACTCCAGCCGGAACCGCAACCAGGAGATCCTTGCCACCCACCTGGCGACACACATCCAGCTCGAAGCGACCTTCGAGCGGAACACGGACCTCGGGGATCCGCTGATCTCCTTCTCCCTCTACTCCCGCTTCTTCGTCTCCACACAGGAGTCCGGGCGGTGACGCGGCTCGCCGTGGCCTGGCGGGGTGCGGCCGTCGTGGGCGTCCTCGCCCTGACCGCGGGTTGCGGGGGCGACGGCACGCCCGAGCGCGACGCGGCGACCGTCAGGAGCGAGGTCATGACCCAGTCCGCCGTCGTCATGGACACGGCCCGCGTCACCGGCCGGCAGGTGGGTGCCTTCCCGCCGCGGAGCACCCCGGCCGACATGTCGTGCGACGACGACAACGACGACAGCCCCGACCGCGTGCTGTCCCAAATGTGGACCGTGCACTCGAAGGACAACACCGCCCTGGGCAAGGGCATGGCCAACCTGGCCGCGAGTCTGCCCGGGCAAGGATGGAAGATCGTCAGGAACGGCCCGGACTCCAGCATGAGCAAGAACCAGGAGATCCTGGCCACCCACCTGGCGACGAAGATCCAGATGGACGTGACCTGGGAGAAGAACCTCAAGTACGGCGACCCGCTGATCCAGTTCGACGTCTACTCGCCCTGCTTCCGCAGCAAGTAGCCCCGCAAGAAGCCGAGTCGGCGACCTCGTGCGGCTGCGCGCCCTGGCCGACGAGGTGGCTGATCCCTTCGGCCGGTGACTCGCCTTGGACTGCCGTGCCGGCCAACGAGCGGTGTCCCTGCCGAAAACCTCATCCATGCAGCTCATCGCGACTTTCAGCCCGCCCCGGGCGAGCGCCGAATGCGATTCACCTGAACACGTTCAACGGAAGGTCCGCCCCAGCATGAACAAGTTCAAAAACAGGGCCGTCGTCCGCCAGGGCCGCAGACCGCCGAAATGCCCGCTGAACAGCGTGGATGGCATTTTCGGCATCCACAACTATCCGCCGCGAAGCCCTCGACCACGTCCTCATCGTGAACCAAGCCCACGCCCGACAAGTACTGGCCACCTACGTACGGCACTACAACGAGCACCGCCCCCATCGAGCCCGCAATCAACTTCCGCCAAACGCCAACCAACCGCCCGTCACTGCGCACGACCTCAAGAGACGCCGCCTCCTCCGTACGCGAATCCTCGGCGGTACCATCAGCGAGTACCCCTACGCAGCCTGACCTGCAGCGACGACTTTTCGAGCCCCACAGGCATCCCATCATCGACGCGGAACACGAAAGCGCAGGTCACGCCCGGGCAGGCCGACGGGAAAAGCCACGGCCGGTGCGACAACAGGCGACAGCAGCTGGAGAGCACGCGAAAAAGGCCGCCCCCGCATCTCTGCGGAAACGGCCTCCGACCTGCGAAAACGCTGGTCGGGACGACAGGATTTGAACCTGCGACCCCTTGACCCCCAGCAAGGTGATTTCCCCGTCAAACGGGACTAACTCTCCGGGTATTATCACCGCTTACGCGAATAACGCTTGCAAACGCGCACCCCGCGTGGTCCCCAGATGGTCCCCGACAGGTCACGGGATCCTCCTCCTTCAGCACTGCTATTCCAGCGCTGCACTGTTGGCAGGAATACACAACCCCGACATTCGTTCGACTGCACCGGGTACGCACGGGGACCCACCTGCAACCAGACCGGAGCCATATCTGGGATCAGCGTCACCCCGCTCAATGTCCCGAGCGAGTCGGAACAGTTCTACGACGGGCACCTCCCGACCTCGAGCATCACCGACGTGAGGCCACTGCACCGGTTGCCGCCGCCAATCGCCCCAGCGAAGTCGCCCGCCTCACGGTACAGATTCGCGACCAGGACGACAGCACCTACGAGCGCCAACATGCCACGTGACCTGCCCGGATGAGGTTTTCGGCACCCGCGGGGCCTACACCTGCCGACGAGAAGTCCTGGACCGCACTCATCTTGAACCACCGGCACCTGCTCGACGCGCTCCGCGAGTTCGAACAGTTCCACAACGAGAACCGGGCACACCAAGGCATCGCCAGCGCCCGACCACTGCACCCGTTGCCCCCACCGATCACCAACACAGGCCTGATCGACCGCCTCGACATACGAAAACACGATCGCCTCGGCGGCATCCTCCACGAATACCGACATGCAGCCTGACCTGCACGGATGACGTTTCCGGCAAGGACAACACCGAACCCCATTGGCCTGCGGGCCAGCCGGTCGCACGGCCCGACGGCTGTCAGTCCTCCTGCTGCTCCGTGTCCTCCGCTGTGCCCCGGCGGGCCGGACCGCAGTCCGGGGGGAGGGCGGCAGCCAGGGCGCGGACGGCCTCCTCAGCGGTCTCGGTCTCGGCAAACATCCGGGAGCCGTCGGGTGCCAGCACCTGGAAGCCGAAGCTGCCGACCGGCGGACGTACGCACGGGGTGTCGTGGGTGTACGGATAGCCCGTGCACCGGCTGAGCAGCAACACCGAGTGACTCAAGTACGGGAACAAGCAAGCGACTTCGGGCACCGGCTCGGCCGCCCGGGCCAGCGCCCCGATGTCCTCCTGCGGGCCCTCCCGCAGCATCCGCCACTTGACGGCAACCGCCTGCGCCGCCCCCGCCTCGTGCGCCTCGCCCAGCTCGTCGTAGTACACGAAGCCGGCGCGCGCCTTCATCTCGCGCAGCGGCAGCCCCTGCTGCCAGGCGGACGCAGCTCTGACCACCTCGTCCAGATCCGCCGTGGCGCCGCCGCCCATCTTGACTCCCCGGTCCCAGAACACCACGACGAAGTCGCGCTCCTCGGTGTCCAGATACACGGCGAAGTAGCCGGTAGGGCTGCGCACCGTTGCCGAGCGGACCCCTGACGACTGCCCGCCGGGCACGACGCTGGACAGCGGCACGCCGGTCACCCGGGCCAGGCCGGCCATGGCCGCCACCAGCCCGCCGGCCGGGACCAGGTCCGGGTAATGTGCCCTGAGCAGCGCCTCCTCGTCGATCACGGGTTCTCCTTTCGCCTGGCGTGACCCCTTTCGCCTCACTTGATCTGACCCGCCGCTCTCCGCAGCTCTATCCAGTCCGGCTCGTCGAGATTGACGCTTGAACTTATCCTCCCCGTCTTTGCGGATATAGAATTTGAAGTCCGTCCAGGGCCGCCCGCCTTCCTCGCCCGGCGAGATCGACTCGGAGGAACCCTCCACGAGTACCACCACGCGGCCTGACCAGGCCGGATGATTATCCGGCACCCACCGGGGACGCAGGGACAACGGGTACCTCGACAGCTGGACCAGTCATCAGAACCACCCGAGCATGCCCGTTGACCATGCTGCCGTACCGGGCAACTCCAAGATCACCGACAGAGTCAAGCTAGACCCGGCCCGACCACGATCCCCGTCCCCACGCCGCCTCCGCCCCGACCTCGTGGTCCGCAGACCGCACCTTCTGCCGAGCACGGCGCAGAGCCGGCCTGCCCCATACCGTCAGAAGCTGTTGTCTTTCCGATGGTGCTCGCTGCGTTTCCGCTGGTCAGGTGTGATGTCGGTGGTTCGGCGGCAGGAGTGACGTGTCGTGTCGTCTCTTCGGTGGAGGTGCCGGGTGCCGTCGGTGATGGGGTTGTTGGAGGAGCGGGAGCGT